>MGSI01000166.1 GCA_001798455.1 Deltaproteobacteria bacterium RIFCSPLOWO2_02_FULL_57_26 | reverse complement strand
TCGGACAAAGCATGATTTTTCTTTTCTTTCTCTTTACCGCCCTGTCGCTCGGCTTGACCGCTACCGTGGCCTTTGCTGTTGCACAACGCATTACCGTACCTGTTTCCGACCTTCTTCGGGGCACGCGGAGGATCATGGAGGGAGATTTGGGACACCGGGTAGACGCAAGGACCCGCGATGAGATCGGCGAGTTAGCCAATTCTTTCAATGCTATGGTGCAAACGCTGAAAGAATACAAGGAGCGGATCGATGATTACAGCCGTTCCCTGGAGGAAAAAGTTCGGGTGCGAACCGAGGAGTTGAAGAGAGTCCAAGAATCTTTGCTTCAATCAGAGAAGCTGGCTTCGATCGGTCTTTTGGCCTCGGGGGTTGCACATGAGCTTAATAACCCGTTGACCAGTATCTTGATGAACATCAACCTGCTGATGGAGGAAGTGGGTGACCAGCCGGATATTCACAAGGAGCTCAAGCGCATCAGCGATGACACCCTGCGGTGCAAGCGAATTATTGATGACCTTAGAGATTTCTCCCGTCGCCATGAGCTGGATTTTCGCTCCTCCGACCTTAACGGCGTGGTCATGAGCACTCTGGGATTGATTAAACACCAGCTCGAGCTTCACGCGGTTGGCCTGCGGCAGGATTTTTCTTCAGATATCCCTTCGATCCCGTGCGATCCGGATCGGATCAGGCAGGTGCTGATGAATGTTTTTGTCAACGCGATTCAGGCGATGCCTCGGGGAGGAACCTTAACCGTGAGAACTGCGCTTCGCGAGGGTTTAGCTGAGATTGCGGTGCAAGATACTGGATCAGGCATTCCGCGCGATATCCGAGGCAAGATCTTCGACCCCTTTTTCACTACCAAGGAAGCAGGGACAGGTTTAGGGCTCTCGATAGTCTATCGGATCATGGAGGAGCATGGAGGGAGAGTCGAAGTGGAGAGCCGAACTGCGGAGGAGGTCGGGACAGGCTCATCAGGATCCGCCGGTACGACGATTCGCCTTTTTATACCGTTAAAAGCTGTCAGCAATCAGGTATCAGCGGTCGGCCAGAAAAGGACTGAATCATGAGGGCTGAAAGCTGATGGCTAAAAGCTTTTAGGCTATGGACACTAGCGAAAAGAAAATCAAAGGCAAAATCCTCGTTGTGGATGACGAGGAGCGCATCTGCGAGGCAGTGGAAAAGGCCCTGGAGCGGATCGGGTACGACGTAGAGAGCAGCCTGGATGCGCTTGTTGCGTGGGAAAAATTTCAGAAGAGCGCCTTTGATATGGTCATCTGCGACATCAAAATGCCGGGGATGGACGGAATGGCGCTCCTCGATCGAGTCAAGGAGCATGACGCGACCACCTTAGTCATCATGATCACAGGCTATGCCTCCATTGAGTCTGCGGTCGAGTCGATCAAAAAAGGTGCCCAAGAATACATCCCCAAACCCTTTACCCCGGATCAGATTCGGTTCGTCGTCGAGCGCGCTTTCGAGAGGAAGCGCCTTGCGGATGAAAACATTTATCTCCGGGGGGAGCTCAAGCAGCTTTACGGAAAGGATGTGGTGATCGGCAAGAGCCAAGGGATGCAACAGGTTTTTGATCTCGCAGTCAGGGTAGCGGAGACGGATTCTTCCGTGCTGGTCCTGGGAGAGAGCGGCACCGGCAAGGAAGTCGTGGCGCGTCTGATTCACTTTCGCAGTCATCGGGCTAGTGGACCCTTTGTGACCGTGAACTGCTCGGCGATTCCCGAGAATCTTTTGGAAAGCGAGCTCTTTGGCCATAAGAAAGGCGCGTTTACCGGGGCTCTCTACATGAAGCGGGGAAGCTTCGAGCTGGCAAATGGGGGGACTCTTTTCCTCGACGAGATCGGGGATATGAAGCTTGAGATGCAAGCCAAGATCCTCAGAGCCCTGGAGGAGCGGGAGGTGAAAAAAGTTGGTTCGGAAGAGGAGACTCCGGTAGACGTGAGGGTCATTGCGGCGACGAATAAGGATTTAGGGGAAGAGGTAAAGGCCGGTCACTTTCGCGAAGATCTGTTTTATCGGCTTAATGTCGTTCAGATTGGCATTCCTCCCTTGCGTGAACGCAAGGAAGATATCCCTCTCTTGGCCCGCCATTTTCTCAAGGTTTTCTCCACGGAAATGAAGAAGGCAGTCGCGGACTTTTCCGAGGAGGCGCTAAACTTCCTGGTGGGTTATGACTGGCCGGGAAACGTGAGAGAGCTAAAAAACGCCGTGGAGCGAGCAGTGATCTTTGCCGGCCCTGGAGAGCTTATCCGCGCCAGCCACTTTCCACCTCAGATGCGTGCCGAAGTCGAGCGCAGTCGGCCGTCACCCTCGAGGGAGTTTAAGGATCTAAGAACGATGGAGATGAGTTACATCAAAGAAGTGTTGGATGCATGCGGCGGGAATAAAGCTAAGGCCGCCGAGATCCTCGGCGTTTCACCTTCTACCCTTTGGCGGAAATTGCAGGAAGAGGCATAAAAATCCCACCGCCGGTATCACGGCTAGCAGGTTCTTTCTAGGCCTTCATTTTACAACCCCTTTCAAATTGCAATACTTAGAAGCCCTTTGTTTTTCAATGGCTTGCAGATATACCATTCTATTTTGCAATCCCTCCTGCGCTTATGCCCTTCTTGACGATTTCTTAGCCTAAAATAGCCCCTTTAAATCAGCTAGTTAGCAGCCTAACGATTTGGCTCTCCTGGCATCGTTCTTGCGCTATACCGAGGGTGGGAGACGAAAAATGGAAGCCAATAACGCCATCAGGATCGTTAGACGGGAACAATCCTTGAGGTCGGTGCAGAAGGAGGGAACCCGTATCAGGCTTCTTTACGAAAACGAGTGGGCGGAGCTTCTTAGCACAGAGGTGGAGCCGGGAAATTCTATTGGAAGCGGCGAATTCTGGGACTTCGAGGCCGTTCACTTCGTCGTCGAGGGGGGCCTTCTCCTCCACAACTCGGGTTCCTCGATTCTTCTCCTCCCCGGGGACAGCATCATGCTGGGAAGAGGGAAGAAATACCGTATTTCCAACACCACATCTTCCCGCGCCGTCATTTGGAGTCTCCTCTTCAAGAAGCCAGAACAAGAAAAAAATGGAGGTGGGTTATGACACTGACACAGAAATACGTCGCTTGGGGGACAGGAGTTATCCTGTGGGTTTTTGGTTTAAGCATCCTTCTGAGCTACTTCGAGTACGGTTATATGGACTGGCGAACAGTCACCCATATGACTTTGATTTTAGTTCCGCTGGTCCTTATAGCCGCTATTGTTTTCTATCTTTTCAAGCGGGCAGGGGACTTGAAGGCGAAAGACGAGAGGGTGGCGCACGTTGGTCAAACCGTAACAGTGGGGACAAGATGAAGACGGAAAGGTTTGAACTCCCGGCTAGCGAGACAGGCTATTTCTTTGTGGCCGTGAATCTCCTGGTCGGAATTGCCGTCCTCATGGCGGCCATCTCTATCGGCGTGATGGTCTATGGTGGCCTGCAATTTATCGGACACTGAGGAGAAGTCAGATGGCTAATGGAACAATCGGATTCAATGACTGGCATCGGCGGAGTGTCTGGATTGAGATGGGCCTGATCCTGCTCATCGGCCTGGGGGTTTATGCCTATTCTTTCCAGTTCATGAAGGGTCTTGGAGTCACGGGGCTCAATAAGCCTGTATTTTGGGGTCTCTACATCGCGAATTTCATTTTCTGCGTGGGGCTTAGCGCAGGAGGGATCGCGGTCTCTGCCATGGTTCATATCCTGAATAAAGAGGAAATGAAGCCGATCGCGATCATTGCTGAGATTCTCTCCATAAGCTTTCTCATCCTGGCCGCCCTCTTCATCGTCCTGGATATGGGTCAACCGACGCGCCTTCTCTACGTGATTCGTAATGCAAACTTTTCTTCGCCACTGCTTTGGGACGTGACGATTATCAACAGCTATCTTATTCTATGCTCGGCCCTGCTTTTCTTTAGTGTCCGAGCGCAGGTAGTGAAAGCCGCCTTAGGCCATCCAGGGCGTTTCATCCTTGTTCGTCTTCTTACTTTAGGCTACACCGACATTTCCGAGGCTTCGCTCAAGCGGGACCGGAGGATTCTAAAGACGCTTGCCATTGTGTCTATACCTGGCGCTGTGGCGCTTCATTCAGTGACTGCCTGGATCCTCGGCCTGGTCAAGGGGCAACCAGGGTGGAATACGCCGATTCTGGCCCCGCTGTTCATTTCCTCGGCGTTGGCCTCTGGTCTGGCCGGAGTGATTGTGGCCGTTTGGGCAGGGAGAAAGCTTTTTAGAATTGACATTGGTGACAAGATCATCCTTCAACTTGGGACCTTTCTGTTCCTGAGCATCCCGGTCTTGGCCTATCTGCTTTTCACTGAGTTCCTGACCGTAGGCTACTCTGGCTCGCCAGCTCATATTCAGGTCCTCGAAGAGATTCTATGGGGGCGGTTTTCGGGAATTTTTTGGTTTGATACGATCGTAGGCATCCTCATTCCTTTCGTCCTTCTAGGTCTTCCCTGGACTCGGACTCCTTCGTGGACTGTCGTCGCGTCTCTACTGGTAATTGTCGGCGTCTTTGCCGAACGGACCTATCTTTTACTGCCTTCGCTGATGCGCGGCGGCCCTCTAGATATAACGAACGTCTATAGCCCGACCACGATTGAATGGACGCTGATGGCGGCTGCATATTCCGCCGGGTTGCTCTTGTTCCTTCTGGCCGGGCGGCTGATCTTCCCTCATCAGACCCGGGAGCAGCATGCGGTTTCAACGCCGGCTAGAGAGCAAGGAAAGTGGGGCTTCCAGCAGGGTTAAGCAGTTGAAGACCGGCGAGGCTTGGAAAAAACTTGCGTTTAAGGAACGATTGTTTGTAAAATGGATGATGGAGAGAGCGGAGAGAAAGGAGAAAGCATCGATGAATTCCAGGCAACGCTCTTTTGCGGTGGCAACAATGGTTTTCGCGAGTATTGTTCTATGGCTGGGTACACATCCCGCATTGGGAGCGGAGATCCCTGTTCCAAAAGATTTTTCGTATGAGGAGACCAAGCCTTTAGGTCCGGTTCCTTTCAGCCATAAGTTCCATGTGACCGAAAAAAAGCTCCAGTGTCCGGAATGTCACGTCAAACCGAAGCTCTTCGAGATGAAAAAGCTGGCCGCCTCTCCCCAGATGAAGATGGCGAATCTCAACGAAGGCGAGTTCTGTGGGACCTGCCATAATGGGACGAAGGCTTTTGCCACCAAAGACGCCAAGGCTTG
>MGSI01000165.1 GCA_001798455.1 Deltaproteobacteria bacterium RIFCSPLOWO2_02_FULL_57_26 | reverse complement strand
AGGATTTACTCATCCCCGCCGATGCCGAGATCGTGATCGAAGGGGCACTGATTCCCGGAAAGCGCGTCGTCGAGGGGCCCTTTGGAGAAGCGCCCGGCTACCTCGGCCCCCAACGCTACGCGAGCTGTCTGTTTTACGAAGTACGGGCTATCAACCGACGCAAGGATGCCATGTATCAGTCCGTCATCACTCCCGAAGGGGACAAGCCATGGATGGATCTGCCGCGCGAGGGCGCCTATCTGCGGCGCTGCCGCGAGGCTGTCCCGGGAGTCACGGCGGTCTGCAAGATGGGTCGACATGCGCACTACAACGTGTTCATCTCGATGAAGAAGATGTCCGAGGGCGACCCCGGCCGCGCCGCCGCGGCTGCTCTGACTTTCGATCATACGAAGAACGTATTTGTTTTCGACGACGACATCGATGTTTATAACCCTACCGATATCCTCTGGGCTCTTGCGACCCGGGTGCAGCCCCATCGACAGGTTTCGATCCTCCAGCCGCTGTTCAGAGGCAATTTCTTGGACCCCTCCTTGGTCGACGAGATTAAAACGTCGTGCATGATCGTCGATGCCACGCGGCCATTGGACCGTCCCTTCTCGCCGGTGTCCAAGTGTCCGGATGACGCGATGGCGAGGATCAAGCTGGAGGACTATATCCCCGGGGAGATCCTGCAACATATTCCTATTGACCGGACGACCTACTGGGCTTAGAGCAAGTCCTAACCTCCGAGGGAAATAGCGATGGTTCCCGCGACGGTAAACAAGGTTCCGGTTGCTGTCCGATAGTTGACTTGCTCGATGTCCCGCATCAAGATCACGGTGCCGATCAGGACCCACATCGGGGTCGTGCCGATGAAAGGGGCCACCAGCACGACTGGCCCCGCGCTGAGGGCGGCAAGGAATAAAAGGAATCCCACGGTTTCAAAAATTCCCGCCAGCACAAAAGACTTGAGCGCCTTTTGATCCCAACGGAGTCGCTGGTTGTGGCCGGGCAGGGCCAGAGAGCCGCAAAGGCCGAGAAGTGAAACCACACCTACGACGGCCGAAAAAAATACCGGTTGGTTCGAGATTCCCAGGCCATAACGGACCATCGGATGGACAACGCCCGCAAAAAATGCCGCCGCCAGCGGTATCAGCGTGTGCCACGGCCGGTAGGAGGCAACCCTTTCTCCGCGTTGCCAGCATATGAGGACGACTCCTAGAACAACCAAGATTGTGCCTGAGGCGATGGGGAGGTTGATCTTCTCTCCCAGCGCTGCGACGGCAAAAACCGCGCTGAAGAGAGGGTGGGTTGCCCGCAGCGGCGTGCTGCGAGCTGCGCCAATCTTGGCCATGCCGGTATAGGTCAGAAGCCGGATGATCGGCATGAGAAAGCCCACGAGGATGAACATTAACAGCGCCAAAGGTAGAACAGTGGGGATGCCCGCGGTAACGAAAACAATGGTCCACAGCGCGAGACTCTGGACGATCATCGATATCCAGGTCATCGTGAGGGGTGTGGAATACAGAAGGCCGCGCCGGGACGCAATGTTGCCGGCGGCGTAAGCGATCCCAGCACCCAGGCCGATCATTTGTGGCGATAGGTCCATCTCATGTAGAGAAATGTCGCAGGATTTAAATAGGCTGAGCCCTGGCGCGCATCCTCCGGCAGTGCTCAGTTGCCAAGACCATATCTCACGGGAGGGCGAGGCACAAATTCAAGCCGGGTTTTACCGGCCATTGGAGTCAAGCCGGGATATTTGATAAAAATAATCAGGCGGGGGTTATGATGAAAGACACGGAAATGATTCAAGGCTATCATGCTCATGTTTACTACGACCCGAAGAGCCGCGAAGCTGCGGCGCGGGTCAGGGAAGGGTTGGCGGCCCGCTTTGAGGTTCAGCTCGGGAGCTGGCATGACAAGCCGGTCGGTCCCCATCCGAAATCCATGTATCAAGTCGTTTTCGCTCCCGAGCAGTTCGCCCAGGTTGTCCCGTGGTTGATGCTTAACCGTGAGGGGTTGGATATCCTCGTCCATCCCGAGACCGACGACGCCGTTGCGGACCACTTGGAGCGCTGCCTCTGGTTGGGGAAGAAACTCAAGCTTGACGTTGGAGGTCTGGGTTAAGATGATCTCGGAAGAACCAAATCATCGGGCCGGGCCGAAGGCGGAGCCGCATCGCTCCGGCTTTGTGGCGATCGTCGGGCGGCCCAATGTCGGAAAATCCACGCTGCTGAACCAGCTGCTGGGGGAGAAGATCGCCATCGTGACGCCCAAGCCGCAGACGACGCGGAATCGGATTCGCGGTATCAAGACCATGGCGAACGCCCAGGTCGTCTTCCTGGATACACCCGGTATTCACCGGGCTCACTCGCTGATGAATCGGCGCATGGTGGAGGTCGCGCGGGCCACCTTGCACGAGGTGGATGGAGTTCTCTGGCTCCTCGATGCCAGCGAGAAGATCCGCACTGAGGATGAGGATATCGCGCGCATGCTCGCTCAGTCCGAGGCCGCCGTGTTGATCCTGCTCAACAAAATGGACCTTATCTCCAAGGGAAAGCTCCTGCCGCTGATGCAGCGGTGCGCCGAGTTATTGCCGGGAAGGGAGATTGTCCCGGTGAGCGCCCTCAAGGGAGAGAACCTGCCCCTGATTTTGGATCTCGTCGTCAAGCAGCTACCGGAAGGGCCGCGCTATTACCCTGAGGGAGAAGTTACGGATCAGACCGAGCGCTTTCTCGCGGCTGAGATTATTCGCGAGAAAGTCTTCATCCTGACGCGCGAGGAGATCCCTTACGGCACCGCGGTAGTGATCGAGGAATTCAGCGAAAAAGAGGAGCGCAACCTGATCGTCATCAAGGCGGCGATCCACGCCGATCGGGAATCGCACAAACCTATCCTGATCGGCAAGAGAGGGTCCATGCTCAAGGAGATCGGCACGCAGGCGCGGGAGGAACTGGAGAGGCTTTTGGGCTGTCGAATCTTTCTGGAGCTCTTCGTCAAAGTCCACAAGGGATGGACCCAGGACCCGTATGCCTTGACCAGCCTAGGTCTTTAAAGATGGCCCGGATGACAGAGTTCAGCCCCGGCCCTTCTGGGCGCCTTCCGGTTCTCGCCCTCGTCGGTCGGCCCAATGTCGGTAAATCCGCGCTTTTTAACCGCCTCACCGGCAAAAGGAAAGCCATCGTGGATAACACGCCAGGGGTGACTCGAGACCGCAATTACGGCGCGGCTGAGTGGGAGGAAAGGAAGTTTATCCTCATTGACACCGGTGGGTTTGACTCGGAGGCGGAGAGCGGTCTGGAGAGAAAGATTCAGGAGCAAAGCCGTCTGGCTATGGAGGAGGCAGATGTTATCTTGTTTGTCTTCGACGGAAAGGCCGGCTTGAATCCCCTGGACCGCGACGCGGTGCTTCTCCTGAGGCGAGTTAACAAGCCGGTATTTTATGCCGTCAACAAAATCGATACCCCTCCTAAAGAGGACCGCCTGTACGAGTTTTACACCCTGGGAGTAAACGAGATTTTTCCGGTTTCGGCAGAGCATGGCCTCGGGATAACCGCGTTGATGGATCGGATCGTCGCGGCCTTTCCGTCGGCGGCTGAGAAGGTCCCAGGCGAGGAAGAGGTGCGGCCAAGACCGCTTTTTCTTGCCGTCGTCGGGCGTCCCAACGTGGGGAAATCAACCTTGGTGAATCGGCTGCTGGGCTATGAACGCTCCGTGGTGGATTCCGTTCCCGGCACCACGAGGGACGCCTTGGATACTCCTTTCACATTAGGGGGGGAACCGTACGTTTTGGTGGACACAGCGGGAATCCGTCGCAAGGCGAGAATTGTGGACCGGCTCGAGCGCTATAGCGTGATCCGTTCCCTCGGCTCGGTGGAGCGAGGCGATTTGGTCATCCACCTCCTGGACGGGCCGGAGGGCGTAACCGACCAGGATGCCCAGATTCTGGCTTATGCATTGCAGCGCGGAAAGGGGCTGATTTTGGCGGTGAACAAATGGGATCTCGTGCCACCCGAGCGAAGGAGCCCGGAGTCCTATGGCGAACGGGTGTTTCACAAGCTCGCCTTCGTCGATTTTGCGCCGCTTGTTTTTCTCTCGATGCTGACGGGGGAAGGGGTCGAGGATCTGCTAAAAGCAGTTCAAGGGGTGGCCCTTTCCTATCAGCGCAGGATTCGAACCGCACCGCTCAATCAGGCCCTGCGGGAGGTGGTCCAAGCGCATGGGCCCCCCCTGTATCAAGGCCGGGAAGTAAAGTTCTTTTATGCCACCCAGACCGCGGTATGTCCCCCGACATTGATGGTTTTCGTGAGTGTCCCGGAAGGGGTTTCTTCCGGCTACCAACGCTATTTGATCCATCAGCTGCGACTAGCTTTGGGGCTTACGGGATCACCGATCCGCTTAATTTTACGCGCGCGCAGGGACGAGCGCAGGAGAAGAAAAAAGTGAAGCACGGGTTTTTTGTCCAGGTCTCCCAGGCAGGAATCAAGGCAGTGCGGCTGAGGAAAGAAACCGACCGTGAGTCAGGCTCCACGCGAGCGAAAGTGGCGAGCGGATCCGTGCGGCGCTGGGAGAACCTCGCGCGAAAAGAGATCAGGGCCTACTTGGCTGGCCGGCTGCGCTCATTTAGGGTGCCGTGCGATCTTTCCGGCCTTCCCGGTTTTACGCGCGCAGTCTTGAGGGTCACCGCGCGGATCCCTTACGGCCAGGTCAGGAGCTACCGTTGGATCGCTCGGCGGCTGGGAAGACCGGGAGCTAGCCGGGCGGTGGGCAACGCGTTGGCTCGGAATCCTGTCCCTATTATCATCCCGTGCCATCGCGTGATCCGCAGCGACGGGCAACTGGGCGGCTTCGCGTTGGGCCTGAGCTGGAAGAGAAGACTTCTGGAGCTTGAAGGACTCCGCGGGGGGCTGCGAGCCCCGCGCCACAAGGAGCGAGAGTAGCGGCGTTCTGCGGAGCCTCAGGAGTGAGTCTGGCGGTAATCGGGGTTTTGCAATATAATGATTTTTTTTGGTATCCCTGATTCGAGCTTCAGACTAAGCACTTCCGGTTGACAAAAGGTTAAAAGATATGGTTCAGGCTTGTATAAATTTGGCGGAGGATCTCTTTTTGCCTTCTTTGGTAGGAAAGGATTGTGTTCCTTGGCTTGCCCTGGGGCGAGTCAACCGGCTGGGTTGTGTAGGTTTTAAGAGACTGGTCGAGTATTTTGGCGATCCCACGCAGGCCTTTTCCGCCTCGGAGGCGGAGTTGGGCGAAATCCCCGGCCTCGACAGGGAAGCGATCGCCGGACTGCTTCGCTTCTCCCAATGGGAGGAAGTTGAGCAGGAAGGACGCCGTGCGTTGGCGGCCGGCGCCGGGATTCTCCCGTTCAACGCTCCGGATTATCCTGGGCGCCTGCGGACCCTTCCCGATCCGCCGCCTTTCCTGTACGTCAAAGGGCAACTTCGACCCGAGGATGACAGGGCTGTGGCCGTGGTCGGGTCGCGCAGCGCGAGCGAGTACGGCCTCCGGATCACCCGCGAGCTTGCTCAAGGTTTGGCCGGGATGGGGTTCACAGTAGTGAGCGGCATGGCGCGTGGCATCGATGGGGAAGCACACAAGAGCGCGCTCAGCGCCGGGGGAAGAACCTTGGCGGTTTTGGGTTCGGGTGTCGATGTGGTCTACCCCCCGGAGCATGAGGATCTCTATCGAACGCTCTGCGAGCGCGGGGCGATTGTTTCCGAGCAACCGATCGGAACCCCACCGTTTTCCTACAACTTCCCTTCGCGTAACCGCCTGATCAGCGGTCTTTCTCTCGGTGTTGTAGTGGTCGAGGCGACCGAGAAGAGCGGGTCCTTAATCACAGCCAGTTTGGCCCTGGAACAGGGGCGGGAAGTTTTTGCCGTGCCGGGGGAGGCGGGTGCGAGCCGCAGTCGCGGCACTCATCGTTTGATCCGGCAGGGGGCCAAGTTAGTGGAGGGCGTGCAGGACATCGTCGAGGAGATCGCGCCCCAGCTCGTGCGGCGAGCGGGCGCGCTTGAGGGCGCTTCCCAGCGCCGCGTGCCGGCAGGGCTGAGCGTCGAGGCGAGGAAAGTGTTCGAGCTGGTCGAGATCCATCCGCTCCAGATCGACGAAGTGATCCAAAAAAGCGGGCTCTCTGCCGCCAAGGTTTCAGAGCTGCTTTTGGAGCTGGAGCTTCAGGGGCTTTTAAAACAGCTTCCGGGAAAGAGGTTCGTGGCAAACTAGACAATCACAAATTGCAGATCTCAGATCTCAATTTCGAAATCTGAGATCTGGAATCGGAGATATGAAATTGATCTTATGGCAGCGAAAAATCTAGTCATAGTCGAGTCCCCGGCCAAGGCCAGGACGTTGGCGAGATACCTGGGTCGGGATTTCCAGGTTGAGGCCTCAGTCGGCCATATCGTGGATCTGCCCAAAAGCAAATTGGGCGTGAACATCGAGAAAGGGTTTGTGCCCGACTTCCACGTCATCCAGGGAAAAAAGAAGATTATTGAAGCGCTGCGCCGGGCCGCTAAAGGCAAGGAGCAGATCTACCTGGCTTCCGACCCCGATCGAGAAGGCGAGGCCATCGCCTGGCACATCGCAGACCAAATCGGTCGCGACCATCATCGCCTGCACCGAGTTCTGATCAACGAAATCACCCGTAAGGCGGTGCAAGAGGCGATCGCGCATCCGCAGAAGCTGGACCGGAAAAAGTTTGAGGCCCAGATCGCCCGTCGGATCCTGGACCGGCTGGTGGGCTACCAGATTAGCCCTATCCTGTGGAAAAAGGTACGGCGGGGATTGAGCGCCGGGCGGGTGCAGTCGGTGACGGTGCGCCTTGTCTGCGAGCGGGAAAAAGCGGTCCGCGCCTTTGTCTCGCAAGAATATTGGTCCTTGAGCGCGCTCCTGGAGGGGCGGGTCGGCCCGTCGTTTGAGGCGCGCTTGATCGAGTGGCAGGGAGAGAAGGTCGACCAGAAGAAATCCCGCATCGAAGATGAGGCCGCAATCCGCAAGATTGTCGGAGCTTTGGAAGGGCTGCCGTGGGCCGTCAGCCAAGTGGAAAAGAAAGAGCGGCGCCGGTTTCCCACGCCGCCGTTCGTCACCAGCAAGCTCCAGCAGGAGGCGGCGAGAAAACTCGGATTTCAGCCCCAACGGACTATGCAAATCGCGCAGCGGCTTTATGAAGGGGTAGAGTTGGGGCCCGAAGGTTCGGTTGGGCTCATCACGTATATGCGGACCGATTCGACCCGCGTTTCCGCGGACGCCCTGGGAGAAGCGCGTCGTTTCATCCACGACCAGTACGGAGAAAAATATCTGCCGGAGAAGCCGGTCACCTATCGAGCCAAAAAGGGCGTTCAGGATGCCCACGAAGCCATTCGGCCAACCTCGATGGAGTATGCGCCGGAGCGGGTGCGGAAATATCTGCGCCGTGACGCCTTTGCCCTCTATTCCCTGATTTGGGAGCGGTTTGTAGCGAGCCAGATGACCCCGGCGCTGTTCGATCAAACCGCCTTTGACATCCGTGTCGGAGAGGCGCTGTTCCGCGCCACCGGCCAGCAGCTCAAGTTCGACGGGTTCATGAGGCTTTACGTTGAAGGGGGGGACGAAGCAGAGGAAGAAAAAGAAGGGACGCTACCGGACCTGGCGGCCGGCGACCTCTTGAAGCTGCTCTCGCTGGATCCCCATCAGCACTTTACTCAACCCCCGCCGCGTTTTACCCAGGCCTCGCTGATCAAGGAGCTCGACGAAAAGGGAATCGGTCGGCCCTCCACTTACGCCGTGATCCTGTCCAATATCCTGGATCGGGAGTACGTGGTCTTGGATGAGAAGAAGTGCCTGGTCCCCACCGAACTCGGCGTTCTTGTGACGGAGCTCTTGGTCAATTCCTTTCCCGATATTCTGAACGTGGAGTTCACTGCCGGCATGGAGGGCATCCTGGATAAGGTCGAGGAGGGGAAAGAGGACTGGCTCAAAGCCATGAAACGGTTCTACGCCTCATTTTCGCGCGATCTGAAAAAAGCGGAAGCGCAGATGAGGGACGTGAAGCGCGAAGAGGTGCCCACGGAGATCCCCTGCGACAAATGCGGCGCCATGATGGTTGTGAAATGGGGGCGCAATGGCGAGTTTCTCGCGTGCCCGCGCTATCCCGAGTGTAAGAATACGAAAAATTTTACGCGTGGCGCGTCGGGCGAGGTCCAGGTGGCGGATGAGATCGAGGTCAGTGAGGTCTGTGAGGAGTGCGGGCGGCCCATGCAGCTGCGCTGGAGCAAGTACGGCCAGTTTCTTGGCTGCAGCGGCTATCCCGAGTGTAAGAACATCCGGCCCCTAATAAAACCAAAGGATCTGGGGATCCGCTGCCCTGATTGCCAGCAGGGAAATCTCCAGGAGAAGAAATCCCGGCGGCGCAAGATCTTTTACGGCTGCGAGCGCTATCCGGAGTGCCAGTTCGCCACCTGGGATCGGCCGGTTGCGGAGGCCTGTCCGCAGTGCGGGGCGCCGATCCTGGTGGAGAAGGTGACCAGGCGAGCCGGGCGGGTGAGGCGCTGCCACAACAAGACCTGCGACTATAAAGTCCAGCTTGCAGAGTAGAGGATGGAGCGGGTTGTTCGGATCATCGGCGGCGGGTTGGCCGGATGCGAGGCGGCGTGGCAACTTGCCCGCAGAGGCGTGGCGGTTGAGCTGTTTGAAATGCGACCCGGAAGGATGACCGAGGCGCATACGGGCGGCGAGCTGGCCGAGTTGGTGTGCAGCAACTCCTTGCGCTCGCTCTCTTTGACCGCTCCTGCCGGTTTGCTGAAAGAAGAGATGCGTCGGCTCGACTCTCTGGTCATCCGGGTCGCCCACGGTCATCGGGTCCCGGCGGGTTCGGCCCTGGCAGTGGATCGCGAGGGCTTCTCCCGCACGCTCTCACGCACAGTCGCGAGCCTGCCGCAGGTACGCCTCATACGGGAAGAGGTCAAGCAGATACCCGCGGGATTCGTCATCGTGGCCACAGGTCCGTTGACGTCGCCGTCTCTGTCGCGCCACTTGGCCTCTCTGCTCGGCTCGGACCATCTCTATTTCTATGATGCGATCTCGCCCATCGTGACGGCGGAGTCCGTCAACATGGAGCTCGTCTTCAGAGCCTCGCGCTATGGGCGGGACCCGGAGGATTATCTCAATTGCCCGCTGACACGAGCGCAATACGATCGATTTGTCGACGAAGTCCTGGCTGCTGAAAAGATCCCGACGCGGAGCTTTGAACGCTTTATCCCCTTTGAAGGGTGCATGCCCATTGAGGAGATGGCCGGGCGCGGCAGGGAGACGTTGGCTTTCGGGCCAATGAAGCCGGTCGGTTTAATCGACCCCCGCACAGGGAAGAGCCCTTATGCGGTAGTGCAATTGCGCCAGGAAAACCGTGAAGCGACTCTCTATAATCTGGTCGGCTTCCAGACCAAAATGACCTATCCGGAGCAAAAGAGAGTTTTCTCGCTCATCCCGGGCCTGGAAAAGGCCGAGTTCGTCCGCCTGGGAAGCCTTCACCGAAACACCTTCATCGACTCCCCCCGCCATCTTTTGCCCTCGCTTCAGTGGCGCGCGAGCCCGACGAGGTTTTTTGCCGGCCAGATCACCGGTGTAGAGGGATATGTGGAGTCGGCAGCGTGCGGCCTGATCGCTGGGATCAACGCGGCCAGATTGATTTTGGAGTTGGAGCCGGTGGTGCCGCCAGCGACCACCGCCCTGGGGGCCCTGCTGCTCTATATCACGGATCCGTCGCGCAAAGACTTTCAACCCATGAACGCTAATTTCGGTCTGCTGCCAGCGATCTCCATGCCGCTTCGGGGCAGGGCGCGAAAGGAGCGTATGGCCCAGCGTGCTCTAGCAGATGTGGAGGTCTGGGCCGCGCGCTTGGAGGCGGAGCTAGGGTTCAGCCACAGCATGGGGTGGTCTCCGGGTGGTTCCTAAGGGCATGGCAGGGAAGCGATTTGCCGCGATCGATATCGGCACCAACACGATCCTCCTTCTCATTGCAGAGCTTAAGGAAAACAGGACGTTTGAAGTTCTGGAGGACCGCGCGGAGATAACGCGCCTAGGGAAAGGAGTCGATCGCACGCGCCGAATCTCTGCGCCCGCAGCAGAGCGGACCCTGAAGGTATTAAGGGCCTATCGGGAGCGGTGCGCAGAGCTGGCCGTCGATGAGATCGTGGCCGTAGGGACCAGCGCCCTTAGGGATGCGCGTAATGCCACGGCTTTTCAGGCCCGTCTCAAGCGGGAGCTTGATTTGGAGTTGCAGGTCCTCAGCGGTGAAGAGGAGGCTCGCTATTCCTACCTGGCAGTGGAGCGCGGGCTCGATCTCAAGGGAGAAGAGGTGTTGGTGGTGGATGTGGGCGGAGGCAGCACGGAGTTCATCTGGGGTAACGACGGGAGGCTTTGCCGCTGGGCCAGTCTGGATCTTGGCTCAGTGCGGCTCACCGAACGATTTCTCGCTACGGACCCCGCGCGGCAGGATGAGCGCGACCGGTTGATGACGGCGATCGATCGCGAGCTTGACTCGTTGATTGTGGAGTGGGCGGTGAAGCCTTGTTTCTCGGCGATGGTGGGGATCGCCGGCACCTTTACGACTTTGGCTGCCGTCGAGCGAGGGTTGGTACGGTATTCCCACAGCGAGGTCCATGGCAGTCCTTTGAGCCGCGCCGAGGTGCGGCGGCAGATCCGGCTCTATCAGGCGATGCCGATCGCGGAGCGAAGAAAGATTTCCGGCTTGGAGCCTCAAAGGGCCGACGTGATCCTTGCCGGGGCGATACTGATTGAGAGGATCATGGCATTTTTTGGGCTGGACGAGGCACGGGTAAGCGATCAGGGCATCCGCTACGGTTTGCTCTACGAAAGGCTTTAGCGTTCGGCATGGATGATTGCATTAACCCTTTTTCCACATCCGAACTTTTACTATTTTTCTGTTGACATTTTCTCCTGAATTCGGAATTATGACCCCCTATGCGCAGACCCGACAGATATTGGGTTGTACCAAACGCAGATGAAATTGTGTCTGAACGGAGGAGGTGAAGGATCATGACGAAGGCGGATCTTATTAACGCCGTGGCCAAGGCGGTAAAGCTCAGCAAGCGGGCTGCCGAGGATGCCGTGGATTCCACCTTTGAGACTCTCACCCGAGCCATCAAGAGAGACAAACGATTTCAGGTGCCCGGGTTCGGCACTTTCACGGTGCGCTCCCGCAAGGCGAGAAAAGGGAGGAACCCTCAGACGGGCGCTGAGATAACCATCAAAGCGAGTCGAACGGTGGGCTTCAAGCCGGCTCCGAATTTAAAGCGCGGGCTTTAGGCGGCTGGGCTTCGATTTCGGGGCCACCACGCGGTCGTGGTGGCCTTTTTTATTTTGCCCTTGTGGAAGGCCAGTCGCCGACATAGAATAGTTGGTGAAAATTAACCTCACGCGGTCAGATCAGGATAGAGTATGTCACTGAAAACGAAAAACATTTGGCTCGACGGGGAGATGGTTCCTTGGGAGCAGGCCAAGGTGCACGTCTTGACTCACGCCCTTCACTATGGGACCGGATACTTTGAGGGCATCCGTTGTTACGCTCTGGAGGATGGCCGCTCGGCAGTCTTTCGCCTGGACGAGCACATCCGCAGATTTTTTGACTCGGGCCTGATCTTGGGCTTTCCCCTTCCCTTTACGGTGGATCAGATCAAGCAGGCGGTCCTGGATATCATCAGGGTCAACGGGCTCAAGGAGTGTTATATCCGTCCCCTGGCCTTTTTGGGGTTGGGGGAAATGGGGCTCTACGCGCCTGACAACCCGGTTCACGTCACCATCGCTGCCTGGTCTTGGGGAGCGTATCTAGGGGAGGAGGGGATCAAGAACGGCATTCGAGCGAAAATCTCATCCTATACCCGCCATCATGTCAACGTCATGATGACCAAGAGCAAGGTCTCCGGTAATTATGTCAACTCTGTTTTGGCCAAAGCGGAAGTCAAAAACGCCGGTTACGATGAGGCCGTCATGCTGGATACCGAAGGGTATATCGCCGAGGCCAGCGGTGAGAACATCTTTATGGTCCGAGGGCGGGGGGTAAAGACCACGCCGTTGACCTCGATCTTGCCCGGGATCACACGAGAATGCATTGTCACGCTCGCACGCGACAAAGGCTACCAAGTGGTCGAGGAACGCTTTACCCGCGATGAGCTCTACACGGCGGATGAAGCCTTCTTTACGGGCACGGCTGCCGAGGTCACGCCGATCCGCGAGGTAGATAACCGCAAGCTCGGTCACGTCTGCCCCGGTCCGGTGACTTCGGACCTGCAGCAGACCTTCTTCAGCGTCATCAAGGGCAAAGACCGGCAATATGCCCGTTGGCTCACCTACGTTTAGCTCCAGCCTTGGGAATCGTGTTGGCTAAAGCCAAACTCGACCGGTTTTCGTGGCTGCTCTACGACTTCGCCAACAACTCCTTCTCGGTGATGATCGTCACCTTTGTCTACCCGGTCTATTTCAAGAACGAGGTTTGCGCGGGGTTGGGCAATCTCGGCGACCTTCTTTGGGGAATCAGCGGCACTTTCTCCTTGCTTGGAGTGGCGTTTTTGTCGCCGATCTTGGGCGCCGCCGCTGATCTATCAGGCAGGAAAAAAATCTTTCTGATCGCCTCTGGCCTGGGGTGTATTCTCCTTACCTCACAGCTCGTCTGGGTGGGGCGCGGAATGGTTTTTTGGGGCATGGCGATATTTATCGCCGCCAATATTATTTATCAGACGGGCCAGGTCTTCTATAATGCGTTTCTGCCCGACCTGGCAGCCCCGCAGGAGTTAGGCCGTCTGAGCGGCTTTGGCTGGGCCGCGGCGTATCTCGGCGGGATCGCCATCGTCCTTCTTGCCCAGCCGCTTCTCCAGGAGGGGGAGCCAGAAAAAGCTCGCCTGGTGTTTCCTCTCACCGCCCTCTTTTTTTTGGTTTTCTCCCTGCCTGCGTTTTGGTTTCTCCCTTCCACGGCGAAACGCGAAGCCGGGCTTGCGTGGGGTGATGCCTTCAGCGCGGGACTAAAGCAGGTGAGGAGCACCCTCAAGCGTTTGGATCAATACCGCCAACTGACCCGTTTTCTCCTCGCCTATTTCGTCTACATGGAGGGGGTTTCAACTGTGGTGTACTATACCAGCATCTATGCCCGGGACACGCTTGGTTTTACGATGGTCGAGCTCGTGCGGCTCTATCTGGGGCTGCAGACGGTCGGGGTTGGTGGCGCGGTGGGCTTCGGCTATCTAAGCGACCGGATAGGTCCGCGCACGGTGCTGATCCTGATCCTGGTGCTCTGGAGCGCCGTCGGAGTCGGGGCAGCCCTGGCCACCAGCAAGGGCGTCTTTTGGTTCGTGGCATTGACCGGGGCGATTTGCCTGGCATCTGTGCAAGCGGTGAGTCGGTCGATGGTTGGCTTGATGGTTGAGCCGGACCAGCAGGCGGAGATCTTCGGCTTCTACGGCATCAGCGGTAAACTCTCCTCGGCCTTCGGACCCTTGTTGTTCGGCTTAATTTCGCTCCTCAGCGGAAGCCAGAGAGTCGCGATGCTAGCGGTCGGGCTTATCTTTGTGGCCGGGCTCTTTTTGCTGCTCCGCGTGGAAGAGCCGGTGCCCAAGCGGGAGGGAACGGCATGTCCATAGGTCGCGAGCCCGCGCTGAGAGTCACCATGCTGCCCCGGGATACGAACGCCCGAGGCACGATCTTTGGGGGAGTCATTCTCAGCCACATTGACTTAGCCGCCGCGATCGCCGCTCATCGGTATGCGGCAAGGAATTTCGTAACCAAGGCGATACGCGAGGTCGAGTTCATCGCTCCGGTGTTTGTAGGTGACGTGGTGAGCTTTTACGCGGCGGTCGTGCGCGAGGGAAAGACCTCGCTTACCGTCCAAGTAGAGGTGGAGGTGGAGAGGTTTCGAGAGCCGGGAAAGAGCGTCAAGGTTACCCAGGCGGAGGTGGTTTTTGTGTCGGTGGATGATAGCGGCAGGCCGATCCCGATTCGATAAGGCAACTTGGGTTTTGACATTTTCAGATAATGTATATATAAGAACAGTTTACACCTTAAGCATCAGCGGGCTCGGCTCCGTTTACCCATGCATTTTGTGAAGCATCCGGCGGTAGGTCATATTTTCTCTCCACTGTGGCTTGTCCGTTTCGTGATCACGTCAATCCTCTTATTATCGTCGCAGGGAGGTTACGTCGTTCTGGGTGGGGCCGACTCTTCAGCGCCGGTTGCTCAGGACGGCGGTAGGGTGGGTTGTCCCCGTTGCCAGAGCGATGGCTCTGAAATCTCACAGTTGCTCAGAAGGGCAGATGATCTCTATGCGAGCTTAAGAACGAATGAGGCTTTAACGGAGCTTTTTAAGGTCCTCAAGCGGGATCCCCAGAATCCCGAAGGGCTCTCAAAGATCGCCCGCGTCTACATCGATCTCGGCGACACGGTCGCGGAGTCTGAAACCAATTGGCAGGAAAAAAGGCTAAAACAGTACGCCGTGGCTGAGGATTACGCACGCAAGGCGGTGCAAGCTGATCCCAATTTGACCTGGGGGCATTTCTACGTGGCAGCGTCCCTGGGGAAGATCGCGATGCTCTCTTCCACATCCAAACAAATTGATCTCGCCCGCGAAATCCGTTCAGAGGTGGAAAAGGCTATTGCCTTGGATCCCCGAAACGGTTACGCCTACCATGTTTATGGCGTGTGGCATAGAAAGATGGCCGAGATCAGCCAGATGAAGCGGGTCCTCGCCAATGTGATTATGTGGCGCTCGATCCCCAAGGGCAGTCTGGACTCATCGGTCGAGTACTTGACCAGGGCGATTTCTCTCAATCCCAAGGTCATCGCGCATTACCTGGAACTGGGCAGAACCTATATCGCTATGGGCCAGATGCAGCTTGCCCGCGGCGCGCTCAAATACGCGCAGGAATTGCCGGTGGAGTTTTCGGATGATCCGCTGAACAAGAAAGAGGCCCAGGAGCTCCTGCGCGAGATCAGAGATCGCTGACACACCCCGAGCCCGTGTGTTGTTTCAGAAATGCGGCCACCTCACCTTTGACACTTCCCGGCGGCAGACGGTGGCCGGAGTCCGGGAAGACGACAAGGCGGTGAGTTTTCCCCAAGGACTGGAGCTTATTGTGGAGCATGACGGCTTGGCTGGGGGGGATCACCTGGTCTCTGCCTCCATGCAGGATGAGCGTCGGGGCGCGCCAACGGGGCGCTTCGGCGAGAGCGTTAAACAGCTGAGGCTCCGTCTCTCCCCGGGGGTTCATGAGGTGGCGTAACCACCCGTTGGGCGTGTTTTGATAAAGGCGCACGAGATCGTAAGCGCCCGAGTGCAAGACAACACTTCGGAGGTGAGGAATTCGGCCCGCCAGGATGGCGGCGAAGGAAGCTCCCCGAGAGAAGCCATAAAGCATCACACGGTCTTCATCCACCCAGGGTAAATCTCTCACTTTAGCGATTCCATCCAAGATCAGGCCTGCGATGGTTTCGGTGTCCGTTTCGCTCGCCGGCACGTCGGTCATTCCATAGCCGGGAAGCGAGATGGCGAGGGTGGCATAGCAAAGCTCCTGAGAAAATTGCTCCGCGACGGGAACCATTTGCTTTGCGCCGGATCGAAGCCAGCTGTGGCCATGGAGCAGAACCACGAGAGGGAAACGCCCGTTTCCTTCGGGCCGGCTGAAAAAGCCCTCGACACTCCCGCCTCGGCTTTCGTAAAAAAACTGAATCGCCTTCCCCGGAGCATCCTGAATAATTGTCGGAGAAAGAGCCGAATGGCTGTTGCAGGCGGAAGCCAGGGTCAAGAGGAGCAGCGGAGATAAGAACCATCTAGACATGGAAACGACTCGACTCAAAGTGCAGACTGTATAGCATAGAAGCCCAGATTGTCAAGGCATTAACTATCGACGCGTCAATCATATTGCACCGCATGCGCTTTTAGGCAGGAGGACAGGCCTTGCGAGGCTAAAGCATGGTTGCACCGGGGCAGGGGTTTCAGTATCAATGACTCAGGCATGAAGAGTTGGCTCTCCCTCGCTATCTGGTTTTTCATCCTGCAGGGATTCCTTGCCTGTCGCGGCGCCCAGGATGGCGCTAGGGTGCTGCGGGTGGGGTTTGTCCCCTCGGAGAATGTCCAGCAGGTGGCGCAGAACGCGCAACCGATCGTGGCAATCCTGCAGGGAAAACTCAACCTCGAAGTCCAACCCTTTGTGGCCACGGATTATACCGGGGTAGTCGAGGCGCTGCGGGCGAATAAGCTCGATATCGCTTTTCTCACCCCCGCGTCTTACGTCTTGGCCAACAGGGAGGCTAACGTGAAGGTCGTTCTCAAGTCCCAGCGCAGGGGCATGCCCTACTACTATGCGGCGATCATTACGCACGTGGATAGCGGGATTCGTGGTTTGGAAGATCTGCGCAACAAGACCTTCGCCTTCGGCGATCCGCTTTCGACTTCGGGCCATGTGTTTCCCAGAAAGATGTTCAAAGAAAAGGGGATCGATCCGGTGAAGGATTTTAAAAGCGTCATCTACTCGGGAGGTCACGATGCCACGGTCCTGGCGGTTCTGAACCGTAAGGTTGATGCAGGCGCCACGTTTGCCAAC
>MGSI01000164.1:15792-16223 GCA_001798455.1 Deltaproteobacteria bacterium RIFCSPLOWO2_02_FULL_57_26 | reverse complement strand
CTGCGCGACCGCCTCATGCAGAACACCCGCCTGTTCCGGGAGGGCATGACGGAGCGGGGCTTCAACATACCCCTTGGCGAGCATCCCATCGTGCCCATCATGCTCGGAGACGCGCCGCTAGCCCAGAAAATGTCCGAGCGCCTGTTGGAGAAAGGGATCTACGTGATCGCCTTTTCCTACCCCGTCGTGCCGAAGGGGCAGGCGCGTATCCGCGTGCAGCTCTCCGCAGCGCATAGCCGCGACAACTTGGAATTCGCGCTGCGCGCCTTTACAGAGGTCAAGAAAGAGCTTGGCATCTAGCCGGCAACCTGATCTCCAAGGGTTTTGTCGCCGCTGAGGGCTCTTGCGGCGCTAGCTTTTCTTTTGAGATTTCCGTATCTCCAAAAGCGCTTCCAATTCAGGCAGCAGCCTCAAGTCTTTTGCGCGGCCAA
>MGSI01000164.1:1815-15773 GCA_001798455.1 Deltaproteobacteria bacterium RIFCSPLOWO2_02_FULL_57_26 | reverse complement strand
CAGACCCTCCAGCGTTAAGACTTTGCACGGGAGGCCAAAAATCGCCATTTCCTCCGAAAACGCCAGCGCTTCTTGATAGCCGCCCAATCCCGTGACCTCGCCCAAAATGTCCAAATCACCTAAATCGGTGGTAAGTGTGAAATTAAGCCCCGACCTCAGGGCGTTGACATCCAGACAGAATGGAAGATCCGGTGGGGCATCGCGGAGTAGCGGATGAAAAGGCGCTAAGGCTCTCGCCAACTTCTCTAAATTCTCTTTGGTTCTGGAATAACAGAGATCGAAGTCGGCGGTCACATAGGCCGAGCCTTGAAGCACTGCGGCCGCCCCGCCGATAATGACAAAGGCAACTCCTTCATTGTGAAGAGCCTTGAGCAGTTTCTCAACGTCGTTTTCGGTCACGATGTTTCTGCCCCGCCCTTCTTAACCCCTCAAACACCAATGCCGCACGAAAGTTTCTCTTGATGCGCTCGGTCGGCGTCCAAGACAGGCGCTCATAGAGTTGGCTTAAGTCGATGCCTTCCTCGCGGGCTTTCTTCAAGGCAGGTGTCAATCTCTCATTTTTTCCCATAACAAGAATTCTAGCACCATGCGGTATAAACAAAAAGGCTCGTCCGCCTATCACTGGAGGAAAGAGGTCAAGTCTTTTGTTGTGAGTTGATGTTTTTTTGTTAGAACACCTCACCATGTCCTGCCGCCTATGAAATACAGTTTGCCGGACTGGTCTACCATGTGATGACCCTGGACTATCAACAAAAGATTTGACCCCTTCTTGATCGACGGCACTCATTTCTTCAAAACCAACAAGGCCGACACCCTGAAAATCGTCAAGCAGCACTGCTCGGAGCTGCTCAAAATGCGCAACGACGAAGAGTGGAATTGCTTTTACGAAAACCAGGTGGCGTTTTTGGAAAGCGCCCCCTATCCGTCCATCGAAGCGATTCAAAACGTCTTCGCGCTTGCAGTCAAGCGCGATCCCGAGATCAAGGATTTCAACCCGCTCATACTCTGGGATCTCCACTACGTGAAGGAGATCGACCACAGCGGCTACATCCGAACACTTTACGCGTAGCCGGGTGATGGGTGTTCCGGCGCCCGCCCCTTCCGTTGTGCGCCGGGCGAGGGCGCTGTAATCAACGGCAAGCGGCCTCGGACCGACCTATTGACGCCACCGGCAGAATTAGGATAAAAGACATCCGACTGGCTGTAGCCTAGCGAAGATCGTTAATCAAACCTTGGGAGGGATAACATGATTCGAACGGCGAGAAACTATATCGGTTCCTTGTTCGCCGGAGCTTTGCTCGCCGGCTGTGGGGTCCAGGTCGGTTCCGATTCGGCGAGGACTCCGATCACCGGATCCGCCGGTGGAGAAACCTCAACGGGAGCGATGGCTCAGCTCCAGCGCTGTGATCAATCGCTTGGCACCCTCGCCGTGGTCGAGGATCAAGCCTCGCCTTGGTATTACCAGCTCACCCGCGAGTACAAATTAACCTCGACGGTCCCCCTCATTCGCCTGTTAGTCCAGCAGTCGAATTGCTTCGTTGTCGTCGAACGCGGCCGCGGTTTCGGCCAGCTTCAGACGGAACGGGCGCTGGACCGCAGCGGCGAGCTTCGGCAGGGAAGCAACTTCGGCCAAGGACAGCTGGTCGCAGCGGATTACGCTCTTAGTCCTATGATCTCGTTTAGCCAAGGGGACACTAGCGGCATCGGTAGTGCCCTGAGCTTGTTGCCAGGCTATGCGGGCGTGCTCGGATCGCTTGCCGGCGGTATCCGCACTCGAGAGGCTTCAACAACGCTGACATTGGTTGACAATCGTTCCGGCGTGCAACTCGCCGCGGCTGAAGGCTCGGCGGCAACCACCGATTTCAACGCCTGGGGTGGAGTTTTCGGACGGGGCGGCGGCGGAAGCCTCGGCGGTTATACCAATACCCCCGAAGGCAAAGTGCTCGCGGGAGCGTTCGCGGATGCCTACAATCGTCTTGTAAGCTCCGTGAAAAACTACAAAGCCCAGGAAGTAAAAGGCGGTCTCGGCACCGGCGGCGGGCTGGGGGTGCAGGGTGGCTCGACTCCCGCGTCGCGTGCGCTCGAGCCGGTACCGGCGCCCAAGGCGGCACCGAACCCGGCGCCGAGAAGGTAGTTATCTTTATAACCGTCGCCAACAACATTTGTTGCGAAATTCCGTTTCCTCGATAACGGCCCGGCCTCGGGGGTACCCAGCCGGGCTTTTCTTTACTTCTAAGAATCAAGTAACAATTTGACGGTCTAACTTGCGAGAGCCTCAGCATCAACAGACATTCTCCATGGTTTCAGCAATTCCTCCTCCGTTGGGCCTGATCCTGTTCAGGGTTGAACGGAGGTTTTTAGAACATTCTGCGAGTGGACGTAGGATGCGTTAGGCGCACCAATTTCCGTCTAGGCAAAAAAGCTCGAATTTCGAAACCGCGACATGTTAGCTGGCTAACGGCTCGACGGCAGATAGGTAAAATCAAATACCTGATTAGCAGGAATTTACGACTATGGTAGACCCTATAGTACTAATGGCATCGGTCTCCTCCAATCACTGAGGACTACCTTGTCTTTATCGATGAGGTTTCAGTACCACAGTCGAGTCGCGTACCACAATCGGGTTGTTGTTTTGCAAGGTTAGTGTCCGGTGTCACACAATGAAATGATAGGAATTCCCTTTTGAGGGTCAGCCGCCGACCTGTCTGCCGTCGCACAGGCAGGGAACTCAAAATTGCCCCCTGTCGACCCCCGGTAACCCGCGTCCGGGAGCGCCAGCAGTCACCAGTGTAAACAGACCGGCCCCGGTTCCCCGTTTTTAGGTGGGACAGTATCCGATAATGATGCGTTATGTCAACGTTATCAATTTCACCGCTCTTTCTTCACCTGCTGCAAAAGATCCTCGATGCGACGGGCCTGGTCCCGGCTCTCGTCGTAGACGAACTCGATGGTCGGAACCAACCGGAGCTTGAGCTCCTTGGCGACTTTACCCCGGATATAACCTGTGGCGCTTTTCAAACCGGAAAGGACCTCCGCTTTGTCCCCGCCCGGGCTGAGGAGGGTGAAGTAAATACGGGCCCGCCTCAGGTCTTTGCTGACTTCCACGCCGGTGAGCGTGATCGGCCCGATGCGAGGATCGCTGACCTCCCGGCTCAAAAGCTCGGAAACCAGTTCGAGCAGCAAATCTCCGACTCGGTCTGAGCGTTTGTAGTCCACAAAGCTGGAGCTTTCAGCGATTAGCGATCAGCCGTCAGCAAAGAGAGAAGACATAAATCGGGGCTACGAGTTTAAAGCTGAAAGCTGATTGCTATGAACCTTTTTTTAGCAGTAGAAAAATTCTGTGTCCGCCTCGCCTACTTGGGCAAGACCGAGGCGGTCAACGAAATCGATGACCTTTTGAAGTGTGGCCTCCACGACTTGGTGGCTGCTGCCCACCACCCCGAAGCCCAGCACCGCGCTTTGCCACAGTTCTTGATCGCCACACTCCGTAACCGAGATATTGAATTGATGGGAGACCCGCGCCTGGATTCTCCTGAGCACTCCCCTTTTCTCCTTCAGGGAATGGTTCTCGGCCAGGACCAGGCTGAGCTTTAAAACCCCCACGACCATGGGGGAAGAGGTGGAACGCGAATTTTTCCTTCCTATAGCTTACCTCCCGCTGAGGCCCGTGATGCCTCACGCCCCGAGGGAGTCGGGCTGATGCGCCGGATGACCGGCACCCGCTCGTAGGCTTCGATCACATCCCCTACCTTGACATCCTTGAAACCGTCGAGGGTGAGACCGCACTCGTATCCGGAAGCCACCTCGCGCACGTCGTCCTTGAACCGCCTGAGGCTCGCCAATTTTCCCTCGTGGACCACCACTTGATCCCGCAATAGCCGCACCAGACTGGAGCGCTGAACCTTCCCTTCCGTAACGTGACACCCGGCCACCGTGCCCACTCCCTGGATATTGAAGATCTCGCGCACTTCAACTCGGCCATGAAGCTGCTCTCGGTACGTGGGCTCGAGCATGCCCTCCATGGCGGCTTTGACGTCGGCAATGGCCTCATAGATTATGGTATAGAGCCGCACGTCCACCCCCTCTTGCGCGGCCAGGTGCGCTGCCTTCGACTCTGGACGAACGTTAAAGCCGATCACGACCGCGTTGGAGGCTGCCGCCAGAAGGATATCGCTCTCGGTGATCCCACCCACTGATCCATGGATGACCCTGAGCTTCACCTCATCGCCGGAGAGCCGGCCCAGCGCTTCGGTCAAGGCCTCCACAGAGCCCTGGACATCGGCCTTCAGCACGACCCTGAGCTCCTTCACGTCACCAGCCTTGATCTGATCGTAAAGATCCTCCAGCGAAACCTTGCTGGTCTTGACGAGTTCGGACTCGCGCTGTTTGGCGCGCCGATGCTCTGCGACCTGCCTCGCCGTGGTCTCATCGGTCACCGCAACGAAGGAGTCACCAGCCTGGGGCACCCCTTGCAACCCCAAAATTTCTACCGGGAGCGAGGGTACGGCCTCGTCGACCTTCCGGCCCCGGTCGTCGATCATGGCCCGGACCCTACCGTAGAAAATACCGCAAACGAACGGATCCCCGACCCTGAGCGTGCCTTCCTGGACGAGCACAGTCGCCACCGGTCCCCGGCCGCGATCGAGCTTGGCCTCGATGATCGTGCCGCGCGCGAGCTTGCCGGGATTGGCCGTGACCTCGAGGATGTCCGCCTGCAGCAGGATCATCTCTAACAAATGAGGGATACCCTCTTTCGTACGGGCTGAAACCGGGACCATCACGGTATCCCCTCCCCATTCCTCCGGCACCAATCCATATTCGGTCAGACCCTTTTTGACGCGGTCCACGTTGGCTTCATGCTTGTCGATCTTGTTGATCGCGACGATGATCGGGACCTCGGCTGCCCGTGCGTGGTTGATTGCCTCGACGGTCTGCGGCATCACGCCATCATCGGCGGCCACGACCAGAATGACGAGGTCGGTCACCTTGGCTCCTCTGGCCCGCATCGCCGTGAACGCTTCGTGCCCCGGGGTGTCGAGAAACGTGAGGCTCCTCCCGTCGACGAGGACGTTATACGCCCCAATATGCTGGGTGATGCCGCCGGCCTCCTGCGCCGTCACATTGGTGCTGCGGATGGCATCGAGCAGCGACGTCTTCCCGTGGTCGACGTGTCCCATGATCGTCACCACCGGAGGCCTCGCCTCGAGCGCGCCCTCATCCTCCTCGACGTGATGCTCGACTTCTAAGGCCGACTCAACGTCGAAGGCCACGTTCTCTACCTGATGGTCGAAATCAGCAGCCACCAAGGTAGCGGTGTCGGCGTCGAGCGTCTGGTTCATGGTGGCCATCATCCCGAGCTGCATGAGCTTCTTGATGACCTCCCCCACCTTCACCCCCAACTCTCTGGACAGATCGCCGACGCTGATCACCTCGGAAATCCTGATCACCCGTTTGCTCGCTTTGGGAACGGTAATCTCCGTTTTCCTCTGCTCCTTTCCCGGCAGGGCCTTCTTCTTTCTCGGCAACCGCCCGGAACGGAACTCCCGCTCCCGCAGCTCCAGGACATCCTGTTTCTTGACGACCCGCTTTTTATGTTTAGCCGCTTTTGCCGGTTTCGCCACCTCCCCGATCTCACCCGCTCCTTCAGGCTTCACCGTTGGAAGCTCTCGGCGGGCCTCTACCTTTTGAAGCGGCGGCAATCCTGGCCTAGGCGCAAGGGGCGCCCTGGCGGGGGGAGCCAGCTGGGGCCCAACCCCCACCGTCCGTTTGAGATCGATTCGTCCGAGGATTCGGGCGCCACGCGGCGGCTCCTGCGCCGCCGGTTGGGGCACCGCTTTAGGCGGCTCGGGCACCGGCTCGAGCTCCTCCGCGGGAGGCACAGGAACTGGCTCGGCAGCTGCGGCTTCGATCTGCGGCGCTGCCTCTTGGGGGGATTCCGGCGCACCCGCAAACTCCTCAGCCTCAGAAGGCGCCATTGGAAAAAGCGGCCTCTCGGCCGGGATTTCTTCCGGCGCCGCTTCCTGAAGCGAGACCGGGTGGGGTTCCGGAGTCGGAGGAGGAGGTGGAGGAGTTTGAGAGATCACCTCGATTCGGCTCGTGCGCCGGCGGATGACGTTGGTCCGAACCCGCCGTTCAACGACTTTTTCATGAGCCTGGATCTCCCCTAAGGCTTGATCCTCTCGGGTCACCACGCGATCCGCCACCACCTTCTCTTCCCCTACAGTGACCTGAGGCTTCGCCAGCTGAGCCAGCGCCGCACGGATGCGTGCAACCTCGTCGTCCTCCATGGAACTCTGGGACTTCTTTCCACGCACCCCGATCTTTTCCAACTGGGTGAGGAGCTCTTTAGCCTCCAGCCCTAGCTCCTTAGCCAGTAGATGAACCCGCATCTTCACCATTATCAGACCTCACTACCAACCTTTCTCGCCTAAAACCAGCACCAGCCTCTCTCTCGCCGCGCGCCTAATCTCCGCACGGAAAGCTCGGGAGAGACTCTTCCTGCGCAAAAACGCCTGCCAACATCCTTCCTGCTTATGCAGATAACCTCCCCGTCCTTTACCTCTCCGATCGATACTGAGCTCCCCTCCTCCCTGAAGGACCAGCCGCAGCAGCGCGCTCTGATCATCCCGCGCGCCGCATCCAAGACAAGTCCGCTGGGGACTGTGGCCGCGCTTCAATCGCGATCCCTCTAGGAGCCCCCCGGTTCCTTACCCGCGGAATCGTCCGCCGCGACCGCAGGCTCAGCGGGCACCGCCGCCTCCGCCGCGGCCTGGGCGGCAGCTCTTTCCTCTTCCTCTTTTCTCCTCTTCTCCGCCACGTGCTCCCGGCTGGACTTATAAATCGCCTGGGCCTTCTCTGCGCCGATCCCCTCGATCTCCATGATAGTTTCGAGCTCCGCCTCCGCGATCTCTTCGGCCGACTTGAACCCATCCTGATAAAGCAGCTCAGCCACCATATCGCTGACTCCGGGGATCGCGCCGATGGAGCTTCGCGCCCGCCGCGTCTCCTCGTCGGCTTCCGATTCGCCCCGCACGTCGATCTTCCAGCCGGTCAGGCGGGAGGCCAGCCGCACGTTTTGCCCTTTCCTCCCGATGGCCAAGGAGAGCTGGTCATCAGGAACGATGACCTCCATGCTGCGCTCCTCGTCATCGATAATGATCTTGGAGACCTTCGCCGGCGCCAGCGCGCGGCACACATACTCGGCCTGATCCGCGGTCCAATGGACGATGTCGATTTTTTCGCCGCGCAGCTCCTGCACCACCGCCTGCACCCGCGTCCCCTTCATTCCCACGCAGGCACCCACCGGGTCCACGTCCGGGTCATTGGAAACGACGGCAAACTTGGCTCTCCCTCCCGGCTCCCGTGCCGCGCCCTTGACCTCGACGATCCCCTCGTAGATCTCCGGCACTTCCTGCTCGAACAGCTTGCTCAGCATCCCCGGATGGGTGCGAGAAAGAACGATCTGGGGTCCACGGCCCGTCATCTCCACCGCAACGATATAGGCCCGGATTCGATCCCCCTGGCGGTAGCGCTCCCGCGGCACCTGCTCCTTCTCCGGCAGGATCGCGTCGGTCTTGCCCAGGTTCACGATGATATTCTTCTTTTCAAATCGCTGCACGATGCCGTTGAGCAGCTGACCCTCCCGCCCTTTGAATTCGTTGTAAATGATCTCCCGCTCCGCGTCTCTCACTCTCTGGACGATATTCTGCTTGGCCGCCTGGGCCGCGATGCGGCCGAACGAACTCGAGTCGAGCTTGCTCAGCAGCTCGTCGCCGATCTCGGCGTCGGGATCGAGCACTTCCCGGGCCTCCTTGAGACCGATCTCCACGACCGGATCCGCGACCTCCTCGACCACGAGCTTGGACTCGAACAGCTCCACCTCGCCAAGCTCCGGATTGTATTGGGCCTCGATCTTCCGCTCGGCCCCGAAGGTCTTTTTGGCGGCCGAGATCATCGCGTTCTCAAGCGCGCTGATCAGAATGGTCTTATCGATGCCCTTCTCCTTGCTGACCTGTTCAATCACCCGGTTAAGATCCTGCTGCATGGTTACGCGCTCCAATCGTGCTCATAATTCGCCCTTTCAATGAGGGCAAAAGGAATCCTGAATTGCATCCCGTCCTGGAAAACCACGATCCCTTCGTCTTCAACATCCTTGAGCAGGCCCAGAAAGGATCTCCTGCCGTCGACGGACTCTCGGGTCCGCACCCGCACTCTCCTGCCGATGAAACGCAGGAAGTGTTCGACCTTTTTGAGCAAACGGTTGATCCCGGGTGAAGAGACCTCTAACGTGTAGGGCTCCCCCGCATCCATCTGGGCGTCGAGAAGGTCGCTCAGGAGGCGGCTGATACGGGTCAGATCGTCCAAATTTGGACCGCCTTCTTTGTCCAGGTAAAGCCGGAGCACTCTTCCCCTCTTCCCACCTTCATGCCTGAGTTCGATGTCGACGATCTCTAATCCCTCCTCCGCCAACAAGGGGCCGGCAATCTCCCACACCCGCGTGACGGTCAAGTCACCGCTCATGATGCCCCCAAAATAAAAAAGCGGGCAAAGCCCACTTTTTTTCTGGAAAGTGTAACTTATTTTTATCACAGCCGTAACCAGCAATGCAAGGCCTGCGAGCCGCCGGCAAAACGCTTGCTTGCCGTGCCCGATCTGTTATGATTCTTCCGTTTTCACAAACCCCCAAGCCGTGAAGAACGATCCCGAAAAAAGCAACCCCACCCCGATTTCGTGGGAAGATATCCTCACCAGCCTGGAAGACGGCGTGATCGTGGTGGATCCCCGGGGAAGGATCTCCCTCTTCAATCAAGCGGCCGAAGCGCTCAGCGCCATGTCCGCCTCGCAAGCGCTGCAGCAAACTTGCACGCGCCTGTTCAAAAAAAATTCCTGGCTCATCACCATGATCAAAAATAGCCTGCCTCCTCACCTCAGCAGCACCCGGGCCGACGGAGACTTCGTCAATCCCTGGGGTCACCCCGCGCCGGTGAGCGTGTCAGTCTCACCCTTGCAGGACCAGGCGGGACGGTGCCTGGGCGCGATCCTGCTCTTACGTGATCTGACCCGCCGCAGGGAGATGGAAGAGGACCTCAAGCGCTCTGATCGCCTCGCCACGCTGGGCACCCTGGCAGCCGGCTTGGCCCACGAGATCAAAAACCCTTTGGGCGGGATCAAAGGCGCAGCGCAACTGCTTCGGCGTGCGGTCGCCCACGACCTCGCTCTCGTCGAATACACTGAGATCATGATTCGAGAGGTGGACCGGGTCAACCTTCTCCTGGAACAGCTTCTCGATCTCTCACGCCCCGCCAGACTCCATCTCGCCCCGCTCAACATCCACGAGCTCCTGGATCAGGTGCTCCTTCTGGAAAGGGAATCTGTGCAGGGGCGGAGAGTCGAGGTGAGAAAACACTATGACCCAAGCCTCCCGCCCATCTGCGGCGATCCGCCCCAGCTCACCCAGGTTTTTCTCAACCTGGTGAAGAACGCCGTGCAGGCGATGGACGCCGAGGGGCGCCTGACGATCACCACGCGAATGGAAACAGACTTTCACATCCGGGAAGCGGGAAAAGCGCGCGGGAAATTCATCTGGGTGGACATCCAGGACAACGGCGCAGGGATCGAGGAGGCAGATCTCCCGCATATCTTCTCCCCTTTCTTCACCACGAAAAACAACGGCACCGGACTGGGGCTGGCGATCTGCTATAGGATCATTAAAGAGCATGGCGGGCTCATCCGCGTCGAAAGCCGCGCGGGGGAAGGAGCCAGCTTTAAGGTCTCGCTGCGCGTGGCGAGCTAAGGAAGAAGAGCGATGGAACAGGGGAAGATCCTCATCGCCGAAGACGAAGAATCGTTGCGCCTGGTGCTAAAGAAGGCGCTCGAAGATGAAGGCTACTGGGTGCAAACCTGCGCCAGCGGAGAGCTGGCCCGGAAGGCCCTTAACGAGACCCCCTTCGACGCCTCTCTGGTCGACATCCGCCTCCCGGATGTGAACGGACTCACCCTGCTCAAAGAGGCCAAAGAGGCCGGCATCGATACCGCGATGATCCTCATGACGGCGCAGAACACGATGCGCAATGCCATCGAGGCGATGAAGCACGGCGCCTTCGACTATATCACCAAACCCTTTGATCTCGAGGAGGTGCTGGTCCTGGTCCAGCGCGCCATGGAGAGCCGCAGGCTCAGCCGAGCCTTCCAGGAGCTCAAACAAGAGGTCAAGAAGCGATTTGAGCCCGGCGTCAACATGATCGGCGTGAGCCTGCCGATGCAAAAGGTCTACAAGACCATCGGGCAGGTGGTGAATACCGACGCCACGATCCTGCTCCAGGGGGAGAGCGGCACGGGCAAGGAACTCGTGGCCAAAACCATTCATTACAACTCTCCCCGGTGGAACCAGCCCTTTATCGTGCTCCATTGCGCCGCCGTTCCCAGAGACCTTCTGGAGAGCGAACTCTTCGGCCATGAGAAAGGCTCCTTTACCGGCGCCCTGGAGCGAAGGCTCGGGAAGTTCGAGCTCGCCGCGGGCGGAACCCTTTTCCTCGACGAGGTGGGAGACATCCCCCTGGAGCTGCAAACCAAGCTGCTGCGGGTGATTCAGGATCAGGAGTTCAGCCGCGTCGGAGGAAGCGAGACCATGAAGGCCAACATCCGCATCCTCGCGGCCTCTAACCAGGATTTGGAAAGGGCGGTCAAGGAGAAGCGATTCCGCCAGGACCTCTACTTCCGCCTGAAGGTGATCCCGATCTACCTGCCGCCACTGAGAGAGCGCCGGGGCGATATCCCGCTCCTGGTCAATTACTTCATCGATAAGATCAACCGCGAGATGGGAACGCACATCTCCGGGGTCTCCCCAGAGGCCTTAAACCTGTTGGAGGAACAATCGTGGCCTGGGAACGTCCGAGAGCTGGAGAACACTTTGATCCGTGCCGCGGTCCTCTCTCCGGGGCCAATCCTGTTTCCCAAAGACCTCTCGCTCCAGCCCAATCAGGGAAGCGTCCCGACGGAATACAACCGTTTATCGCTCGAGGAGATGCTCCACCACAAACTGGAAGACTATTTCCAGAGGACCCAGGGCGTGGACGTGGACAACCTCTACGCTCTCGTGGTGGAGAGGGTGGAGCGGCCCCTGATCGAGCTGACGTTGAAAAAAACTCGGGGGAATCAGATCAAGGCAGCGCAGATCCTCGGCATCAACCGCAACACGCTACGCAAAAAGATCGCCCAGCTTCGGATGAGCGCTAAGAAAGAAAATGGTTAGAAGAAGCGGGAATCGGCCTTTACCTTCCCTCCTCTACGCGATCCTTGACCCGGCGCAGGCCGAGGGGCGCCCCTGGGACTTCATCCTGCATGCGCTTCTCGAAGGAGGCGCCCGCGTGATTCAGCTCAGGGCCAAGGAGTTGGCGGCCAAGGACTTTCTCGAGCTCGCCACCACGGCGCGCGCCGTCACCCGCCCGGCCGGCTGCCTTCTCATCGTCAACGACCGGGTGGACATCGCCCTTGCCTGTGAAGCCGATGGCGTCCATCTGGGGCAGGAAGACCTGCCCCTGAGCGTGGCCCGCCGGCTGATGGGAAAGCAGAGGCTCATCGGGATCTCGACGCATGATCTCGGGCAGGCTCAAGAAGCGGAGCGGGGCGGAGCCGACTATATCGGATTTGGACCGGTCTTCGGAACCTTCACCACGAATACCGGCTATACGTCGCGCGGAATCGAAAGCCTGCGGGAAATCTGCCAAGCGGTAAGTATCCCTGTGGTCGCCATCGGCGGGATCAGCGAAGCGAACCTCGCTGAGGCTTGGGAGGCAGGCGCCCACGCCGCCGCGATGATCAGCGATCTCATGCGCGCGGACGATGATGTCGCTAAGAAAGTGCGCAGGATTTTAGCCCTGCGCAAGTGAGCGAAAGGCGACAGGGAGTACCAACAGTTTTGAGTTCTTAGTTTTGAGTTATTCGGGAGAACTCAAAATTCAAAACTAAAAACTATTGCCTAGTGCCTCCAGGCTTTTAAAGTTCTTGGGCTTCTTCGTACTGGAAGTCCTCCCGCTCGGAGAGATCCTCAAAGCGCGTATATTCCTTCAAGAAGGCCAAACGCACTGTGCCGATGGGTCCGTTGCGCTGCTTGGAGACGATGACCTCGGCGATCCCTTCCTCTGGAGACTTCGGGTTATAGACCTCGTCGCGGTAGATAAAGGCGATCACGTCCGCGTCTTGCTCGATGGCTCCCGATTCCCTTAGATCCGCCATCATGGGGCGCTTGTCGCCACGGTCTTCCACCCGGCGGTTGAGCTGAGAGATCGCGATGACGGGTACGCTGAGCTCCTTGGCCAGGGCTTTGAGCGAGCGCGAGATCTCGGAAATCTCCTGCTCCCGGTTGGGGGCATTGGCCATTCCGCGCATGAGCTGGAGGTAATCGACGATGATGAGGCCGACCTTGCGCTCCCGGTCGCGCACGAGGCGCCGCGCTTTGGCCCGCAGCTCGAGGACCGAGATGGCCGCAGTGTCGTCAATGTAAATGGGCGTTTCCGCCAAGCGGCCCGCGGCCATAACCAGCGCCGGGAACTCGCGATCGGCGAGATATCCCGAGCGCACCCTGGAATGATCGATCCGCGCCTCACAGCACAGCATCCGCAAAACCAGCTGCTCCTTGGCCATTTCCAACGAGAAGAGCGCCACGCCGGTGCCGGCAAACGCCGCATGGGCAGCGATGTTCAGGCAAAAGGCCGTTTTCCCCATGCTCGGCCTGCCGGCGACCACGATCAGGTCCGAGGGTTGAAGCCCCGCGGTGAGCTTGTCGAAGTCCTTGAATCCGGTCGGGACTCCTGTCACCAATTCCTTGCGCTCATAGAGTTTCTCCACCATTTTGATGGAGTCCCGGATCATGTCCCCGACCATGACGAAGGAGGACTTGATCTTCTTCTCCGCGATCTCAAATATTACTTTTTCCGCTGCGTCGAGGTATTCGTCCACGTTGCCCTGCTCTTCGTAGCCGCGGCTGGCGATCTCCGTGGCGGCGCCGATGAGATGGCGCAGGATCGCCTTTTCCCGCACGATGCGGGCGTAATAGGCGATGTTGGCCGCGGTGGGAACCGAGGCGGTCAACGACGCGAGATAGGCCGTTCCCCCTGCCGCTTCGAGTTCGCCCTTCCCCTTCAGGCACTCGCTCAACGTGATCAGGTCCGCCGGCTCGTTGCGGTCGGAGAGCTCGATCATCGCGCGAAAGATCTTGCGGTGGGATTCGCGGTAGAAATCCTCGGGGCGTAAGAGCTCGAGGACCCGATTGATGGCATCGTTTTCCAAGAGAATGCCGCCCAGCACTGAAGCCTCGGCCTCCAAGTTCTGGGGCGGGACCTTGCGAAGGTTATCTTCCAGGGAGGCCATCAATCAGTTTTGAGTTCTTAATTTTGAGTTGGGGTATGAACTCAGTTCACTTTAAGCGCTAATTTTAAAAAAGCAAGAAAAATTTTTTGTTGGATCGAGCTGGAGATTTTTTTACCCATCCCCCAGCACTCAGCTCGGCTCAGGCCCGAAGAATTTCTCAGGCCGAGATGTGTTCACCCTCGGGGAGCGATCTCTCCGCCCGTGCAGTAACCGGCCACGGCGATCCGAGAACGGTCGACATCGGGACGGGAATTCAAGTAGCGCCAGCCCTCGCTGATGACGCGGACAAATTCCGCGTCAGAGCTCTTGGCCTGAATCTCGCGCCCGGTATGGATGTGGGTGGGCGCCGGAAAGCCCAGCATCTCATAGAGGTTGGGGACGATCGTCGTATAGCCGAGCTTGGCGAATTTCAGCGCTTCGATCTTGATATAATCGGTGACGCCCGTGTTCTGATGGACCAGGAGCAACGCGGGGCCTTACGCATTCCGTTCAGGATAAGCCAAATAGCCGGGAATCGAGTCCTGCTCAACAGTCAGCGGCCGCTCAACGATTTTTATTAGAAAAATCCCCTTGCTGCATGATTCGATGAG
>MGSI01000164.1:0-1790 GCA_001798455.1 Deltaproteobacteria bacterium RIFCSPLOWO2_02_FULL_57_26 | reverse complement strand
GCATGATTCGATGAGGCGGGAATCTAGCATGGTGAAGGTTAGCGGGCAAGTGAACTATTTCATAACCTCTTTCCCGGATAGGCGAGGGAGTTTGGCCATTAGGCCACCCTGATCTCACTTACCGTTACGCGAGAAGGATCTCTCCGCCGTGCCACTTTTTTGGCCCTCTCATTGAGGGTCTTTAAGCAACCGCTGATAGCCTCTTTAATGTTTTTGAGGGCTTCTTCAACTGTGTCACCCTGGGAATGGCAGCCTTTGATAGCCGGGCACGAAACCACATACCCTCCCTCCGGGTCCTTCTCGATAACTACGCTGAACTTCATACCATTTCTCCTAACCTCTAAGAGGATTTACCTTTTACTTTACCCTAAGAGATTGCGTCTTTCCAGGTTGTTTAGTTCACGGAGGCCGCGACCACGGGTTCCAGCCCTCACGGATCGGACCTCCATTCGCACGGACCCACCTTACGATGACATCTCAACCTCAGTGGAGGCTACACTCGAGCGCGAACCGCAACAAGTTGACCCGCGGGGTGAAGGGTTTAGCCGTAGAACCAGCGAGCGCTGACCGAGATAGGCTGCGAGTTATTAGGGAGATAGGCCGCCAAACCCGGCAGTGTTTGACGGCCAGAAGAGTCTTGACAGGTTGGGGTAACTGAGGGATATTGCAACCGATTCCGGTTTAATTGGTAGAGCCGTCTTGGGAGATCGGCTGCCGGCATTTGTCGCCGCCTAACCCAACTTCCGCACTCTTCTAACCAGAATTCTTTATTCATGCGGGGTTACGACTTTTTTCAGTCACTATCCTGCTCGGCCTCGTGCCAAGTCTTGATCGGCTTCATGACTTCCAGTGGGATCCTCAGCGTTTCATAAATCTCTCTGTGAACGGGTTCCGGGCTCCCACCTTTGCGGATCTTCAGAACCCTTCCGTCCTCGGTGGGCAAAACAACGGTTACGACTTGGTGTGTGCTGAGCTCCTGACGGATGCTCCACCAGGAAGTGTGGATGCCTTTGTCGAGGAATCTCTTTTCGATGGCGACCAGGAGATGGTAGGCAAGGACACACAAGAAGATGTGCGTCTGGGTCCGATTCTGCAGGCGGTGAAAGATGGGGCGCTCCATCAGCGGGCTCTTCATGGATCGGAAGGCAGACTCGACCCGCGTCAGCAAAATGTAGGTGCGCCAGACTTCATCGGCAGTCAGATCCTCACGGTCTGTCTTCATCACATAGCTTCCATCGAGCTTTGCTGCAATCGCTTTTTTCTCAGCGTCCTCCTGCCAGGAAACACTCTTCCGCTCGGCGTCGTACTCGATCCGGTAATAGCGTGCGACGCGGGGATAACGCTCTTTGAGCCTGCCGATCGCCTCATGGATTTTGTCTGACTTCTTCAACTGCCCCTTCTCGACGCGTGCCTTCAGTCCCTCAAGATCTTTAATCAGCCGCTCTTCATGTTTTACCCGAATCGCACGATCCTTCTCTTCCCGCCCTTCACTGATGCAAAGGATGAAAACCTCCCCCTCCCTCGTGCGCCGCTTGATCTGCGCTCGTGACTTTTTCTGGAATGGATTCCGCGGGGAGGGTATGCGAATTACCTCCTCCCAGTCGTCTTCATTCTCAATGTCATCCAACCACTCATTCCTTTCTGGTTGCCGCCCTGCCACGATGTAGTGCATTCCATGCGCCCGAATCTGCCGCAGATTCTCGTCATAGGCCATGCCCCGGTCCACCACCACGGTTGAACCAGAAATGGGGTCAAGTCCGCTCTTAGCTCTTGACAGGTCGAGCAAGATT
>MGSI01000163.1:3128-13871 GCA_001798455.1 Deltaproteobacteria bacterium RIFCSPLOWO2_02_FULL_57_26 | reverse complement strand
CGGACTAACCGTAGCATCGCGTATATATTACAGCATCGGGTATATTGAACTAACTCTTTGTCTGTGTTAATCTTTTGTGTCTTCGGTTCATACGGAGGTCGGGCTTGAATCAGATGTCCAAAAATTTAGCCCTGTGGTTGGTTTTGGGGCTTATTTTTCTCCTGCTCTTTAACGTGTTTAACAAGCAGCACGGGAGAGAACCGGAAATTGTCTTCAGCGAATTCGTGAGCGCGGTGGAAAAGGGCGATGTCCTGGAGGTAACGATCCAGGGACACAATATCCAGGGAAAATACAAGACCGGGGAACGTTTTCGAACCTTTGCTCCCAATGATCCCGAGCTCGTCAAGATGCTGCGGGAGAAAAAGGTCCGGATCGCCGCCAAGCCGGAAGACGAATCTCCGTGGTATATGGTCCTCCTGGTGAACTGGTTTCCTATGCTCCTGCTTATCGGCGTCTGGATATTTTTCATGCGCCAGATGCAGGTCGGAGGGGGTAAGGCGATGTCATTTGGCAAGAGCCGAGCCAAACTCCTGAGCGAGAATCAGCACAAGGTGACCTTCAGCGACGTGGCCGGCGTGGATGAGGCGAAGGAGGAGCTGCAAGAGATCATCGCCTTTTTGAAGGACCCGAAGAAGTTTACCAAGCTCGGCGGCAGGATTCCCAAGGGCTGCCTGCTTGTTGGTCCTCCCGGAACGGGGAAGACGCTGTTGGCGCGGGCCATCGCGGGCGAGGCCGGCGTGCCGTTCTTCAGCATCAGCGGCTCGGATTTTGTCGAGATGTTTGTCGGTGTGGGCGCTTCGAGAGTTCGCGATCTGTTTGTTCAGGGCAAGAAGAGCGGGCCCTGCATTATCTTTATCGATGAGATCGACGCGGTGGGGCGCCATCGGGGAGCCGGCCTTGGGGGCGGGCACGATGAGCGCGAACAGACCCTCAATCAGCTGCTGGTCGAGATGGACGGCTTTGAGGCCAATGAAGGCGTGATCCTGATCGCCGCGACGAATCGACCCGATGTCTTGGATCCGGCGCTGCTGCGTCCAGGAAGGTTTGACCGAAGGGTCGTCGTGCCACGGCCCGATGTCAAGGGGAGAGAGGGGATCCTGAGGGTGCATATCCGCAAAGTGCCGCTGGCCCCGGATGTCGACATCAGCGTTTTGGCCAGGGGAACCCCCGGCTTTACTGGCGCGGACGTGGAAAATCTCGTCAACGAGGCGGCGCTTCTCGCGGCCCGGAACAACAAAGACAAAGTGGATATGGGCGACTTCGAGGTGGCCAAGGATAAAGTGCTGATGGGCTCCGAGCGCAAAAGCATGATTATCAGCGATGAGGAAAAGCGAATCACCGCGTATCACGAAGCGGGGCACGCTCTGGTCGCGAAGCTCCTCCCGGGCACGGACCCGGTGCACAAAGTCACGATCATCCCGCGCGGGATGGCGCTCGGCCTAACCCAACAGCTTCCGATCGACGAAAAGCATACCTACCCCAGGGAGTACCTGCTGAGCAATCTCACGATCCTCTTCGGCGGGCGCGTGGCGGAGGAGTTGGTGCTCCATCACATGACCACGGGTGCGGGCAACGACATTGAGAAAGCCACCGAGCTCGCCCACCGGATGGTTTGCGAGTGGGGGATGAGCGAAAAACTCGGGCCGATGACCTTTGGCAAAAAAGAGGAGCAGATTTTTCTGGGTCGAGATTTTACCCAGCAACAGGATTACTCCGAGGGTACGGCGGTTGAGATCGATGCCGAGGTTCGGCGCATCATCGTAGACTGCTATCAGCGGGCCAAGAATCTCTTGAGCGACAATCTCGAGTTATTACACAAGATCGCCCAGAAACTGCTTGAGAAGGAAGTCTTGGACGGCTCGGAGATTGACGCTTTGGTGCGGGAGTACGGCGGTAACGGTGGGGACCCGCTTGTCCCTACGCCAATTACGGCGCACGTCTGAACTGACCCTCCGAAGGATTTGCCAGCCCTCCTAGTTCATTCCCTCAACTCACGCGTCACTCGTAGGAAGTGGGGGCAGGGTCCTCACGGAGAACGTTGGTGTTGAGGTTTTTCGATTCCATGCAGGGAAAGTTATCCCCTAAAGGTTCGGCGCTCATTACGCGCCACGGCGACATCGACTTCGAGAGGCGAACCGCCCTTGTGGGTGTTCTGAATGTGACCCCTGATTCCTTCTCTGACGGGGGCAGATACCTCGATCCGGAGAACGCGATCGCCCGCGGTGTCAAGCTCGCTGAAGAAGGGGCAGACCTCATCGATATCGGAGGAGAATCGAGCCGGCCAGGGGCCCGGCCGGTCTCTGCGGAAGAAGAGCTGGAGCGGGTTGTGCCAGTCATCCGGGGTCTGCGGCGGGCTCTTTCTGTCCCGCTTTCGATCGACACCTATAAGGCTCGCGTGGCGCGAGTTGCTATCGAAGAAGGGGTGGATGTCGTCAATGATATCAGCGCCATGAGGTTTGATCCCGAGATGGTACGCGTGATTGCGGCCGCGAAGGTGCCGGTGGTGTTGATGCATATGCAGGGGACTCCGCGGACCATGCAGGAGAGACCGTATTACCGCGACGTCGTGGAGGAAGTGAAGGGGTTTCTCCAAAAGCGCATAGAGTTTGCTCTGGAGTCAGGAGTGGGGCCGGAGCAGATCCTGGTCGACCCCGGGATCGGCTTTGGCAAGGAGCTGGAGCACAACCTCGCGCTGCTGCGCGGCCTCCCGGCGCTTGCTTCGCTGGGGCGACCGATTCTGGTTGGTCCATCGCGCAAGACCTTCATTGGGAAGATTCTCGGAGTGGGGCCGGAGGAACGATTGGAAGGGAGCCTGGCAGCCGCGGTGGCAGCGGTTTTGGCCGGGGCGAACATGATTCGCATCCACGATGTCCGGGAGGCCCGCCGGGCGATCGGCATCGCTGATGCCCTACGTTACGGAAGCGTGCACGGGTAAGACGAGGGAGGAGGGAGAAGTTATGGCTCGAGCGCCGGGAATGAGGAGAAACCGCAGGCGAAATCTCTTTGGCACTGACGGGGTCCGGGGTGTCGCTAATCTGGAGCCCATGACTTCCGAAATGGCCTTGAAATTGGGACGGGCCATGGCCTGTGTGCTGCGCGAGCCGGCCCCGCAAATCAGCGGGTCGCGCAGGAAGCGCCTTTCTCCCCTGGTTCCGAGGTTGCGGCAGAACCATGCCAGGTACCGTCGTAAGATTCTCATCGGCAAAGATACGCGACTTTCCGGTTACATGCTTGAGACAGCTCTGGCTTCCGGGATCTGCTCGATGGGGGTCGACGTATTGCTGGTCGGACCGCTTCCGACTCCGGGTGTGGCCTACTTGACCCGAAGCATGAGGGCCGATGCCGGTGTGGTTATTTCCGCTTCCCATAATCCGTTCCAGGACAACGGGATAAAATTTTTCTCCGGTGAAGGGTTCAAGCTTCCGGATGAGGTCGAAGCCCGGATGGAGGATATGATCTCTAACGGGGAATCCGATCTGCACCGGCCGACGGCGGCCGAGATCGGCAAGGCCTTTCGGATCTCCGACGCGGTGGGGAGATATGTCGTTTTCCTCAAGAACACCTTTCCTCGCGACCTATCGCTCGAGGGTTTAAGGATCGTTGTGGACTGCGCCCACGGCGCGGCGTACCGGGTGGCCCCCGAGGTCCTGTCGGAGCTGGGGGCCGAGGTGATTCCGATCGGAGTTCGACCGGACGGAGAAAACATCAACCGGGAGTGTGGCTCGCTCCATCCCGAAGCGGCGAGGAAGGCGCTGCTCGAGCACCATGCGGACCTCGCCATCGCACTGGACGGCGACGGTGACCGGGCGCTCTTCGTCGATGAGCAGGGTGAGGTGGTGGACGGAGATTACATCCTGGCCATCTGCGCCAAGGAGATGCAGGAGAAGGGCTTGCTCAAACGAGATACCGTAGTGGCGACTGTCATGAGCAACCTCGGGCTCGATCTGGCGCTTCAGGGCAACAAGATCAAGGTGCTCCGCACGGCGGTAGGGGACCGCTATGTAGTCGAGGAGATGATGCGCGGCGGATTCAACCTGGGCGGAGAGCAATCCGGTCACGTCATCTTTCTCGATCACAATACCACCGGGGATGGCTGCCTCACGGGCTTGCAGCTCCTCGCGATCATGGTGGAGAAAGGGCGGCCGCTTACGGAGCTGCGAAAGGCGATGACCAAGCTCCCTCAGGTCCTCCTTAACGTTGGGGTGAAGGAGAAAAAAGATTTCTGGCGGATGCCCGCCGTGCGTCAAAAGATCGCCGGGGTAGAGAAAGAGCTTGGAGGGCGGGGACGGATCCTGGTCCGTTACTCCGGAACCGAGCCTCTGGCCCGGATCATGCTGGAGGGGGAAAATGAGGAGAAAATTCGGCAGATGGCGCACGAGATCGCGGAGGAAATTCGTCTCCGACTGGGTAGCGAGCGGTAAGTTGTAGGCGTTCAAACCGTTCAAAAGGTTCAAGTCGTTCAACGTGTTGAACGTTTTTAAGCGTCTTGAACAGATCTTTTAACAGACAACGGCTTAACCGTGATTCGCTTAGGTGTCAACGTAGATCATGTGGCGACCCTGCGCCAGGCACGCAGGATCGATACACCGGATCCGGTGCAAGCGGCTTTGTTGGCGGAAAGGGGAGGAGCCGATGGGATTACCGTCCACCTGAGAGAGGACCGCCGTCATATTCAGGAACGGGACGTCGAACTCCTGCGCGAACGGGTTAGAACCAAGCTCAACCTCGAGATGGCGGTGACCGAGGAGATGGTGCGACTGGCGGAGCGTTTTCGCCCCGACGACGCCTGTTTCGTACCCGAGCGGCGCGAGGAGCTAACGACCGAGGGTGGCCTGGATGTCGTTGCCCATCGGGCCCGGATCAAGGAAGCCGTGAAGCGGTTTCAAGCGCACGGGATTCGGGTCAGCCTCTTCATCGATCCAGAGAGAAGCCAGATCGAAGCGAGCCGGGAGGCCGGCGCCCATGGGGTGGAGATCCATACGGGCCGCTACTGCGACGCCTCCGGCGATAAGACCCGCGAGCTCGAACAGGTCGCTGCCGCAGCGGCCCTAGCTCACCGTCTGGGACTTGAAGTGCATGGAGGGCATGGTCTTAACTATCAGAATGTCCTGCCCATCGCCCGCATTCCCGAGATCGTAGAGCTCAACATCGGTCATAGCATCGTTGCCCGGGCCGTTATGGTGGGGATGGAGCGGGCGGTCGGCGAAATGAAACAAATCCTGAGGACGGCACGGGAGTAGAAGGTTCAAAAGTTCAAAACGTTCAAATGGTTCAAATCGTTGAAAGACTTGAACGTCTTAAGCGGCTTTAACGTATGATTGCGGTTACAGCTCAAGAGATGCGCGAAATGGATCGACTTACGATCCAAGAGTATGGTGTCCCCAGCCTGATTCTGATGGAACGCGCGGGAATTGCGGTGGCCGAAGCTCTGATGGGCTCATTTGGGAGGGCGGCCCGGCGCGGTGTCCTGGTGGTTGCCGGCAAGGGCAACAATGGCGGCGACGGGCTGGTGGTCGCGCGGCACCTTAAGGCCAAAAAGATACCGTGCGAGGTCGTTCTGCTGGGACGAGGCGAAGATCTGTCCCGAGACGCGGCTGAGAATCTGCGCGCCTATCGAAAGCGCAAGGGCAGGGTCTTCGAGGCGGACGGGTCGCTTGTGCCGGTCCAGGAGCGGCTCAAGGGTAAAGGGCTCCTGGTCGACGCCATTCTGGGGACTGGGCTGAAGGAGGAGGTGCGCGGGATTTATGCCGAGGCTATCAAGATGATGAACGGATCGGGCCTCCCCATCGTAGCGGTTGACCTCCCGTCGGGATTGGATTCTGACCGGGGCAGATCACTCGGCGCAACGATCAAGGCGAGCCTGACCGTTGCCCTGGGTTTTCCTAAGCTGGGAGAGGTCATCTATCCTGGGCTCTCCTTTGTGGGCCGGCTTGAGGCGGTCGACATTGGCATCCACGCCAAGGCGGTCGAGCGGGTCCGGCCTCAAACCGAGCTATTGGAGCAGCCGGAGATCCGCCGCCTAATACCCGAGAGGGAGCCGGATACGCATAAGGGGACCTACGGCCACCTCCTGGTCATGGCGGGCTCCCGCGGAAAGACCGGCGCGGCCATCCTGGCCTGCCGGGCGGCGATGCGCGTCGGGGCGGGACTCGTGACGCTGGCGGCGCCGCGTTCGCTCAACAACATCTTTGCCAGCTCTATGGTCGAGGTAATGACCGAGCCTCTGCGAGACGACGGTCAGGAGGAGCCGGAGCCTCTAGACGATCAAGACTGGCGTTCTCTATTGGAAAAAAAAAGCGCCTTTCTGTTCGGCCCCGGAATAGGGGTCAAGGATTCAGCCCGCAGCACGCTCAGGTGGCTTTTGAGAAATCTGGATATCCCCTGGGTTATCGATGCGGACGGGCTTAACAATCTGGCGGCCGAGCTAGAGCGACTGCGGGGTGCCAGGACCCCGCCGGTGCTTACTCCCCATCCGGGAGAGATGGCCCGGCTCTTGGGAGCCGGTACCGCGGCAGTCCACCAGGACCGCGTTGGAGTGGCGCGCTCCTTTGCGCGGGAATGCCGCTGCTATCTCGTGCTCAAGGGGGCGAGAACCCTGATCGCCACACCGATGGGGGAAGTTTTTATCAATCCCACCGGCAATCCGGGAATGGCGAGTGGAGGGATGGGTGACGTGCTCGCCGGTGTCCTGGCGGGACTGCTCGCCCAGGGTCTGAAGATTGAGGACGCGCTGAAGCTGGGCGTGTTTCTTCACGGTTTTGTGGGTGACCGGGTCGCGCAGGCCAGGGGAGAGATCGGCATGATCGCTTCGGATGTGCTGGAAGGGCTTCCTCTGGGAATTAAGCAGTTGGCAACAGGCAGGAGCCAGAAGTTTTGAATTTTTAGTTTTGTATGAGAACGAATCCTATAACTCAAAACTCAAAACTCAAAACTAAAAACTTTTTTAGTGTTGTCTCTCGTTCTGCCGCTGAAACTCGGAAGTGGGGAACAAAGTTAGGGCAATTGCTTAAAGGAGGGGAAGTTATTGGTCTTACGGGAGAGCTCGGCAGCGGCAAGACCTGTTTTGTGCGAGGGTTGGCCGAGGGTTTGGAGGTGAGCCGAGAAGCTTGGATCCGTAGCCCCTCTTTTACGCTGATCAACGAGTACGAGGGGCGGGTGCCGATCTATCATATCGATCTCTACCGCATCGGGAGTTCGAAAGAGATGGAGGAGCTCAATCTCCGAGAGTATCTCTTCTCCGACGGTGTGAGTGTGATCGAGTGGTTCGAACATCTTTCCCCGGAGGAGATCGATGAATACCTGCACGTGCGGTTCGCTTACGCAGACGCCCACCGGCGGAGGCTCACTTTCACCGCTTACGGAAACAGGTATGACGAGATCGTGCGGAGCTTAAGAGAGCGGGTCCAGGGTTAAAGGGTTCAAGGGGCGGAGTAGGGAAAAAGGCGATGGCGTTGATCGTGCAGAAATATGGCGGGACATCCGTGGGGACGATCGAACGGATCAAGCATGTGGCCAGAAAAATCGTTGCCACGAAGCAAGCGGGCAATGACGTCGTCGTGGTGGTCTCGGCGATGGCGGGGGAGACCAACCGGCTGTCGGGGTTGGCGCGCCAGGTATCCGAGTCGCCGGATGAGCGAGAATGCGACGTGCTGTTGGCCTCGGGGGAGCAGGTCTCGGCGTCGCTTGTGAGCCTCGCGATCAAGGATCTGGGCCAGCGGGCGCGGTCTTTTTTGGGCCACCAGGTGCGGATCGAGACCGACAGCGCCTATGGCAGGGCAAGCATCAAGAGCATCGATTCGACGCGCATTCTCAATGCGCTGCGGAGCGGGGAGATCGTAGTGGTGGCTGGCTTTCAGGGGGTCGACGAACAGGGCAACATCACTACCCTGGGTCGCGGGGGCTCGGATACCAGCGCGGTGGCGATGGCTGCGGCGCTCGGGGCGGGGGCGTGCGAGATCTACACGGATGTAGAAGGGGTCTACACCACCGATCCCAGCATCTGTCCGAACGCTCGGAAGTTGGCGCGCATTTCTTACGAGGAAATGCTGGAATTGGCGAGCACGGGCGCCAAGGTGCTGCAGATTCGCTCCGTGGAGCTCGCCAAGAAATTTTCCGTGCCCGTCCATGTCCGATCGACCTTTGCGGACGTCGTGGGGACATGGCTGGTTGAGGAGGACGAAAGTATGGATTCGGTTATGGTTTCCGGCGTGACCTATGACAAAGATGAGGCCAAAATTACTGTCCTGAAGGTCCCTGACCGTCCGGGTCTGGCGGCGCAGGTCTTTGGGTCGATCGCGGAGGCTCATATCGTCGTGGATATGATCATTCAGAACGCCAGCGAGGACGGCACCACCGATTTGACTTTTACCGTACCTAAAGCGGATTATAAAAACGCGATCGCGATCGTGCAGAAGATCGCCCCGATCATCCAGGCCAAAGGTGTCACCGTCGATCCTGACATCGCCAAGGTTTCCATCGTCGGCGCCGGGATGCGCACCCACGCGGGGGTGGCGGCGAAAATGTTCCAGATCCTCGCGCGCGAGGGGATCAACATCGAGATGATCTCGACGTCCGAGATCAAGATTTCTGTGGTCATCGACGAAAAATACGCGGAGCTCGCGGTGCGGGTCTTGCATGAGGCATTTATCGAAAAACAGGGGGTTCTATGAAAGACGTCTTGATCTATGACACCACGCTGCGGGACGGCTGTCAGGCGGAGGATATCTCTTTTACTCTCCAGGACAAGCTCAGGATCACGGAGAAGTTGATCGAGCTCGGGATCGATTATGTCGAGGGCGGCTACCCGGGCTCGAATCCCCGGGATGCGGATTTTTTTCGGCAAGTCAAAAAACTCAAGCTCAAGAAGACCAAGATCGCCGCGTTTGGCACCACCCGCAGACCATCGAGCAAACCCTCGCAGGATCTCAACCTCAAAGTGCTCTTGGATGCGGATACCCCGGTGATCACCCTGGTGGGGAAGAGCTGGGACCTCCATGTGCGCGATGATCTGCGGATCAGCAAAAAGGCCAATCTCGAGATCATCACCGACTCGGTCGCCTATATGAAGTCGCGGGTGGACGAGGTGATCTTTGACGCGGAGCATTTCTTTGACGGCTATCGCTCGAACCCGGAATACGCCATTGAGTGTCTGAGGGCGGCGCAGGAAGGAGGCGCGGACTGGATCGTCCTGTGCGACACCAACGGCGGGCGCCTGCCGAGCGATATCCGCGCCGCCATCACCGCCCTTGCGGGCGAGATCACGACACCCCTGGGCATCCACTGTCATAATGACGGGGAGCTCGCGGTGGCCAATACGATGGCGGCGGTGGAGATGGGTGTGCGTCAGGTTCAGGGAACGATCAATGGGTTCGGCGAACGCTGCGGCAATCTCAACCTGTGCTCCCTGATTCCCAATCTCCAGCTCAAAATGGGAAAGAAGTGCATCGATCCCGAGCAGCTCAAGAGGGTACGCGAGGTCTCTCACTACTTCTACGAGCTGGCCAACATCCAGCCCAACAAGCATCAACCCTACGTGGGAGACAGCGCCTTCGCCCACAAGGGCGGGCTTCACGTGTCGGGTATCCTCAAGAACCGGGAAACGTACGAGCACATCGATCCCGAACTCGTCGGCAATCGTCAGAGGGTCCTGGTTTCGGATCTGGCGGGACGGAGCAACATCGTCTACAAGGCCGAGGAATACGGCATCGAGCTCAAGAACGACGACCATGCGGTGCAGGAGATCCTCAGCCGCATCAAGGATCTCGAAAGCCAGGGATACGAGTTCGAAGCGGCCGAGGCCTCCTTCGAGCTTCTCATTCAGGAGGCTCTGGGAAGAAGGAAAAAGAATTTCCGGCTGGTCGGATTTCGGGTCATCGATGAAAAGCGAAAGGAAAACGAGCCGCCGATCTCCGAGGCCACGATCATGGTGGAGGTGGACGGAGTCCTGGAGCACGCGGCCGCCATGGGCAACGGCCCGGTCAACGCGCTGGATATGGCACTGCGCAAGGCCTTGACTAAATTCTATCCATCGCTCAAGGAGGTGGAGCTCCTGGATTACAAGGTCCGGGTCCTGTCCTCGGGGGAGGGAACCGCCGCTTCGGTGCGCGTGTTGATCGAGTCGGGAGACAAGAAGGAGCAGTGGGGAACCGTCGGGGTCTCGCATAACGTCATCGAGGCGAGCTGGCAGGCAGTCGTGGACAGCATCGACTACAAGCTCTACAAGGATGCCAAGGAGGCGAGATCAAAAGGCGCTGAGCGGCAAGGCGTAAAGGCCGAGGTGTCTGGAGCTTAGACGGAAGCTCACACCCGCTCATGTGGAAGATTCTGAAAGAGGATGTCCAGGTCGTCTTTGACCGTGACCCGGCGGCGCGTAATATCTGGGAGATCATCTTTACCTACCCTGGGTTCCACGCGCTTTTCTTTTATCGGGTGGCCCATTCCCTCTGGGGCAAAGGGCTCAAGGGTTTAGGCCGCTTTGTCAGCCACGTCGGTCGTTTCCTCACTGGAATCGAGATCCATCCCGGCGCTAAGATCGGCCAGCGTTTCTTTATCGATCACGGCATGGGAGTGGTGATCGGGGAGACCGCTGAGATCGCCAACGATGTGACGATCTATCAGGGCGTTACGCTGGGAGGGACGAGTCTGAAAAAAGAGAAAAGGCATCCGACGGTCGAAGACTGCGTGGTCATCGGCGCTGGCGCGACGATTCTTGGCCCGGTGACCATCGGTCGCAACAGCAAGATC
>MGSI01000163.1:0-3103 GCA_001798455.1 Deltaproteobacteria bacterium RIFCSPLOWO2_02_FULL_57_26 | reverse complement strand
CGGTTCCGCCCAACTCCACAGTTGTCGGCATACCGGGGCGGGTGGTTGAGGGAGAAGGTGTCCACCGAGACCCGCAAGCGCACATCGAGCTCGATCACCACCGCCTCCCTGACCCCGTAGCTCGGGCGATCAGCAGCCTCACCGAGTACGTTCAGAAGCTGGAGAAAACGGTGAACGAGCTGAGCGCCCGCCAAGGCGGTCTGGAAGAGCGGCAGGCCGAAGAGAATCAAGAGCTGCGCCAGATCAAAGAAATCCTGAAACATTCAGGAAGCTGAGAAGAAGGAATCTCAGATTACAGATCTCAAATTGCAGGTTTGAGATCTGAGATTTGAGATTTTGAGCACAGCGAAGATTTGAGCGAAGCGAAGAAATGCGTATCGCCATCGCCACGCTTGGCTGCAAGATCAATCAGTACGATTCTGCGGTTATCCGGACACGCCTGGAGAGCGCCGCGCACTCCTTTGTGCCCTTCGAGGAGCAGGCGGATTTTTACATCATCAACACCTGCACCGTAACCGACCGCGCAGATTGGGAGGGACGACAGCTCATCCGGCGGGCGAAGCGGTCAAGCCCCGGGGCGCGGGTCCTGGTGACGGGCTGTTACGCTCAGGTTGATCCGGACGGGCTGGCACGGGTGCCCGGTGTGGATTTCGTCGTGGGGCTGAACCGCCTCGATGAGCTCGCTCTGTACGTGAGCCGGAACGAGGTGGGATCCGGAGGTGAACGAATCCGGGTGGGAAATGTCAGGGAAGAGCGCAGTGTCTCCGTGTTGGGGGCGGGGAGCTTTCCCGGGCACACACGCGCCTTTTTAAAGATTCAGGAGGGCTGCAATTATTCCTGCACGTTCTGCATCATCCCGACGGCCCGGGGCCGCAGCCGAAGCGTTCCCCCCGCGGAGGTCCTCAATCAGGTCCGCGCGCTGGCAGCGCGAGGGTTTGTCGAGGTCGTGCTGACCGGGATTCACCTCGGCAGCTACGGGTTTGACCTCAAGCCCAGAACGGACTTGGCCGCCCTGCTCGAGTGGATTCTCGAAAGCCGCTTGGTTTCCCGCCTGCGTTTGAGTTCTCTGGACCCGCGCGAGGTGCCCGACCGCCTGGTGAGGCTTGTCGCGCAGTCCGAAGGTCTCTGTCCCCATCTCCATGTGTGCGCCCAGGCGGGCGCGGACAGGATCCTCAAACAGATGCGCCGCAACTACGATACGGCCTACTATCGTGAGCTGGTCTTCCGGTTAAGGGAAACGCTGCCGGATGCCGCGCTCGGCAGCGACATCATCGTCGGGTTTCCCGGAGAGACCGAGGCCGATTTCGAGCGGGCCTTGGCCTTTTTCGACTCTCTCCCGCTCACCTATTTTCACGTCTTTCCCTATTCGGTGCGGACCGGCACGCCGGCGGCCGTGCTCTCCGATCAGGTCCCTCAAGGGGTTAAGAAGGAGCGGGGCCGGCGCATGCGCGAGCTCGGGGCACAAAAGCGAAGGGAGTTTTACCGCCGCTTCATCGGGAGACGGGTTGCGGTCCTGGTGGAACAGGCGGTAGAAAGACAAAGTGGAGCCCGCAAAGGGCACAGCCGCAACTACCTTCCGGTTTTGGTCCATACGGGAGAAGCGAGGGTCAACCGTGAGGTTGAGGTCCTTATTGAGGGGATGAAGGGAGACTGGTTGCAGGGAAGTATCGTATCAGGGTAGAGGGGATGATAGAAGATTTTAGATTGCGAATTGCGGATTGCGAATTGCGGATTGCGAATTTGGGATTAAGTCTAAAACGGAAATCTAAAATCCAAAATCCAAAATAGGTGTGGAGAGCGGTGGAAAAAGAGCCGCAGTTAGATCTGTTGCAGAAAGAAGTCGGTTACTTCTTCTCCGATTCGGCCCTTCTTGTGCGCTGCCTGACGCACGTTTCTTACGCTCGGGGAAAGCAGTCCAACCACAACGAGACCTTTGAATTCCTCGGCGACGCCGTTCTGGACCTTGCCGTCAGCGATCTCCTCATGCGGCGCTTCCCCGCAAAGAGCGAGGGAGATCTCTCGAAGATGCGCGCCTCCCTGGTTAATGCCGCAGTGCTGGCCGAGAAGGGAGCCCATCTGAATCTGGGGGAGCTGTTGCGCTTGGGAAAGGGCGAGGAGCGCAGCGGCGGGAGAAGAAAAGAGTCCATTCTTTCTGGAGCGTTTGAAGCCCTCCTGGGGGGTATTTACTGGGACGGTGGCTATGAAGCGGCGCGCCGCGTGGTGGAGCGCTTCTTTGAGTCGGATATTCAAGAGAGAACCCTCGGGCAGCAGGACTATAAGACACGGCTGCAGGAGATCTGCCAGATGCTTTTTCATTCCCCACCCGAATATCGCATCGTGGCGGAGATAGGACCGGATCACGAAAAGCGCTTCGTGGCGGAGATTGCCGTTGGGGGGAAGGTCATGGGTCGGGGCGAAGGCCGCAGCAAGAAGCAGTCCGAACAGGAGGCGGCGAGAAAGGCGCTGGAGGAGCTGCAGAAAGCCGGCTAAGGCAAATGCACAAGCACCAAGCAAGGGAACGAGCGTCGTTGTTCCGGGTTAAAAGGTCAGACAACAGCAAATTGTTAATTTTTAATACGTTGTTTTTCACCTCGCCATCCTACAATTAAAAATTCAAAATTCACAATTGAAAATTTAGCAAGGTATCGTCACGGTGAACGTCGAGCCTTTGCCCGCTTCGCTCTCAACTTCGATTTTTCCGGCCAGCATTTCAGTAAAACTCTTCACGATGTACAACCCCATCCCCACACCCCCGAAGGGCCGCGTCTCGGAGCTGTCGACCTGGCGAAACTTTTCAAAAATGGCGCCAATCATATCCCGGGGAATTCCCAGACCAGTGTCAGCCACCCGAAGCTCGATAGTCTTGGCCTCCCGATTGTGGCGGGCCGAGATGGAGATCTTGCCCTTCGCCGTAAACTTGATCGCGTTGTCGATGAGATTTTGAAGAATCTGCTTGAGCTTGGCCCGGTCGGTCTCCAGGATCGGCAGGTCGGGTGGGCAATCCCAGCTCAGCGTCAGGTCCGGACTTATGGTCGAGGCGAAGTAGGTTGACTCCAGATCATGGAACAGATCGGCCAGAATGACTGCCTGCCGCTCCACGGGA
>MGSI01000162.1:11651-11936 GCA_001798455.1 Deltaproteobacteria bacterium RIFCSPLOWO2_02_FULL_57_26 | reverse complement strand
ATCACTGCCTCCGAAAATGGTTTAGGGGCCCTATTGCGCTAGCCCTTCGGCAGGACCTTCACCAGCTTGTCTTTGAGGTCAGCCGGTACAGCCATGTAGTCGGTGATGAGTTTCTGGAGTTCCCGGGCACCCGTGGGATTGATGTCCAGCCTCGCCTTCTCGGCCTCGGCCAGAAACTCCTTGTCCGCCATGGTCTTGGCGAAAGCGGCCCTCAAGGCCGCCACGCGATCGGCGGGCGCCCCGGGCGGCAGGAAATACGGCCGCGTAAACTGGTTGGGGACGATA
>MGSI01000162.1:3199-11556 GCA_001798455.1 Deltaproteobacteria bacterium RIFCSPLOWO2_02_FULL_57_26 | reverse complement strand
AAGCGGAGCAACTCCCGCTGTTCGTCAGTCTTCGCGTAGTTCAGGATCAGCGGGACGTTCTGCCGCGGCAGGCCCTGGAGCGGCTTGTCGGTGAGTTGCCCGATGAGCAGCCACTCTCCGCTCTCGAATTTCGCTAACGTCCGCGCCTTGTTCGAGGCCCAGTCGTTGTACTGGCCACCCACCTCCCCCTGCTCCATCGCCAGCTCCACCCCGGCGGTGGTCTTGTACCCGGTCACTACCTTGACGTTGGCACCCAGGACATCGCGAGTCAGCAACGAGGCCGTATGATTGGTGGTGGCGGCACCCGCGTCTCCGAGAGTCGCCACCCTGCCACCCGACTCCAGCAGTTGCTCGAATCTGGTGATTCCAGAGGCCTTGGTCATTATCAGCAGCGAGTTCTCGCCGTTCGGCGCGCCGAGGTAGTGGAACTTGCCCGCGTCGAACTGGACGCCCTGGTGGCCTAGCAACTGGGATCTCACGATTCCGCCGATGATATTGCCCATCACCGTGCCGTCCTTGGGCGCCCGGTTGTAAATGTGGCTCGCGGCAACCAGGCCGCCAGCGGCAGGCATGTTATCTACGATGATGGTCGGTTTCCCGGGGATGTGCTTGCCCAGATGCCGCGCGATCGCGCGGGAGTAGACATCGAACCCACCGCCCGCGCCGTGGCCAACGATGATTTGAATGGTCTTCCCCTGGTAGAAGTCGGCCACCGCCCTCTCGTCGAAGAGCGCCGGCCTGTCCACGGCAGGCTTGACGGGCTCGGGAGTCGGGCTCGACGCGGCTGCCCAGGCGGCCAGGGGAAGCAGGGCTACGATCAGTCCGCACAATCGCGTAGTAGCCAGACCCTTTTTCATATCGCTCCTCCTCTCGGTTGGTCAAATAATGGTAGGGAAAGACAGTATCTGATAACGAGGTGTTACGTCAACCGGCGGTTTCCACGCAAGGATCAACATTTTGAGTTGGGAGCCGTTTATGAAGCATGCCGTGAACGGTGGAGCTGCCTGTCTGCGTGCCCGCCTGCCGGGGCGCCTGGCAGCCAGATACCGGTCCGGAAGTAAAATTCGTATTATGTCCCCAGAATCTCCCTGCGAGCCCTTGACGCGATTCAACTGGCAAGCGCCCTACAGCTCCGCGCCAGTCTCCCTCGGGGAGCACCTCCACTGATCTTTCTATCTACTGATGATGACAAGCTAGTTGCCGCCGCCGGTCAAGAGCACGTGCAGGCTGAAAACCCTGAAAAGCCTTCCTAAGTCCTCATAAGGTCTTTTTTGCTGACCGATAGGAAAAGGGAGGGATTAGTTGCCGATCATTTCCCGGGAGTCAACTCGCGCGCCACATCTTTGGCAAAATAGGTGAGGATCATGTCGGCGCCGGCGCGCTTGATACAGAGCAGGACCTCCATCATGATCCGTTTCTCGTCGATCCAGCCGTTGTGCCCGGCGGCCTTGATCATGGAGTACTCCCCGCTCACGTTGTAGGCTGCCACGGTGTAGCCGAATTTCTGCTTCACGCGGTAGACGAGATCCAGATAAGCCATCGCCGGCTTCACCATTACGATATCGGCCCCCTCGCGGATATCCAGCTCAACCTCCCTCAAAGCTTCGTCGGCGTTTCCCGGGTCCATCTGGTAGGAGCGCCGGTCGCCGAACTGGGGCGTGGATTCGGCGGCTTCGCGGAATGGACCATAGAAGGCGGAGGCGAACTTGGCCGCATAAGCTAAGATGGCGACCTGTTGGAAACCGTTCTGATCAAGCGCCTTGCGAATCGCCCCTACCCTTCCGTCCATCATATCCGATGGGCCCACGATATCGGCTCCGGCTCGAGCGTGAGAGAGGGCCTCCTTGACCAACAGCTCGAGCGTACTGTCATTATCGACATCGCCGTTTTTGATCACCCCGCAGTGCCCATGGTCGGTATATTCACACAGGCAGACATCGGTGATCACCAAAATCTCTGGGGCTTTCTCTTTAATGGCGCGGATCGCCTGCTGCACAACCCCGCTGTCCGAATACGCCTCCGAGCCCAAAGGGTCTTTTCGCTCCGGGATGCCGAACAGTATCACTGCGGGGATACCCAAAGAGCTTGCCTCCTGGCATTCCTTGACCGCCCGATCCACAGAGAGCTGCGCGATCCCCGGCATCGATGAGACCGGCTGAAAGGTGTCTTTCCCGGGCACCACAAAAAGAGGATAAATCAGGTCCTTGGCGCTGAGCGCGGTCTCCCGCACCATCTCCCGCAGCCGCTCGCTGCGGCGCAGCCTTCTCGCTCGGTAGATGGGGAATTCCATAAAGCCTCCACAATAGGCACGAGGTAACAGGCATCAGGCAACAGCAGAGAGAAAAATTCTATTGCCTATTGCCTATTGCCTGTTGAAATACTTCACGATCGCTTGCGTCAAGCCGGCGATCGTATAGTCGCGCGCGACCACATCCACACGAATCCCTCTATCCTCTGCCGTTTTCTGCGTGATCGGGCCGATACATGCCACCGCCGTCTTAGCCAAAAGCTCGCCCACCACGTCCGCTGGAAAAAGGGTGACAAAATGATTCACGGTACTTGAACTGGTAAACGTGACCATGTCGATTTTCCGATCGAGCAGCTCGGCACGAAGGTCGGCACCATCCCCCTTCGCTGCCACGGTTCGATAGGCCGCGATCTCATCCACCACTGCGCCCCACTGGCGCAGGGTGTTTGGCAGGATATCGCGCGCCTCTGCGGCCCGCGGCAGCAGAATGCGCCTGGCTCGGATCTCCTCCGGCTGCAGTTCCTCTAGAATCGCCTCGGCACGGTATTCCCGCGGCACCAGATCCGCTTTCAGTCCGACATTGGCGAGAGCCTTGGCCGTCTTCGGGCCAATAGCTGCGATCCGGACTCGTTGGAGCAGCCGCATCTCCTGCTCGAGCTTCCGGAAACGGGCCCAGAAGTGCGCGACCGCGTTTGCGCTGGTGAAAATGATCCAGTGATAGGAACCGAGCGCTTGGATCGCCCTGTCCAGGGGCTCATAGCTCGGCGGCGCGACGATCTCGATCGTGGGAAATCCGACGGGTTCGCCTCCCAGCTCTCCGATCTTCCGAGCGAACAACTCACCTTGCGAGCGCGCTCGGGTCACCACGATCCGGCGACCATGAAGCGGTCTGGCCCGGCGAGCCCAGCTTGAAGCGGCTCTACTGGAGGCCATGAGCGCGAATCTTCTCCTTCGTAACCAAAACTTCCTCGGCACCTTCCCTCAGGAGCCTCTCGGCGAGTTCCTGTCCCAGCTTCTCGCCATCCTGGGCGGGACCTTTGATCTGTCCCCGAAACAGCTTTCGACCGTCAGGGTCTGCAACCACTCCCGTCATCTCCAGATCTGGTCCAGCCACCGACGCGCGAGCCCCAACCGGTATCTGGCATCCTCCCCCCAAGCGCCTGAGAAAAGCCCTTTCCGCAGCAACTTCCACGGCGGTCGCAGTGTAGTGCATGAAAACGACCAGATCCGCGGCAGCGTCAACATCCCGCGTTTCCAGCCCCAGGGCCCCCTGGGCCACAGCGCCCAGGCAAATCTCAGGACCAAGGAACTCGCCGATCCGATCGGCGCAGCCGAGCCGTATCAAACCCGCGGCCGCCATCACCAGCGCGTCTATTTCCCTCCGATCGAGTTTGCTCAGCCGGGTATCGACGTTTCCCCGGATCGGCACAACCACGAGATCAGGCCGAAAGTTGAGAAGCTGGGCCCGCCGCCGCAGGCTTCCCGTGCCGATTTTAGAGCCACGAGGCAGATCCTTCAGGGCCTGACGAGCGCGGCTCACCACGACATCGCGCGAATCCTCCCGCTCGGGAATCGCGGCGATCGCCAGGCCTGACGGGATCTCGGTCGGTAAATCTTTCAGCGAATGAACCGCCAGATCGATCTCTTCTCTCAATAGAGCCTCTTCGATCTCCTTGACGAAGATGCCCTTTCCCCCAATCGCCTGGATGGGCGTATGGAGAAAACGGTCCCCGCTCGTTTTGATAATGACGGTCCGGACATCGAGGCCCGGATATTTTTCTTCGAGGCGGGCCTTCACCCACTGCGCTTGCGCGAGCGCAAGCTTACTTCCACGCGTGCCGATTCGAATCAGATTCATGACAAGAAAGCCTTCAGCAGTCAGCCCTCAGCTAACTTAAGACTCCCTTCGACCATCTTTTGCCTTGTGTCTGAGAGCTGAAAGCTAGTAGCTGATAGCTAGTCATTTTTCCCCTAAATCAAAAAGTTTCTTCAGCGCCTCGATGTACACGGCCTCGTCCTCGTCCCTGCCCTGTCTCTTTAGGTGCGTGATCGGGGCATGCAGGATCTTGTTGATCATCGCCGCAGTCATATCCTCCAGCGCTTCTCTTTGCCTCTCCGAAAGCTCCTTGAGACCTGTGCCGAGAGACTTTTCCATCTCCCGCTTTCTGATTTCCTCCAATCTCTGCCTCAAAGCGATAATCGTCGGCACCTGGTCCAGCGACTCCAGCCAGCGAAGAAAAGCTGTGACTTCCTCGCCGACGATCTCTTCCGCCTTATGAACTTCGGCCTTTCTCCCCTTGAGATTCTCCCTGGCTACCCCTTCGAGGTCATCAAGGTTGTAGAGGTAAGCGTTGTCGAGCTCATGGATTCGCGGATCGAAGTTGCGCCGGTCCCCGAGATCGATGAAGAACATCGCTTTTCGTTTTCTCTCCCTGAGTACTCGCTCGACGGAGTCGCGTTCTAACAGCATCTCGGGAGCCGAGGTGCAGCCGATGATCAAGTCAGCCAACGTCAGGTAGCGGGGATAATCTTCGAAGCGAATCGGGTTGCCGCGGAACTCCGCCGCCAGCTCGACCGCGCGCTCGAAAGTCCGGTTGGTCACCATGAGACTGCTGACCCCGCTACCTTGCAGATGGCGGGCCACGAGCCCGCCCATCTTTCCCGCGCCGATGAGCATGACGGTCTTATCATCCAGCCTGTCGAAGATGCGCCGGGCGAGGTCTACGGCAACCGAGCTCACGGAGACTGCCCGGCTCGCGATTCCGGTCTCGGTGCGCACTCTCTTGGCAACGGTAAAAGAGCGGTGAAACAGCCGATGAAGAATCGTCCCCACCGTACCCGCTTCATGGGCCGCGAAATAGTAATCCTTGATCTGGCCCAGGATTTGAGGTTCGCCCACGACCATGGAATCCAGGCTGGCCGCCACCCTGAACAGATGCCGCACAGCCGCGTCGGCGGTATACGTATAAAGGTGGCTGTCCAATCCGCCGTGGCCTTCCGGGTATTCCTGCTCGGCGAGAAAGCCCTTAAGCTCGCGCGCGGCGGTTTCCCCGTCGGAGGCCGCCACGATCACTTCCACCCGGTTGCAAGTAGAAACGATGACGCCCTCCTGTATCGATGGCAGGGAACAAACACGCTTTAAAGAATCGGCCAGTAGGGAGCTCTCGAAGGCGACCTTTTCCCGCACTTCCACAGGAGCGGTGCGGTGATTGAGGCCCACGATGATAATCTCTTTTTGCACGGCCTATTCAAACCGGCCCCCGTGCCGGCTGGGGAAGAGATAATCCCCCCATAGAAAATAACCCAGAACCACTGCAAACCCGACAATAGTCAAAACCGCTGCCTTTTTGCCGTGCCAGCCGGCGGCGATCCGTCCTTGAAGCAACGTCCCGTAGAGCAGCCAGGTGACTGCGGAGGAGATCTGGCGCGGATCCCAGGACCAGTACTTTCCCCAATGGACTCCCGCCCACATGCTTCCCGTAATGATGCCCAGGGTCATGAGGGGGAAACCCCAGACAAGAAAAAGATAGTTAAGCCGATCCAAAGTCTCCAGAGAAGGAAACCGCTCGTAGAGGCTAGGCATCTTTTTGCTCTTCAATTGATATTCCTGAAGTAAGTACATCAAGCTCACGCCGAAGGCCAAGGCAAAAACGGCATTGCCTAGGAAAGCGAGCGTGACGTGGAGCGGTAACCAGTAGGTTTTAAGCGCCGGGGGGATCTCTTCACGGCCGGCCGCGAAAGCGAACGCGGCCAACGACATGATAAAGGCCAACGGCCCGATAAAACAGCCCAGGACGGCAAGCCGGTATTTCAACTGAACCAGGAGATAAATCCCCACCATGAGCCAGGTGTAAAAAGAGAGCGCTTCGCGGAACTGCATGATCGCGGGATACCCGGTCTGAATAAAATGGACCGCCAGGGCGGACGTGTGGATGATAAAACCACCCAGGAGAATGAGCGGAGAGAGGCGGGCAAAAAACTCTTTTAGAAGCACCACATAGACGATAAAGCTTGCGGTCGCCAAAAGGTAAACGACCACGGTAACCTTGAGCAGGGTCACTTCCATAAAATACGCTCATTATACCCTAACCCCCGGGTCTCTCAAGGTCCAGCGCTTATCTTTGGCTCCGCTCCTCGTGTCGCCGCTAAAAAGGCTCGCCCGTGCCGGGCCACGGCAGCAAAGGGTTGGCTTCCCAGTCTGTCTCCACGCCTTCAAATCCCAAGCAATCCGCCGAAGAGCAAATAAGCGAGCAGCAAACCGGCAAAGAGGTTGAACAGCGTGGCAGTAGCGTAAACAGTAAGCGGCTTTAGCCCCATTCCCGCTAATGACTTAAACGGGAACTCCAGGCCGATGCTGACGAAGGCCAGAAGCAACGCCCAGTTGGTAAAGTTCTTAATCACCGCAAGTTCTGCTTTTCCAAAGAGCCCCGAGGTGGCCAAAATGGAGGCCACGAGAAAACCAATGACGAACTTCGGAAAGCGGTGCCAGATAACCCACGCAGACGGTCGCTCGCCGGGCTTACGCTCTACTTTCACAACCCAGTAAAGGGTCAGGAGGAAGGCTGCAACGCCGATGATCGCGTTCTGTGAGAGCTTCACCACGGTAGCGAACTTCAGCGCATCTGCGCCGGCAAGGGTCGCAGCCCCCACGACGGCAGCGGTGGTGTCAATATTATTGCCGATCCATGCTCCGGCCACTGAAACTGGCAGGCCTAATAAAGTGGCGGCCCAGGGCATCAGTACCATGAGCGGAAGTGAGAAAAGGAGAACCAGGGCTACGGTATACGAGAGGTCCTCTTTTTTTGCTAGCACGGCGCCTGTAGCCGCAATCGCTGCTGAGACACCGCAGATGGAGACGGAGGTTGCCATTACCGCACGTAGCTTATCGTTCAGTTTCATTTTCCCACCGAGCCACCAGGCGAAGAACCACACCAGGGTCACCCCAACAACTGCTTGTATGACTCCCTTAGCTCCGATCCTCATGATCTCGAAAAAATTTAGGCCTGCCCCCAGCGTTACAAGCCCAGTTTTCAGAAATAATTCAGTTCTGAACGCACCGTTCACCCTGTCCCAGATCCCGGCAGGTGTAAGGATCAGATTCATGATGATCCCAACTCCGGCCGCCCAGATCGGGTATTCCAAGGCCCTGCCGACATTGCCCATCGCCCTGGGGCTCCAGTGGACAAGATAATTGGCGAACCAAGCTGAAACCGCGACGATCAGCAGTCCCAGCAAGATATTCAAAGGTCGATTAGCGCTTTCTTCTGCCATAAGATCACCTTTTCATATGAAGAGATCGCAGGCTTACCAAGGTATTTTTGTGATCACTTCCAGGTACACCAAAGCCAATAAAGTAAACCCGACGGCAACTGACAACCAATCCTCACTCATTCCAATCACGCTCCTTCCTGTTTTATCCCGTTAAGCGAGAGACGTTTTAGCTCCACATATGCATCGTCTTGTCGTTTCCATGCTCTGAATCCGGATGGCAAACTTTAAAGACGGGTCGTAAACTCATCGCTGTAGATGGAGGCGCCCAGTTCGGTGAATAGCGATCCCTCCTCGAACCACCGGAGTTTTTCTCTCAGGCTTACGACTTCACCGATGACCAACACCACCGGAGGGCGTACAGTCACGGCCTTATCGACGATATCGCCAAGGGTGCCTGTAACCGTCTCCTGTAAATCAGTTGTCCCCCACCGGATTACGGCCACGGGCGTCTGTGGAGAACGACCATGGGCGAGAAGATTGGCCACAATCCTGGGAAGATTCTTGAGCCCCATCAGGACAACCAAAGTGTCTACGGCGGTAGCCAGCCGTCCCCAATCCACTGAAGGCTCGGCTTTACTGCACTCGTGTCCGGTAATGACGGCGAAGGAGGAGGATAGGCGCCGGTGAGTGAGAGGTATCCCCGCGTAAGCAGGCACCGCTACGGCAGAACTGACTCCAGGCACGATCTCGAAAGGAATCCCTGCCTCTGCCAGAACTTCCGCCTCCTCTCCTCCCCTACCAAATACGAACGGGTCGCCCCCTTTCAACCTTATTACCTGTTTCCCTCGCCTTGCGTGGTTGATGAGAAACCTATTAATCTCTTCTTGGGAAAGACTGT
>MGSI01000162.1:0-3191 GCA_001798455.1 Deltaproteobacteria bacterium RIFCSPLOWO2_02_FULL_57_26 | reverse complement strand
GTGAGCTTGCCGGCGAATATGCGTGTCGCCTCAGGCGCCACATACTCCAACAGAACGGGGTTTACGAGGCGGTCATAGACAACCACTTCCGCTTTCCGTAGAAGTTCCAGCCCGCGCACTGTGAGGAGGCCCGGGTCACCGGGACCTGCACCAACAAGATAGACCTTCCCTATGCGCATATATCTGCTCCTAACCGTTTCAGGAGATGATTCTTAGCCTCGTCATGCCTCTTCTCGGCGACGAGCCGACGAAGCTCACCGTCCAGAGCCTTGCGCCACCTCTCGGCACTCGGGAATGAAGAGCGCTCTCTAAGCTCCCGCCTGACCTCGCCGACAATTTCAGCCAGAGTTCCATAGTCCTCAGTGAAGTAAGCCTCAAGTTCTTCTCTGATCGCCCTGGAGAGCGCCGGGCTCAAGCCTCCAGTGGCTACCGCTAGCACAAGCTCACCACGCCGCAGGACCGCTGGGACAATAAAATCGCAATGGACCGGATCGTCGGCAGAATTGACCCAAACACCTTGCTCCCGTCCCTCCTCATAGACAGCCGCATTCACTTGGGGATCGTCGGTGGCAACAAAGGCGAGCTGATAGCCCGGCAAGTCACCCTTCTGATAACGGCGCGTCTCGTGTCGAACTCTGCCTTCATTAACCCAGCCGTCAAGGCGCTCGGTGAGTGTTGGGCTGATGACAGTGACAGCGGCCCCAGCCTGGAGAAGCGCCTCCACCTTGCGTTCGGCCACTGAGCCTCCGCCAATAACAAGGCAGGGCCGCTGAGCCAGATCTAAAAGGATCGGGTAATAACCCACGATGATCCGTCTCCACTAACAGTTTGTGGTCCGCCGCCTCGTACTCTCAAGCAGATTTGTCAGGAGTGTCCTGATGTCGAAGAGTACAGGCGTCGTTATCGTCACGCTGAACCGCTTCCTGGCATCCGTCTCGTGATCAAGAGTAAACGCAGCCCCTCCGTACAATGATCGGGCCAGATCCTCCAACTCGGCCCTGACGGCATGAAATGTTTCGTCACTGTTGGGCGCCATGAGCCGATCGTTGATGATAAAGAGCGCCTCGTTCCCCAGAAACTTAATCTCCCCCTGAAGCGCCGCCTCCGTCTCTATTCGCCGGCAATACTCCAGCGCCGACCGGAAAACGCACCGGAGTTTCTCACCGTTTGAACCCTGAAGAGGCTGCTTTCGATTGTACAGGAGGCCCAGACGCCTATGCGTGTTGTCGATGCTGATGTTGGCTTCGTGTGCTATGAGTAGAATGCCGGGGCCCCCATGCACGTGGCTATAATCAGCTACGTCATAGTATTCGCCGTCCGACGCCTGGACCCAGGAATGAAACACGTCAATAAACCTCTCCAGCGGGATCGCATTCGAATCCCGCGCGAAAAACTTCACGTTGATTTTCTGAAGATCCACGATGGACCGTCCCTACCCTTCACCAGGGCTAGCCGCCGCAGACGCGCCGGCACGGTGGACGATCTTCATCTCGCTCAATTTCTTGTAGCAGCTATGCGCAGCGTCGATAAAAAGCTGTGCTTCCTGAAGACGCTGGAGCGCCGAGTCCTTATCTTCCTTCCCTCCGCTCTTGAGCGCCTCCTTTGCTTTAAACAGGTAATCAGCGAATTGCCGGCCCGCATACTTGTGGTAAAACAACTCCGTATCGCAAAATCGCTGTCGAAACTCGGTGAGAATCGCCTCTTCATCGTTCGAGATATCGTAGTTTTCGGTTTTCACAAGCCCCTGCGCCGCCTGCACCATGGCCCCGTAGGCAGTCAGCACGGCCCTCTTATAGTCCCCTGAATCGAAAAATATATGCGCTTCGAATAACTCCCGCTCGCTCGCCGCCAGTGTAAACTGCGCCTGAGAAACGACTTCCCCCGCACACTCCCCAATGCCCATGTCGGTCAACGTGAACTCCCGCGGGTCGCCCCAGTCGCTATAGGGAGAGGGGTCCACATCATGGGAGGGGATTTGGGTGAGATCTTCCAGCATAGCCTTGATCTCCTTTTTCCCGATTCGGTTGATGAAATCCTGAAAACTCTCCCCCTTGCGCCGATCCCTGACGTAGCGATCCGTTACGCGCATGACGACTTCCGGTATCCCTTTGGAAGGGATCGCTCCGACCGCGAGACCATAAGCTCCCGCATTTTCTTTCAATTTTCCCCCGAGCATGACCTGGAAATGAGGCACCGTGTACCCGTTGATGTTCCTGCTAATACCGTAAAACCCAAGATCGGCTATGTGGTGCTGGCCACAGGAATTGAAGCAACCGCTCACCTTAATACGGAGTCCTTTGACCGCTTCGTCTAACTGAAGGCTCTTTTCGCTAAGACGAGCCCTTAGCTCTCTAGCAAGTCCGCGAGATGACGCGATGCCTAGCTTGCACGTGTCCGTTCCCGGGCAGGCGGTAACATCCACGATGGTCCCTGCATCGGGCTCCTCGAGGCCAATCTCGCGAAGCGCCAGATACAACTCAGGCAGATCAGCTTCGCTGACCCATCGAAACACGATGTTCTGCTCCACCGTGGTTCGAACCGTATCCTTGAGGAATCGCCGCGCAATCTGTGCAAGCGCACGAAATTGCTGTGCGGTGATATCGCCGAGAGGCAGCGTTACTGTCGCAGCGACGTAACCCGGCTGTTTTTGATGATAGACGTTCGTCGTGTACCAGGTGTCGACCCCGTCCGGACGCCCGGCTCCGCTCAATCCCGCCCCAGGCTTCAGGGGCGCCTCTGTCCATGCGTCGACTGTGGAAAGAAATTCGCTCCAGCGCGGGTCCTGTGCAAGTTTTTGGCGCTCCTCCAGGACGGCCCTTCGGAACTCCTCGATCCCCAGATGTGCCACGAGAAACTTGATCCGGGCGCGAGCCCGATTCCGTTTCTCTCCCAATCGAGCGAAGACGCGCGAAATCGCCTGCGCCGTCGGCAGCAGCTCTTCCTCGGGCAGAAAATCGTCGAAGAGCTGCGCCTTATACGGCACGGCCCCGAGACCCCCGCCCACGTAAAACTCAAAACCACGCCGCTCCGCACCATCTACGATTTTTGTTCTCGCTATGGCACCCAAGTCGTGCACATTAGTAAGACCGCAAGGGTGCTGCCCGCACCCGGAAAACGCGATCTTGAACTTCCGACCAAAATCCTGCGTGTCAGGATGGCCCAGCAGAAACTTTGAGCACGCTTTGGCATAG
>MGSI01000161.1 GCA_001798455.1 Deltaproteobacteria bacterium RIFCSPLOWO2_02_FULL_57_26 | reverse complement strand
CCCGCGAGCACGTTCTCCAGGACCGGGCCGCTCTTTACGACCTTGTGGGGAATGGGCTTATGCGCCGCAAGCTTTTGCCGGAAGGCGCGGACCAGGTCGAGCCCCGCCAGATCGAGCGGCAGGCCGAGGTTTAGGGCCATCCGCTTGAAAGAGGCGTTTTGCGCGAACAGGGCGCGATAGCCTTTGGGATAGTCTTTGATTTTATCGAACAGGACGGCCGGCACGGCGCCTTTGCTCTCGCGCGCGACCAATTCGGCCAGGGTGCCCATCTCCAGATTCCAATCCGCCCCGTCGATCTTCTTAAGCTCTCCCATACCGTCGACAATCTCGAGCCAATCGCGCAGATCTTCATAAGTAGGCGTTCGGCCCGCCTTGATTTCCTTTTCGGCGAATTTCTTGGCTTCCATCGCGCTCATAAGTAGCTCCTCCCTTTTGGTTCAATAGCTTTCAGCACTCAGCCGTCAGCTTCAAGAAAAAACCTGAAAGCTGAATGCTGTCGGCTGATTGCTTATTTTACCCTCCCAGCATCGATTCATCCATGCCTTCGATATCCTCGGCGGGAAGACCGTTGCAGCTCTGGGGGTCGAGGTGGAGATAGACTTTTTCTCCGGGGGTCATGCTGAGGAAGGGATGGGTGTGGACGCGAAGGAGATCGTCGCCGACGGCGATCTGGCAGTGGTAGGCATCCCCCATGAATACGGCCTCTTTCACCGTCCCCTCCACGACGTTATCCGTCTCGGCGGGCTTCTGCTTGTGGACCTGGATATGCTCCGGCCGGACCGAGATCACCGCGGCCTGATTTTTCGCCAGGCGCGTGGCCGGGACAAACCAGAGGACGCCTCTCTTGGTCTCCATCCGGCCGGGCTGGGAATCTCCGCCCAGCTCGAGCACGCGGCCCTGAATCAGGTTGGTCAGGCCCAAAAAAGTCGCCGTGAATTTTCTCTTCGGCCGGGAGTAAAGCTCGTGCGGCGAGCCCACCTCGATCAATCTCCCGCCGTGCATGACCGCAATCTGATCGGAAATAGCCAGCGCTTCGGCCTGATCATGGGTGACATAAATGGTCGTGATATTGACCCTCCTCTGGAGCGCCTTGATCTCGAAGCGCATTTGCTCCCTCAGCTTGGCATCGAGATTGCTCAACGGCTCGTCCAGGAGCAGCACCTTGGGCTCGTTGACCAGAGCGCGGGCAAAGGCGACGCGTTGCTGCTGCCCGCCGGAGAGCTTGGGCGCCGGGCGATCCTCCAGGCCGTGCAGGCCAACGATCTTCAGGACGTTGGCCACCCGCTCTCTGATTTCGCTCTTGCGCCGGCGTTGAATGGTCAGAGGATAGGCGACGTTTTGGAAAACGGTCATGTGCGGCCAGATCGCGTACGACTGAAAGACCATGCCGATGGGACGGCGGTTGGTCGGGACGTAGACCCGCTCGCCCGCGGCAAAAACGGGTTTGCCATCAATGCTGATCTGCCCGGCGTCCGGCCGTTCGAGCCCGGCAACGCACCGGAGCGTCGTGGTCTTCCCGCATCCGCTGGGCCCCAAGAAGGTATAAAGGGAGCCCACGGGGATGTCGAGCGTGATCCCTTTGAGCACATGAACCCTTTCTTTATCCTCGCCGAAGTATTTTTCCAGGTCCGCGATCCGGACCATGTAACCCGTCTCTGCCATGACCTCTTCGTTACGCGTCAATATTATGGACCACCTGATCGGCCGCCATGGTCTTCTTCACCTCTTCCTCGATCTGGTTCCACACGTAATCTTCGTACTCCAGGAACTGCTTCGAGCGTTTTACCGCCAGGCCCCGCGGCCGGGGGAGGTCAAGATTCAACGCATCTTTCACCTTGCCGGGCCGGGCACAAAAAATGATGATGCGGTCTCCCAGGTAGATAGCTTCGTTGATCTGGTGGGTAATGAACAGGACGGTCTTTTTTGCTTCACGCCAGATCCGCAGCAGCTCCGACTGCATGATCTCGCGGGTCTGGGCATCCAGAGCCGCAAAGGGCTCGTCCATAATCAGAACCTCGGGATCCACCGAGAGGGCCCGGGCGAGGTTGCACCGCTGCTGCATCCCGCCGGAGAGCTCATGGGGATAATGCTCCTCAAATCCCGAGAGGCCGACCAGCTTGATGAAGCCAAGCGCCCGCGCTTTCTCCGCCGCTCCCACCTGGCCGCGGCATTCGAGGCCGTAAACAACGTTTTTGAAAACGGTCCGCCATGGCATAAGACACGGATCTTGGAACACCATGGCGCGGTCTGGACCCGGTGCGGTGATCTCTTTTCCCTCGAGCAGGATTTTTCCTCCGGTCGGCTTGAGCAATCCGTCCGCAATATTAATGAACGTGGTCTTGCCGCAGCCGCTGGGGCCCACGATGGTGACGAATTCCCCCTCCTCGATCGTGAGGTCGACGTTATCCAGCGCCAGGAGCCTTCCGCCCGTGCGCGGCTGGTAGTACTCCATACGCAACCCGATTGCCTGCAATTTGGTTTTTGCCACTTCGCCTCCCTAAGAATCAACTGATGTCGGCCCTGTTGAGCGGCCACACTAAACGATCGCGGCCCCGCATGCAATATCTTTTCCGTCCAGATTCTGCTTTCCGCTGGGATGGGCCGGGTATCCTTGACAAGCCATCCGGGATCGGATAGGTTCCAACCACTTTCAAGGACACCGACAGCGCTGCTCGTACACAACGACAGCGCGCAGGTTCAACAGGAGGCAGTGTCCCACCCCTTCCGAATCGGGGTTTTATCTACAAAGAGATCAGAATGCAAGAGGCTGAGGGAAGGCCCGAGGGTCACCCGGCCGGGAGGCCAATCGCGCAAGCGTCCAGGCCCTCGAGCCCTTGCCACAGTTCGATGACACCGGATTACGTTGCCATAAGGAGGAAGAATGAGCGCGGATTTAGTCGTTAAAAACGGATGGGTGGTCACGCCTACCGAAACCTTCAAAGGCGGTGTTGCCGTCAATGGCGGGAAGTTCGTCGCTATCGGCACGGACGATGTCCTGCCGCAGGGCAAGGAAGAGATCGATGCCAAAGGCAAACATATCCTGCCAGGGCTGATTGACGGCCACGTCCATTTCAGGGTGCCCGGGCTGGATTACAAAGAGGACTTCACGACCGGCTCGACCGCGGCGGTTTGTGGTGGGATCACGATGGTGATGGACATGCCCAATGTGGTTCCGCCGACTGCCGACGCCGACAAGGTGAGAGAAAAGATCAAGCTCGCAGAGGGGAGATTCCTGTGCGATTACGCCTTCTACGGCGTGGTGGTTCAGACCAACACCGCTGAGATTCTGCCGATGGCCGAGGCGGGAGTCATCGGGTACAAGATCTTCTTCGGCGAGACCATCGGCAACCTCCCCTTCCCGGACGACGGGATGTGCATGGAGGCCTTCAGCAACATCACCCAATCGAAGCTTCCTCTGGGGATTCATGCAGAAAATCGCCAGATCATGGCCTACTACACCAACAAACTCAAAGCCGAGGGTAAGAACGACCCGGTTTACTGGGAAGCCTCCCGGCCCGACATCTGCGAGGCGGAATCTGTCGCCCACGCCATTTTCTTGGCCGAGACTTTCAAGACCAAACTTCACGTCTATCACATGAGCTCGAAACAGGCGGCCAATCTCGTGCGCGACGCGAAGGCGAAGGGCTTGAGAGTAACCGCGGAGACCGGACCGCACTACCTATTGCGTGAACCCAAAGATATGGCGGAGGTTGGGCCGCTGCTCAAGATGAATCCTCCGGTACGCAGCCGCGACCATGCGGAAGTCCTGTGGGACGGCCTTCTCAACGGCTATATCGACATGATCGCCACCGACCATTCACCCCATACTCTGGAGGAAAAGGGCTCGGATATCATGGGGAAGATGACCAAGCCCGCCATCTGGGAGTGTATCTCGGGATTTTGCGGCGTGGAGACGGGTGTTCCTCTGATGCTCACCGAAGTCAACAAGGGAAGGATGAGCTTGAATCACTACGTGAAACTGGCGTCTGAGAATCCCGCTAAAGTCTGGCAAATTTATCCGCAAAAAGGAGCTATCCGCCTTGGCTCGGACGGCGACCTGACGATCGTCGACATGGACAAGGAAGGGGCTATTGACGTCAACAAGCTCCACAGCAAGAACAAGCCGTCTCCATGGCACGGCTGGAAGGTCAAAGGGATGCCCGTATGCACGATCGTGCGCGGCAACGTGCAGATGCGCGATGGCGAGGTGGTAGGGAAACCAACCGGCCGTCTGGTGCGGCCCAACCCATCTTAGAAATGCATTCAGCGATCAGCCTTCAGCGGTCAGGTTTATGCTGATAGCCGATTGCTGATGGCTATCTGATTGATTTATGAGGCGCCCTGAAGCGCTTGAGATTTTCCAGCCCGCTTCCGTAAAAGAGGCCTGCCAGATCATACGAAAAAACGGTCCTGGAGGCCATTTCCTGGCCGGTGGAACGGACTTGGTCATCGCCATCAAAGAGAAGGGATTGGCCCCGCGTTATGTGGTGGATCTCAAACGAATCCCTTCTCTGAGTGGCATCGGAGAAAACCCGGACGGCTCTTTAACGATCGGCGCTCTCACCACCCTGAGGGAGGTTGAGATCTCTCCTTTGATTCGCAAGAAGTATCCCTTCCTGGCTCAGAGCGCGGCTGAAGTGGGCTCAATCCAAATCCGCAATCGGGCTACCATCGGGGGTAATATGGCCAACGCCACACCCTCCGCCGACGTAGCACCCTCCCTTCTGGTTTTGGACACCAAGGCAAAGATTTCCTGTGACGGAGAAGAGCGTGTGGTTACCCTGGAGGATTTTTTTGTCGGGCCTGGAAAGACCGTTATGAAACAGGATGAGATTCTAACCGAGCTCATCATCCCTCCGACTCCTGCTGGTCTGCGGGGCGAATACATGAAGTTCTCTCCGAGAGAGATGATGGACCTCGCTTATGTCGGCGTGGCTGTGGCGCTTGCCCTGGAGACAAAGACGAAAAAATGCCAGCATGTTCGCATCGCCCTGGGGGCTGTATCGCCGACTCCCATGAGAGCCAGAAAGGCTGAAGCCATCCTATTGAATCAAGTCTTAGCTGAGGAGATCGCCGAAAGAGCCGGAGAGGAAGCTTCCAGCGAATGCAAGCCCATCAGCGATGTCCGCTCCTCGGCGGAATACCGCAGGGAGATGGTACGCGTTAATACAAAGCGCGCCTTGCTGAACGCAGGTTTAGGATCGGAGCCGATTTCCTGGTTGGAGCGGAGGGACAAAAGGTATTAAGAAACGGCAAGCGGAGGCGGCCATGAAAAAAAAGATTCGGATAACTTTGAACGGGAACGTCGTATCCCCCGAGGTGCCGGCCCACCGCCTGCTCTTGGATCTTCTGCGAGATGAGATTGGCCTGACGGGCACCAAGGAAGGGTGTGGAACCGGAGACTGTGGAGCATGCACTGTTTTACTTGACGGCAAGCCGGTCAATTCCTGTCTTGTGCTCTCGGGAGAGCTTGACGGGGCCGACATTGTGACCATCGAGGGTCTCCAAATTGGACGGGAGCTCCATCCCATCCAACAGGCGTTCATTCAAGATGGGGGAGCCCAGTGCGGCTACTGCACCCCCGGCATGCTCATGATGTCTAAAGCCCTTCTGGACGAAAATCCCAACCCGACGGAAGAGGAGATTCGTTTCGCCCTTGCCGGCAACCTCTGTCGCTGCACCGGGTACGCGAAGATTGTCAAAGCGGTACAGGATGCGGCCATGGAGCTTCGGACACGACACACAGCCAGACAATAAATATAAGAGGTAAAGAATGGCGGAGCTAACGATCGTCGGAAAGCCGATCACTCGGGTTGACGCACAGGAGAAGGTCACCGGAGAGGCCGTCTATGGCTATGACCTGGTTCTCCCCGACATGCTTTACGGGAAAACGGTCTTCAGCACCAGGCCTCACGCTAAAATCAAGCGGATTGATACCGGGAAAGCGCGGGAATTTCCGGGAGTCGTGGCCGTCATCACGGGCAAAGATGCGCCATGGACGCACGGAGAGTCTATCAAGGACAAACCCTTCTTGGCTCACGACAAGGTCCGCTACATCGGAGAGCCGGTGGCGGCGGTCGCCGCGGAGGACGAAGATACGGCTCAAGCTGCGGCAGCTCTCATTGAAGTGGAGTACGAAGATCTCCCTGCCTACCTGAGTCCGGAGGAAGCCTGCAAGCCCGGCGCTCTCCCCATCCATGAGGATTTCGCCGGCTACCGCAAGTCTGACTTTATCGTTACGGCGCCCCTGCCCAATGTATGCGAGCACTTCAAGCTCAGAACAGGAGATGTGGAGCGTGGATTCCGAGAGTCGGATCTGGTTTTGGAGGAACGTTACACTTTGCCCACGATCCAGCACGCGGCCATGGAACCTCACTCCGCCCACGCCCAGGTGGACCCGGCAAGTGGCCGGGTCACGATCTGGGTAGCCAATGACGCGCCCTTCCGCGCTTTGCATGAGATTGCCGAGGCGCTCGGACTTCCGCTGGAAAAGATCCGCTTAATCAATCCCCTCCAAGGCGGCGGCTTTGGCTCAAAAGGGGGACTCAAAGTGGAGCCCATCGCCAGCGCCCTTGCCTACCACACCGGCGGCAGGCCGGTGAGGGTGAAATTCAACCGCCAGGAGACTTTCATCTCCACGCTCACCCGTCACGAGGCGATCCTGTACATCAAGAGCGGCGTCAAGAAAAGCGGTTCCCTGTGCGCCCGCCAAATGACCATCTACTGGGGAGCAGGGGCTTACGCGGAGAAGAGCCCGACGGTGTGCATCCGCGGTAGCCTTCCGGCCCCCGGACCCTATCGCATTCCCCACGTCAAAGTGGATGGTTATGCCGTGTATACCAACAAGCCGGTTTCCGGCGCGTTCCGTGGCTACGGAATCCCCCAGGGGGCCTGGGCATGCGAGCAGCACATGGATGAGCTGGCGAAACGGCTGGGGATGGATCCGCTTGAGTTGCGGCTAAAAAATGTCTTTGTTGACGGCGATCTCGCCTACTGGGGGGAGAAACTCCATAGTGTCGGGCTCAAGGAGACGCTGATCAAAGCGGCTGAAGCGATCGAATGGGGGAAGGACGACATTTCGAAATCCAAAATCCGAAGTCCGAATTTGAAAAGAGGCAAAGGCCTGGCTTGCATCTCCAAGCCGACCCGCACGCCTACTTTATCCAAAGCGGCGGTCTTGATCGACGCCAGTGGCGGAGTGACGGTTCTCGCCGGAACCGTCGAGATCGGCCAAGGATGCTCAACGATCCTGTCCCAGGTTGCAGCCGAAGAACTGAAAGTGCCCCTGGAAAAGGTTAGAATGGCCCCCCTGGACACCGATGTCATTCCGTTCGATGCCTCCACGACCTCGAGCCGGAGCACCTACCATATGGGCAATGCCGTGAGGCTTGCGGCCATCGATGTCAGGGAGAAGCTCGCGGAGATGGCGAGCCCGATGCTCGAAGCCGGAAAAGACGACCTCTCCTTCGCCGACGGGAAAATTCATCTCAAAGAGCAGCCCCAGATGGCCCTTCCCATCGGTGAGGTGGTGCGGAGAAGACTCGGCGCGAGCGGATTCCTTCGGGGAGACAGCTCTTACACATTCGAGATCGGCAAGGACCTGGACCTGGAGACGGGGCACAGCGAGCATGCCTCGGCCTTTTACATGTATGCGACTCAGGCCGCCGAGGCGGAGGTCGACGAAGAAACTGGGAGGGTTCGCCTTCTCCGAATGTCCGCCGCCCATGACGTAGGGAAGGCCATCAATCCGCTTAACTGCGAGGGGCAGATCGAGGGAGGCCTTGCCATGGGAATCGGCTCCGCGCTGCACGAGCACCTGGTCGTGGACGAGACCGGAAAAGTCAGAAACCCCTCTTTCCTGGATTATCATCTCGCCACTTCCCTGGATCTCCCAAAAATGATTCCGATTATCGTCGAGTGTCCCGAGCCGGAGGGGCCTTACGGAGCCAAGGGCTTGGGCGAGCCCGGCCTTGCGCCCACTCCAGCGGCCATCGGGAACGCCGTGGCAAACGCCCTGGGCATAAGAATTTACGATCTCCCGCTGTCTCCGGAGCGGGTCTACTGGGCGATCCGGCGAATGAAAAAGAAGGTAGCCTGAACAACTGGACGGAGGCACGTAGGATGCTTAGGCGATTCCGTTTAGAGGAACCCGAAACTGTCAAGGATGCTTCCGCATTGCTGGCCCGCTACGGAGAGGCCTCGAGAATCTATGCCGGTGGCACCGAACTCCTCTTGGCCATGAAAGAGGGCCTGATCCAGTACGAGCGGCTCATCAACGTCAAGAAAATCCCCGGCCTGGATCGAGTCGAGCTTGAGAATGGAGTGGTACGCATCGGCGCGCTGACCACACACCGCAGCCTCGAGAACGATCCGCTCCTCCGACAGCAGTTGCCGGCCTTCGGCCAGATGGAGCGCAATATCGCCAATGTTCGGGTGCGGGAGATGGGCACTCTGGGCGGAAATCTCTGCTTTGCCGAACCCCACGCGGACCCGGGCACCCTGCTGATGGTTCTGGGCGCAAAGCTCATGGCCGAAAAAACTTCTTCGAAGCGGGAGATCGCGGCGGAGCAGTTTTTCGTCGACGCGTATGAGACCTGCCTCGAGCCCGACGAACTCCTCACCGAGATCCGAATTCCGTCAACGCCGCGGCGAGCTGGCGTAGCCTACCTGAAGTTCGGCTACCTCGAGCGGCCGAGCGTCGGGTTGGGGCTGTTTCTAGCCTGGAACGGCGCTGACACGATTACGGAGGCGCGTGTGGCGGTGGGTTGCGCTGGACCTAAACCCAGGCGGGTCGAGGAATCGGAGGGACTTTTGAAAGGTAAAACCTCGAAGGAGGCCTCTGCCCTTCTGGGGCGGGCCGGTGAGATCGCGGGCCGGGCCGCCGATGCAATCAGCGACCTTCACGGGGCCGCCGATTATAAGCAGCACATCGTCGGCGTGCTCCTGAAAAGGGCCTTTCAGCAAATTTTGCAGGACCGTTCATCGAAGGCATAGAGCTAGGGAGAAAGCTATGGCTGAAGGAACAGCGAAAGCAGAGGATCGCCAATTCATTCCGATTTCCTTTACCCTAAACGGAACAACTCAACAGACCCAGGTGGAGCCGCACGAACTCCTGATCGATGTCATTCGCAATCGTTTCGGGCTCACGGGCACGAAAAGGTCCTGCGACGTACAAGTCTGCGGCGCCTGCACCGTGCTCGTAGATGGCCGTCCAATGAGTTCCTGCACCACCCTCGCCTTCGAGGCCAGGGGGCATGAGGTACTCACCATTGAAGGGCTGGCCAAAAACGGCAAGCTCCACCCCTTGCAGGCGGCCTTCATCGAACACGGGGGTTTCCAATGCGGCTTCTGCACTCCGGGTATGATCCTGGCCGCGAAGGCGCTTTTGGATCAAAACCCGGAGCCTAACCGGGAGGAGATCATCCACTTCATGGAAGGAAACATCTGCCGCTGCACAGGCTATAAAAAGATCCTGGAATCCATCGTAGCCGCGGCCAAGATCCTCCGGAGCCCGGGCAGATAAGCCAGCGCCGGTAGTTCCTCGTTGCCCAGTCTTCCTATTCGTCGAAGATCCGAACGCCGGCCGCCCGCTCGACAGAGCGGCCGAAGAGGTATTTCATCTCCGGGCCCTCGATCGGCGGCTCCTTCAGTTTCTTCCCGACCGGCTCGACCTCAAGGACGACAAAGCTGTGGCCCGGCCCCAGCACGGCAGCGTCGAAGTTGCCCTTGAGATCCTCCAGCGAATCGAAATGGTAGACCCGCTCGATGCCCATGGCCCGAGCCATGGCTGCGTAATCGTTGGCGGGGGCGTTAGGCAACCGGACCTCATAGGTGGAGCCATAGCACCGGTTAGAGACCAAAAAATGCTTGAGGTTCGGAGGATTCAACTGGCGCTCGACCATCAGCATTCCCGGATTCATGCAGAACGCGCCGTCCCCGGTAAAAACCCACACCGGGATTTGCGGCACACCAAGCGCCAGACCGGCACCGAACATCGAGGCGAGGCTCATCGAGGCCTCGAGGTAAAAGACCCCCTCCGTTTCGTGCGTGACCTCCCACCACATCTCGGAACAATTGCCCGCGGATGTAATCACGAACCCATGGGTTCTTCGACCGGAGAGAAACTCAAAACATTCCCGAAACCGCATTCCATTTCCTCCACCGAAACCGTTACCGCTCGCCCCTGAGCACGGAGCGGGTGAACCCGACCACCACGGGGCGGCAGAGCACCCGGGAGTGCCCGTAGGCCTTGGAGATCAGCGCCACTTTATCCGGGTTGTCGACGATCACGTAGGGCATGCTGAGCGAATCCATTAGCGGCAGGAGGTACAGGCCATTGGAGACGTGGTACTTGGCTTGATCCCCGAGACTGCCCCGCAATGTGATGCAGATGAGGAGAGGAATTTGATAGGTGTAGTTGACCTTGGTGAGGGCGTAGACGCAGGTCATAAGACCCGAGGCGCCCATCAGAGCAAGCGCGCCGGTGCCGCCAAAAAAAGCCCCCGAACACAGGCCAATGGCGGATTCCTCCCGGTTGACCGGCACGTGGATAAACCTTTGATCCCGATCGAAGGCCTCGATCAGATCCGCAATCCAGGTATCCGGCAGGCTCGCGACCAGCTTGATTCCGCAGCTTGCTACTTCTTCTACAATGCGCCCGGTCATCTCTGCGACTCTTTGCTCCATTTCGCACCCGAAGTCCCTTGGCTCGCTTTTCGCCTTACTCCTTATTCCTCACGTCTCACTGTTTTCTACCGCCTACCACTTGGAAATACATCTCCGCCAACGCCGGCTCCATACTGGCGGCAGCTTCGAACTCCTGTTGCAGTCCCGGCTTGAGCCGGCTCATCGATTGCGCCGCAAGCCTTAGGACCTCCTCTTCACGCATGCGGATGAGGCGGCCACCCTCCACCACCACCTCGCCGTTTACGATCACCGTGTCCACCGAACTTCCGTTCTCACACAAAGCAAGCTGTTGCACGAGGTTGTTGAGCGGGGTAAACGCCGCAGTGTCGCGCCGGAGCAGGACCACATCCGCCAGGCTGCCGGGGGCCAGCACCCCTCCCTCGAGCCCGAAAGCACGCGCCCCCTCGCGGGTCGCCATGCGCAGCGCCTGATGCGGCGTGACCCACAACCGGAAGTCGGTCTGAGATGGGTTGTGGATGAGGCTCACCAGGCGGATAGCGTCGAACATATTCTGCCCGTCGTTGGATGCGGCTCCATCCGTACCCAGAGCCACGTGGACACCGGCGGCAAGCATGTGCGGCACCGGCGCCAATCCGCTCCCGAGCCGGAGATTGCTGGCCGGGTTATGAACGGCAGTGGCTCCGCTACTGGCAAACAGATCGATGTCTTCCTCTTCGATCCAGACGGAATGGGCCAAGGAGAGATTCGTCCCCAGCACCCCCACGGAGCTCAAATGCCGCAACAGAGAACAACCGAAGAGTCTCTGTCCCATGAGCTTTTGCGATCTCGTCTCCGCCAGATGGATGTGCAGGGGCAGGCCATGGCGCTCAGACAATTGCGCCGCGCCCTGAAGCAGC
>MGSI01000160.1 GCA_001798455.1 Deltaproteobacteria bacterium RIFCSPLOWO2_02_FULL_57_26 | reverse complement strand
ATCTTCGCAAAGCTCGAGTGCACGAATCCGTGCGGCAGCATCAAGGACAGGATCGCTCTTTACATCCTTGAGGAGAGCGAGAGGCGCGGGCTTCTCCAGAAAGGGGCCAGAGTCATCGAGGCGACGAGCGGCAACACGGGAATCGCCTTTGCTTATTTCGCGAAGCAGAAAGGCTACGAGATTACTATCGTCATGCCTGAGAATATGACGGAGGAGCGGAAACAAATTTTGCGAAACCTGGGAGCCGATCTGATCCTCTGCTCGAAAGAGGGCGGCTTTGCCGAGGCGGTGGAGATCCGTGATCGTCTCGCGAGGGAGAAAAATTACTTCAACCCCGACCAGTTTTCGAATCCGCTGAACGTAGAATGCCACTACAAGTCGACCGGTCAGGAAATCCTGAACCAGATCGAAGCCCAAGGCGCCGGCCCGATCGATGCATTCGTGGCGGGAGTGGGCACGGGGGGAACTCTCATCGGGGTAGGCCGGAAGCTTCGAATGGTGTATCCGGAGGTCTGCATTGCCGCCGTGGAGCCTGCGGAATCGGCGGTGATGAGCGGAAAATCACCTGGCATCCATGGCATCGCGGGCATCGGGGACGGATTCATCCCTGCCATTGTGAGCGATGGGGCGGGAGGGATTGATCCCTTGATTGACGAGATCATTTGCATCGGGAGCGAAGAAGCGAAAGAGGTCGCTCTCGCGCTTGCGAGGCGCCACGGCTATTGCATCGGGATCTCCTCGGGGGCTAATTACCTCGCCGCGAAAGAACTCTCCAGGAGGTTCCGAACCGTTGTCACCGTTTTCCCCGACGGCTACGCGAAATACCAATCTCAAGGTTTGGTGCACTGTGAAACCGGTCAATGCCCCTTCGAGCAAGACGCTCTGGTCTGACCCTTAAACAAATCTGTCACTTTTGTCAGTGTTCTCTTCCGGGAAAACCGGAGAAAAATTCGATCATCAGTTGGCTGACCAGGGCGGGCTGGTCGTTGTGCGCCATGTGACCGGCCCGGGGGATGTATCTAAAGGAGATGTTCGGGAGCAACCGCTCTAACTGGCGGCCCAGTTCCACGGGCGCGAATCTGTCTTCCTCGCCCCATACGAACATGGTCGGGACTTCCAGTCGGGGAAGCACATGGGTCATATCGAACTTGACCCGTAAATTCGGGTCTTGCGTCAACCGTTGCATTCCTTCCCGAAAGCTGCGGCGCGCTTCGTTTGCCCCCGGCCGTGTTGCGCACGAATGCCAGCGGTTCACCAAGTCATCCGTTATTTGCGATTTGTCCCAGACTAAGGTCTCCAGGACGCGTCGCATGGCCACGGAGGTGCCGTCATACGCGAGCAAGGCGCTGAGACCCTCCGTCTGCGAGTGGTCAAGCCCCATGGCGGTAGCAATAGTGCCGCTGGCGATCAGGAACAGCTTCCGCACCCGGTGGGGATGCTCCAAAGCATACTTGGCGGCCACCCAGGCTCCCTGGGAGTTGCCCGCTAAACATAAGCGGTCTAAGCAGAGGGCACCCGTAAACGCCTTGAGGTGTTCCACTCTGCTCTGGGCACCTTCGCTTGCTGGCGCTTTGGTGTCGGTATCCCCAAAGCCGCCGACGCCATCCGGGGCATACACTTGGAAGTTGGTTCCCAAGGCAGGCATGATTTTTTCAAAGCCTGCTTCCCCCGACAGCCCGGGCGCGCCTCCATGGCACAACACCACGGGATGGCCGTTGTTGCCCGCCTCGACGTAGTGCGTCCGGACTCCCCCGGCCATGACATAACGAGAGCGCAGTAGCGGCTCAGACATCGGTTACTCCCTCCATTGGGTAAGACTCCAGCCTGGAAGAAAAGCCGTTGAAACCTTGATTACTCCAACCCGAAGTCAATGTCTATCCCTCTCGGAAAACTGGCCCAACGTTGACAGGATGAGTGGTGATCGGATACTTTCTCCACCAGGCGACTCGAACGCGATTTCGATCAAGCGGGTTCTGACTGATGGGGAAAAGGCCGCCGATATGGCAGATGCTTGCAAAGTGGGGTAAGGACGGGCTAATATCCTTGTTGGAGGAGATATGTTTGGTCTTGGTATATGGGAACTCCTGATCATCCTGATCATTGTCGTGCTTCTCTTCGGCCGCAAGCTCCCCGAGCTTGGTGAAGGCCTTGGGAAAGGCATTCGCAGCTTTCGCAAATCCATCAAGGAGCCTGACGAAATCGACGTGACACCCAAGGAAGGGCAGGAGAAAGAGAAGAGCAAAGGAAGCTCGTCTTAGGCTGCCCCCTCGGCTGACAGAACGCGACAGCTGAAATCTTTGATCGTTCCCCGCGGTCTCAGAAACACGATGACGAAGCTCGCCGCCTTCTGCGGGGAGATCTCAAATCGTTTCTGCGGGCTCAATTTTTGCAAAATGGAGATCTCCTGAGCGGTGAGGTCTTTGATGATTTTCGGAGTGATGGCGTTTCCCGCCCATACGGCCTGCCGTTCGATTTCTTTCCCCTGCGCATCGAAGAGTTGCCCCTCAATCTGGACCTCGCGAACGCTTACCGTATTGCGATTATACGCTACCCCTGAGAGCACGAAGACCTCGCGATTTCCGAGTATCGTCTGAAAGCTCGGACGCACGGACCGGAGCGCGATCCCTTGGCGCAAATGGTCGTTTTGAAGGACTGAGCTGCCGAGCCACGGGACGTTATTTAACAGGCCCTCCAAAACTGCCGGTTGGGTCTGATGTACGAGGGTCAAGACAGAGTAAGCGAGCAGGAGAACGGCAAACAGCGTAAGATAGGGGACCGTGGAAGCCGGTCGCTCTTGGTCCATAGCCCGTAAGGCGGATTCGTCTTCCTCGGTCGGCGGTCGAGACCGCTCCCAATTCTCCTCAAATTCAGAGATCGCTGCGCGAGCTGCATCCATGCCTGAGGATGACTCGTCTTCGGGAGGGGTCAAAGACGCTTCGGCTTGCGATTCGGGAGGGGCCAGGGTCCAGCCCTTTTCTTGCTCTTCGCTGGGGGCCGATGGCTCGCGGCCGTACGCGCTCGGCCCGAGAGATTTCTCTCTGGGGGGAAAGAATTTGTCGATCTGTAAATCGGAGAATTCGGGCTGCCTTGGCTCAGAGCCCTTTGTTAAAGCCGGTCTCTGGGGCTGGCCGAACTCAAAGTGCTCCTCCTGCTTCAGAGCCTCCGGGCTCTCCTCGTCTCTGGCTTCCGACTTTTCCGCAGGGGGGAAAGAAAAAGGAAGCTCTCGATCCTTTTCCACCGCTTGTTGAGAAGGTTTCGGCGAGGTAGGAGGAGGTTCCGCGGCTGGACTAGCCTCGCGGTCGGCTTCTAGGGCGAAGACGTGCTTGCAACGAGAACAACGAAAAGTGGGATTAGGGCCGGTGATGAGTTCCTCGGGAACTCGATACGTGGTCTCGCAACTGGGACATTGAACCAGCATGGAGCAGATCTGCCTTAGATTGGGCTTAGAAACGGTGCCACCCAACTCGCAAATTCTATTGCAATTAGCGAAAAATTCAAGGGTTTGATATCAATTGTCCGGTCGTCCGAATAAATCCATGGCCCCAGACGTCAAAGAAGAGCAAAGGGTTATTGTGGAGCCTAGCGATTGGGAGCTCGTCCGGAAATGCCAGACGGGCGACGTCGGGGCGTTCCAGGAGCTCGCTGCCAAATATTACCAAAAGGTATTCATGGTCATTCTGGGAATACTGAACCATCGTGAGGACGCCTTGGAGATAGCCCAGGAGACCTTTTATCGGGCCTTTAGAAAGATCCGGGAGTTTCGGGGCGGCTCAACTTTCTATACCTGGCTTTACCGAATCGCAGTCAATCAATGCATCGATTTTCAGCGGCGTCAGAGGCGCGCGCCCGCGGAAGTTAGGGAAGCTATCGACGAGCTTTTATACGAGCGCGGCGAGCATGGGACGGATCCCTACGATGCCCTTGAGGGAAAAGAGGTCATGAGTCGGTTGCTGGCGGCCTTGAACGATTTGACTCCGGATCACAAAGCGGTCATTGTACTTAGGGCGGTGGAGGGCCTCTCCTACAAGGAAATCAGTGAAATCTTGGGCTGTTCGGAGGGGACGGTCATGAGTCGGCTCCATTACGCGCGCAAGAAGCTGCAAGAAAAACTTGCGCATTTCTTATGACAATGGATTGTGAATCTGTAAGAAGAACGCTCGGCGCATGGTTGGATGGGGAGGTGAGCGAAAAGGAGTCCCGGGAGATCCGGGCCCATGTGGAAGCCTGTCCTTCATGTCGTGCGGAGAGGAGTCGCTTGGAGCGGCTTCAATTCGTGCTCCGGGCCGCCCTTGAGGAGGGCGCGTCCAAGGTTACGTTTGAATCTTTCTGGCACGGAATCGAGCGACGGATCTCCCAGGGGAGGGTAAGGCACCGGGAATTCTGGGATTGGCTCCGCCCGGTTATCCTCCCCCGGCGGCTGGCCTGGGCCATCCCTGTGACCGTTGTGTGTGTCCTGGCCGTTCTTTTCGCGGAGCAATTTTTTTTCGGATTGGGTTGGGGGCCGAGAAGTAACGTGGCCGCGGTGGAATCCATCGACGGGCACGGCTTTAACCTGGCATTGTTGCGCGAATCCGAAACCAAAACGACGGTGATCTGGTTATTTGAGGATGAGGATGAGGAGGAAGATGAACCGGCTCCAGAAGCTGCCTCGACTGACGCTTCTCTGTAGCCTGTTGCTCGTTGGCTTGAGTGCGCCCCTGGGTGCCGCTGAGAAAGCTCCTCAGGGGCTCCACCTGCGCATCGGAACCATCCTTGCCAGTAACGAGAGCGAAGATTTTGACCCCAAGCTTTCCCGAATGAAAAATCAGCTCGAAGTGATCAAGTACAGCTCTTACCGCCTGATCAAAGAGGAGGTCCAGAAAGTCCAGTGGCGGCTCAACGCCGTCTTCGAGGTCCCTGGCGGGCGCTCCCTCGTAATCTTGCCGCAGGAATATCGCAACCAACGGCTGGCGTTAAAGGTGCGGCTGCTCCAAGGGGATAAGCCCCTCGTCGATACCACGGTACGGCTCAGGAATCGCGGCTATTTTCTCTTGGGAGGGCCGGCCCACGAGGGTGGGGTGTTGATCCTGTCGATTTTCGCGATGACGCCTTGAGGTCCTGTCTCATTCGATGACGTTCTTTTCAATCGGCTCGACAATCACGCCTTTTTCTCTCAGCCACTGAATCGCCCTGCCCACCTCGCCCCGCTCACCATCGATCTCAAGAGCGACCAGACCCATTTCCGACGTGACCGTGGATCCCCGGATGTTGAACATGATGTCAAATTTCTTTGCCAGCGAGCAGACAATCGGCTCTTTGACCAACTCCTTGGGAAAGGTCAGATAGATTCGCTCACAGACTTTTTCCTTTTGGGGTCTGGCCGCTGGCTTTTTCATTTCAGATAGAAAAGTTGAGGTTTCCGACCGACATTCTCTCGCGCCAACCCAACCACAGGCTGGTGGTCAGGTACTTATCGCCGAAATCGGGAAAAACCGTCACCAGAATGCCCGATTTGAGCTTTCTCGCGACCTGCAGCGTGACGTGCATCGCCGCTCCTGAGGACTGGCCCACGAGCACCCCTTCTTCTTGGCTGAGCCGATAGACCATCGCGTAGGCGTCTTCAGTGGAGACGGGTATTTTCTGGTCCAACGCCTCCTCGTGGTAGATCCCCGGCACGATGGAGCTCGGCATATGCTTCAACCCCTCGAGGCCGTGCAGCGCGTCATCCGGCTCAACCGCGATGACCCGGATCTTCCGGTTCCTCTCCTTCAGATAACGGCCTGTGCCCATGACGGTTCCGCCCGTGCCGATCCCGGCGACGAAGTGGGTGATCTCTCCATGAGTCTGACGATAGATCTCCGGGCCGGTGGTTTCGTAATGGGCTTGGGGGTTCATCGGGTTAAAGTACTGGTCTGGTTTGAAATATTTGTCCGGGTTTTGTTCGAGGATCTTGCGGCACAGCCGGATCGCGCCGTCGGACCCCTCCAGGGGATCGGTGAAGATCACCTTGGCGCCGAATGCTTGGATGATCCGCTGGCGTTCGGCGCTCACGTTGGACGGCATGACCAGCTCAACCGGGTAGCCAAGCACCGCCCCAATCATGGTCAGTGCGATCCCGGTGTTGCCGGATGTGGAGTCCAGGATCGTCTTTCCCCGACTCAGCTTGCCGGACTCGATACCGTCCCGAACCATCCTCCAGGCCGCCCGGTCCTTGACCGAGCCTCCCGGGTTGAAACCCTCGAGTTTGGCAAAGATGCGCACGCCCGGAGCGATACCTTGAATGACTTCGCGGATCTCCAAAAGAGGGGTTTCGCCGATCAGGTCCAGGACAGACTCCACCTTTTTCGGCGTTCTGAATTCCTCCTTAAGGACCCGATGCCCTGGGATGGCTTTCAGCATAGCGTGCGAAAAGGGAGAGGCTATTTTCGCCCCCCGGCGATGGCTGGGACAATCGAGATCGCGTCCCCTTCCTTTAGCGCGGTTTCCATATTTTGCAGGAAGCGGATGTCGTCCCCGTTAATGTAAACGTTTACGAACCTACGGATTTTTCCCGTCTCGTCACAAATTCTTTCCTTGATCCCCGGAAATTTGTTCTCCAGGTCATCCACCAATGCACGCACGGTGTTTCCCTGAGCTTTGACCTCGTCGGCGCCGTTGGTAAACTTGCGCAGCGGGGTCGGTACCCGGACACGCACCATCATATAACCCATCCTCCTTAGCCGATCTGCTGGTTACTTTAATCCTTCCAAGTTAAGCTTTCAAGGTGGAGAAAAAAGACGTTTTTTACGTTTCCCCGGCGACGGCCTTCCCCGGGGATGGCTGGTGGAGTTGGTGATAAAGCTCGTCGAAGCTTTCGAGGGTTGCCTGAATGCTAAATGGTTTCTCCACGTTCTGAGCGACGACTTCGAGGGTCTTGTACCCGTTGCCGGTGATGCTGATGACGATGGATTCGTCCCGCGGAATCCTCCCCTGCTGGATGAGCTTCTTCGCCACGGCCACCTCGGTTCCGCCGGCAGGCTCCGTGAAGATTCCCTCCGTACGGGCCAGCAGTCGGATCCCTTCGAGGATCTCCTCGTCGGTGACGCACTCGCCCCAACCTCCGGATTCCCGCACGGCTTGAAGCACGTAGTAACCATCAGCCGGGTTGCCGATCGCGATCGAGCTGGCGATGGTGTTGGGTTTGACCGGACTCACCAGATCCGTCCCTTTCTTGAGCGCCTGGACGATGGGGGCGCAGCCGGCGGCCTGAGCCGTGTAAATTTTACAATCGTCGTCGTCGATCAAGCCGACGAGCTTGAGTTCCTTGAAGGCCTTGTGAAGCTTGGGCAGGATGGTCCCTCCCGCGGAGGCCACGACCACATGGCGCGGAATCTTCCATCCGAGCTGCTCCGCGATTTCAAAAGCGTGAGTCTTCGCTCCCTCGGCGTAGTAGGGCCGCAAATTGACGTTGACGAAAGCCCAGCCATACTTATCGGCAATCTCACTGCAGAGCCGGTTGACGTCGTCGTAGTTGCCTTGGATAGCGATCGTGCGCGGGCCGTAAATGGCCGACCCGATGATCTTTCCCTGTTCCAGACCATTGGGGATAAAGACGTAGCAGTTAAGTCCAGCCTTGGCGGCGTGGGCAGCGACAGCGTTGGCGAGGTTGCCCGTCGAGGCGCAGGAGACCGTGTCGAAGCCGAACTCGATCGCCTTGGAAATAGCGACCGAGACCACGCGGTCTTTATAGGAAAAGGTAGGGTGATTGACCGAGTCGTCCTTCAAATAAAGCTCCTTCACTCCCAGGACCTCTCCCAGGCGGTGCGCTCGGATGAGCGGAGTGAAGCCGGAATAGAGCCCAACCTGGGGCTCTCCATCGATCGGCAGGAGCTCTCGATAGCGCCAAAGGCTATTGGACCGGGATTGAATTTTTTCCCGGCTGATGCTCTTTTTGATGCGATCGTAATCGTAAACCACCTCGAGGGGTCCGAAGCACGTCTCGCACACGTGCAAGGGTTCTTTGGGGTAATCCTGTCCGCATTCCCTGCATCTTAATCCTTTGACAAAACTCATACGTTACGCTCCTCTCACATAACCTGGCGTGCTAGAAGACAGGGAGGCGTGACGGCGTCCTAGCTTCCTGGCTTCCCAGCCTCCACGCTTGATTCCGCTGTGGTTGATTTGATTCCTTTCTTGCGGCCGCAGGCGGCGCACCCGAGGTCTCTCTGAACCTCGATCGTGCGAAAGCTCAAAGTCTTGGCATCATAGATGAGTAGCCGGTCGGTGAGCAGATCATCCTCCATTCCGGCAAAGAACTTGATCGCCTCGGTGGCCTGAATCGACCCGATCGTTCCTGCCACCGCGCCGAGGATCCCTGCCTGCTGACAGCTCAGGATCTCTCCCGGCGGCGGAGGCCCTTTAAAGAGGCAACGGTAACAAGCGCTCTTTCCCGGTATGACGGTCATGGTTTGGCCCTGAAGGCGCACGATCCCGGCGTGCGAGAAAGGCTTGCCTAAGGCCACGGCCGCATCGTTGACCAGAAACTTAGTGGCAAAATTGTCGCTGCCGTCGACGATGAAATCGTAAGCGGCGAGGATCTCGGTTGCGTTGCGCTCCTCGAGACGTACTGCCAGGGTGCGGATCTCGACCTCCGGATTCAGCCGGTTGAGCTTTTCTTCGGCCGATGCCACCTTTTGCCGGCCGACATCCTCGGTAAAGTGGAGGATCTGGCGCTGGAGGTTGGAGAGCTCCACACGATCGTAGTCCACGAGACCCAACGTGCCGATGCCTGCGGCCGCCAGGTAGAAAGCCGCGGGCGATCCTAAACCCCCAGCCCCGATGACCAACACCCGGCCCTGGCGCACGCGGATCTGCCCTTTTCCCCCAACGTCGGGGATCATGATTTGGCGGCTATAGCGCTCGATTTGCTCGGGCGTGAGGCGAAGCGTCATCCTTTTCTCCCTCAACCAACGGTCTCGATCCGCATAAAAAGGCCAAAAAAAAACCTCTTCCCATTGATAAGGAGAGGTTTCCCTCACCTTATCTTCCCCCTAAACCGGGGCGGGAATTAGCACCAGCATTCCATCCCGAAGGATGGAACCGGTTGCTGTGGCTTCAACGGGCCTGTCCCTCCACCACTCTGGATAAGGTGTCCAGATATACAAACGAGACGTTAACTTACTCGTTGGGCCGTGTCAAGGGCTGGAAAATTGCACTTGATAGTGTTATCGCTCATCTGCCGTACATTCCGGCGGCGTAGGAGAGTGCGATGGGTTTGACCGAAGAAGTCGTCAATTTTGTCCACAAAACAAGGTACAAAGACATTCCCCCTGAGATCATTCGCCTGGCCCAGGGATTTGTCCTGGATGGCCTGGGCGTGATGCTCGCCGGCTCGACCGAGAGAGGATCGCATATCATCCAAACCTATATCCGGAGGTTAGGGGGAAGGGGGGAATCCACGGTTATTGCATCCGGCTTCCTGGTGCCGGCGGCTAGGGCCGCACTGGCCAACGGTGTGGCGGGGCACGCCATGGATTATGATGATACTCAGCTTTCGACCTCCAAAGAGGCGGTTTACGGACTCTTGACCCATCCTACGGTTCCTGTGCTTGCGGCAGCCTTGGGCGTCGGCGAAGCTCACAAGATCTCTGGCCAAGAGCTGCTTCTGGCGTATATTTTGGGAGTGGAAGTGGAGTGTCGGATCGCCGATGCCATTTATCCCCGTCACTATCAAGCGGGGTTCCACTCCACGGCGACCATGGGAGGCCTGGGGGCGGTCCTGGCGGTGGGCAAGCTGTTAGGGTTGAAGCCGGAGGCGTTGGCCCGCGCTTTGGGTATCGCTGCCAGCATGGCTGCGGGACTCCGGGAAAACTTTGGGACCATGACCAAGCCCTTGCATGCCGGGCGGGCCGCAGAAAACGGTGTCACCGCAGCCCAACTAGCCCAACAAGGCTTTACATCCGCGCTCAACATCCTGGAGGCCAAGCGGGGATTTTTCAGCGCCATGGCCGGCGGATATAACGAAGAAAAGATCGCTGGCCGTCTGGGGCGGCCCTACTTCATGAAGGAGCCCGGGATTTCCATCAAACCCTATCCTTCGGGCTCGCTCTCTCACCCGGCCCAGGACCTGATCCTGGACTTGGTTCAAAGTAACGATCTCCACGCCGGTGACATCGAGTCGATCGAAGTCGGCACCAACTCGAATGTGCCTAATGCCCTGATCTATCCGATGCCTAAAACCGCTCTGGAAGGAAAATTTAGCATCCCATTCTGCATGGCGATTGGCGTCCTGGAACACAAAGCTGGCATCGCCCAATTCAGTGACCGAAAGGTGCGCGATCCCAGGGTCGTCGCTTTGATGCGGCGGGTAACGCTCACGGTCGATCCGGAGCTGGAGGCCCTTGGCTACGACCAGGTTAGATCTCGGATTCGCATCAAGCTCAAGGGCGGAAAGACGATCGAGGGGAGGGCCGACGTAGCAAGGGGGCATCCCTTGAAGCCGATGAGCTGGGCTGAGATAGGGGAGAAATTTCGCGACTGCGCTCGACTCGTTCTCTCCCGTAGGAACACGGAAGAGGCGATCGAGTCGGTTGGCAATTTAGAGCGCATGAGGAGCATACTGCCGTTGATCAAGGCCGTAGCCGGGGGAAGAACGGAGGCAGGCAAAAAGACGAGCGAGCGCAAACCGAGTAGCCGGAGATGGAGCCGTACTCGAAAGCGATAGCGCGTTTTCTTCTCGATCTCAGCTTTGAGGCGATTCCTCCTGAGGTGATTGAGAAGACGAAGCTCCTTCTGCTCGACACTATGGGAAATGCCCTGGCGGCCTCCACCATGGACTTCGGGCAGATGGTCCTTGAAGTGGCGTCTGTCCTCGGGGGACCTCAGGAAAGCCGCTTGATCGGTACTGCCGGGAAACGGGCGGCAGCCAATGCGGTCTTGGCCAATGGAACTTTGGCGCACGGCCTGGACTACGACGATACGCTGGAGGAAGCGATCGTCCACACGGGGTGCTCGGGAGCAATTACGGCCTTGGCGGTCGGAGAGCAGCTCGGTGCGACCGGTAGAAGGGTGCTGGAGGCGACGGTGGCGGGGATCGAGGTGATGTGCAAAGTGGGATTGGTTGCGCCGGGAAAATTTCATGCCCGTGGTTTTCACCCAACGGCCCTATGCGCTACTTTTGGGGCAGCGGCGGCGTGCGGTAAGCTTTACGGCCTAGAACCCGCCGAGTGGTTGAATGCCTTCGGGATATGCGGGAGTCAAAGCTCCGGGATTATCGAATATCTATCCGATGGTAGCTGGACCAAGAGGCTCCATCCTGGCTGGGCTGCGCACGCCGGGGTTATCGCGGTGCTTTTGGCGCAGCGCGGTTTTCGAGGTCCGGCCACGGTTTTTGAGGGCCCTCATGGATTCTACCGATCGTTTGCCGGAGAGAACGGCTTTCGCCTGGAGCAACTGAGCGAGCTGGGAAAGACTTGGGAAATATCCCGGATTGCCTTTAAATCTTACCCCTGCGGCTCGATTTCTCATCCCTACATGGATTGTGCCCTGCGATTAAGAGAGAAGCACTCTATCCGGGGGGACCAGATCGAAGAAATCGTTTGCCGAACCGCAGAGGGGCCGGTCCATCGGCTGTGGGAGCCCTTGAAAGAAAAACAGCATCCTTCCAGCTCCTACGGCGCCAAGTTCAGCCTCCCCTATAGTATAGCTGTCATGCTGGTGCGAGGCCGGGCGGGATTGGAGGAGTTCTCTGACGAGGCTATCCGCGACACCGAAGTGCTCGCAATCGCGGAGAAGGTCGGGTACGAGCTGGACGCGACCATCGACTATCCGCGCCACTTCTCAGGTCATGTCAAGGTCAAGCTTAAAAATGGAACGGTGCTGGAAGAAAACCAGCCCTACCCGAGGGGAGGGTTGGAGTTTCCCCTACCGCCGCAAGAGATCGAGGAAAAATTTC
>MGSI01000159.1 GCA_001798455.1 Deltaproteobacteria bacterium RIFCSPLOWO2_02_FULL_57_26 | reverse complement strand
TGATCGAAAATGAGCACCGCACACGACAAGCCATCCGAACCATCCGCCGGGCGCTAGGAAAGATTCTCGACTGATAAAGATTCTGGACTGACCATGAAGAGGGGAATCAATATAGCCCTACTAGGCCGTGGCACGGTAGCGCAGGGGGTCATACAATTACTAACGACAAATCAGGAGCTTATAAAGAGAAGAGTAGGTGCTCCTTTAATTTTAAAGAAGGTCCTGATCAGGAACAGGAATAGGCGGCAAGGTTTCAAGCTTCCCGCTGGTCTTGTCACTCATCGCCCTGAAGAGATCCTGCGCAATCCCGATATCCACATCGTTGTCGAATTGATCGGAGGCTACGAACCGGCCCGCAGCTACATTTTGAAGGCTATGGAGGCGGGCAAGGATGTCGTGACCGCCAACAAGGCTCTCCTGGCCGTTCACGGGGAAGAGATCTTTTCCCAAGCCCAAAAGCACGGGATCGATATCGGCTTTGAGGCCAGCGTGGGAGGAGGGATCCCTATCATCCGAACTCTGAAAGAGGGGCTGGCGGGTGACAGGAACCGTTCCCTCTTTGCCATACTGAACGGGACTTGTAACTATATCCTTACGACCATGGAGGAAAAGGGGGAAGATTTCCATCAGGCCCTCACCAGCGCGCAGGAATTAGGATACGCGGAGGCTGATCCCAGCTTCGACGTCAACGGAATAGATGCAGCGCATAAGCTTGCCATTCTGGTCGTCTTGGCCTTCGGCACGCGGGTGAAGCTTAAGGATATTTACACCGAGGGGATTCGGCACATCTCGCCGATGGATATCTCTTATGCCAGAGAGCTGGGGTATCGGATCAAGCTCCTGGCTATAGCCCGATATGAAAACGGCGCCATCGAAGCGCGTGTCCATCCGGCCATGATCCCGGTCCAGCATCCCCTGGCCCTGGTGCGCGGTCCCTACAACGCGGTCTTTATCGAGGGAGAAGCTTTAGGTCCGACGATGTACTTCGGGCAGGGCGCGGGGATGATGCCTACGGCTACCGCAGTCCTGGCCGATATCATCGAGATCGCCAGAAACAGGCTCCATGGAAAAACCCTGCGCATACCGCCTCTGGGCTACCCGATGGGGAGCTTGAGCCGCATCCCGATCAAAAGCATCAGCGAGCTGAGGAGCGACTATTACCTCCGCTTCATGGTATTGGACAGACCCGGCGTTTTAGCGCAAATCGCTGGCATTCTCGGCGGCTATGGCATTAGTATCGCTTCCGTGATTCAAAAAGAAGAGAGGCAAGGGAACACCGTTCCCATCGTCATGCATACGAAAGAGGCTACGGAAAGAGATCTCAGGATGGCCCTTGTCCGCATCAACCGCCTGAAGGTCGTCAAAGCCAAGAGCGTATATCTCCGCGTGGTCTCCTTCGCTTCACCGTAATGAAAACTAAAACTCAGAAATTCACCCGCGCCCGACGCGCTGCAGCAGATCTCTCGATTTGGCCGGGGGTGATCCGTTACTATTGGGACCTCCTGCCGGTCGAGAGGAAAGAGAGCATTGTCACCTTGCATGAAGGCAACACTCCCCTCGTGCGCTGCCGGAATTTGGAGCGCCTGATCAATCCTGACATCGAACTCTTTCTCAAACTCGAAGGCCTCAACCCCACATGTTCTTTCAAGGATCGAGGCATGACGGTAGCCATCAGTAAAGCGGTGGAAGAGGGGAGCCGAGCGGTCATTTGCGCGTCCACCGGAAACACCTCGGCGTCAGCGGCGGCGTATGCCGCCAGAGCCCGGCTTGAGGCCTACGTGCTCATTCCTCAGGGAAATATCTCTCGCGGTAAGCTCAGCCAGGCGATGATCCACGGGGCCAGGGTGATCGAAGTGGAGGGAAATTTCGACACCGCCCTGAAGCTGGTCAAAGAAGCCACGCGCCATTTTCCCATGACCCTGGTCAATTCTTTGAACCCTTACCGCATCGAGGGGCAGAAGACGGCAGCCTTTGAGATCTGCGACGTTTTGGGCAGGGCGCCGGATTATCATTTTTTGCCGGTCGGAAACGCCGGGAACATCACGGCTTATTGGAAAGGATACAAGGAATACTCTCAGCTTGGCAGGATCGCGGCTTTGCCCCGCATGATGGGGTTTCAGGCAGCGGGCGCCGCGCCCATCGTTCTTGGTAGAGTGGTGGAGCATCCGGAAACGATCGCCAGCGCCATTTGCATCGGAAACCCCGCAAGCTGGCAGGGAGCGCTTTCAGCGCGCGACGAATCTCAGGGAGTGATCGAGGCGATCAGCGATGATGACATTCTTGGCGCTTATAAGTTATTGGCGAGTTCAGAGGGGATACTCGGCGAGCCAGCCTCGGCCATTTCGATCGCGGGCGTGATCAAAAAGAGCCGGGAAGGGCTTTTCCGCAAAAGGGAAGTAGTCGTGTGCACCCTTACGGGACACGGTTTGAAGGACCCCGATATCGCGCTCAGCCAATCGGGCCAGCCGATCCGGATCGCTCCTGATATTGAGTCGCTGGCGGGAATCCTGAAGGGATACAAAAAAAATTGAAATTCGTTATTTTGCAAGGGGATGGGATGGCTGACTATCCCCTCACGGAGTTGGGCGGCAAGACCCCATTGGAGGCGGCGGCAACGCCGAATATGGATTGGCTCGCCTCCCACGGGACTTTAGGCCTTGCCCATACGATTCCCCCTGGATTCCCTCCTGGAAGCGATGTCGGGAACATGAGCATACTTGGCTACGACCCGGCGCTTTACCACACGGGACGCTCTCCCCTTGAGGCGGCCAGCATGGGAGTAGCCCTCGGCGAAAAGGACATAGCTTTTCGCTGTAATCTGGTGACCTTGCGGGGGGAGGGAAGTGAGGCGGTCATGGAGGATTTTACCGCTGGCCACATCTCGAGCGAGGAGGGGGCCGAGATCGTCCACGATCTCAACCGTCGCCTGGGCGGAAACGGCATCGAGTTTTATCCCGGAGTGAGTTACCGCCATTTGATGGTTTGGCTGGAAGGGATGGGGTCCATGGAAACCACTCCGCCGCACGACATCACAGATCAAAAGATTGGTCCCCACTTGCCTCGAGGTCCAGGCGCGCAGCGGCTTCTTAAGCTGATGGAAGGATCGAAGGACCTTCTGGCCGAGCAGGCGGTCACCCGCAAACACAGCCAGAAGGGAACGCGAAAAGCCACTTCAATCTGGCTGTGGGGACAGGGGAGGGCGCCAACCATGCCAACTCTCCGGGAGCGGTTTGGCATCAGTGGAGGCGTAATCTCCGCGGTGGATATCGTCAACGGGCTGGGAGCCTATGCCGGCCTCGATCGAATTCGGGTTCCCGGGATTACCGGCTTCGTCGACACCAACTACCTAGGTAAAGGGGAATACGGCCTGCGGGCGCTAGAGGAAAAAGACCTCATTTTTATACATGTCGAGGCGCCGGATGAGGCCGGACATATGGGGGACGTGGAAAAAAAAATCAAAGCCATTGAGGACTTCGACGAAAAGGTTGTCGGAACCGTCCTGCGAGGTATGGACCGGTGGCAGGAGTGGAGCTTGCTTCTCGTGCCCGATCATCCCACACCGATCGCGGTCAAAACTCACGTCTCCGATCCGGTGCCTTTCGTGCTCTTTTCGTCCCGCGAGAAAAAAGAGTCTAGCCGGCGCGGCTACAACGAAAGCGACGCTAAAAAGACCGGGGTTATTGTAAAACAGGCCCATACACTGATAGAGGCGCTAATAGGAGGGAAAAAAAAGTGGACCGAAACCTAGCTTTGGAAGTTGTCCGTGTCACGGAGGCAGCCGCCCTGTCGAGCGCGCGCTTTATGGGCAGGGGAGACGAGCGGGCGGCGGACCAGGCAGCGGTGGATGCGATGCGACAGGCGTTTAACTCCGTGGCGATCAACGGCACCGTAGTCATCGGGGAAGGGGAGCGGGATGAAGCGCCGATGCTCTACATCGGGGAGAAGGTGGGGTGCGGTGGTCCCGAGGTGGATATTTCGCTGGATCCTCTAGAGGGAACCACGATCTGCGCCAACGGCGCTCCGAATGCCCTGTCGGTTATCGCCATCGCCGAGCGCGGCGAATTCCTCCATTGCCCAGATACCTATATGGATAAGATTGCCGTTGGTCCTGTGGGCAAAGGCGTCGTAGATTTGGATAAAAGCCCCACGGAAAATCTCAAGGCCCTGGCGGAGGCCAAAGGAACACGGGTCGAGGATTTGACCGTCATCATTCTCTACCGTCCCCGGCATGAAGCCCTCATCCAGGAGGTCCGCCGCCTCGGCGCGCGGATCAAGCTGATCAGCGACGGGGATGTCTCAGCGGCCATCGCAACAACCAAGCCAGAAACAGGCATTGACCTCTTGCTGGGAATCGGCGGCGCCCCTGAAGGGGTTTTGGCCGCGGCTGCGCTACGCTGTGTCGGTGGGGACATGCAGGGGCGCCTGAAGCCGAGAAATCCGCAGGAGATCGAGCGAGCGCAAGCGATGGGGATTAAAGACATTAACAAAAAGTTTTCCATCGAAGGGCTGGCAGGCGGGGATGTCATGTTTGCTGCGACCGGGGTCACCGATGGCGACTATTTGCGAGGCGTCCACTTCTTTGCGGGCGGAGCTACTACGCAGTCGATCGTGATGCGGTCAAAAAGCCGCACGATCCGGGTCATCGACGCGGCCCATTACTTCGACTTCAAACCCCAATACTGACCGCCGCCTCCTTTTCGTTCTCTTTTGCCGGCTCATGAAACGCAGGAAAAGAGGTTGCTTTGCCCTGGTTGCGAGATCTGTCGCAGCCGTTTTTTTGATTTGGCTGGTCGCCTTTTTGCTCTGGGTGTTCTGGCCGGAACTTAGAGGGTACTTCCGGCCCGAAGAAAAAAAGGTCTCGTCAGGAGAAAAGCAAGGATCTTCACGCGAGCAGATCTACGAGGAGGAGCGAAAACGCCTCGAGGATATATTGAAACGGAAGCCGTGACGGTAGCAGCAGGCAGAAAGGTCAAGGCTCTCGAGGATCCTCCCCTTCGGGCTGCAAACGGTATTCGACGCAGAGACTTCGCCAGGAATCGAGGTCGGCCAGCGCTCTAAGCGAGGCGAAGACTGAAAAGGTGATAGCCAACGTGTGGTGGCTATGCTCCTGAAGAGCCCGCTCCGGGGTGAGCCATAACCATTCTCGAAACTCCGGAGCAACCCTTACCGCGCCTTGATTACGGGGCAGCCGGGCGAGAAAGTACCGCGTATGCGCCGGGCCGCGCGACGGTGCCGGCTCCAGCCAGTGAGAGAAATAGGCGAGCCGAGTCATGTCGCAAAGCAGTCCCTCCGACTCCAAAAAAGCCCGAAAACCCAGCTTTCCTGCGGCCAATTCCCGACGCTTTATGGCTAACTGTTCCTCGCGCTCTGTGATCTCCCGCGGATCCCCTGCTTCGGGAACACAAAAGAGCACTCCAACTTCCTCAAAGAGCGCCCGAATGGCCGCCACCCAGTGGCCCAAGGCAATCGCGGAGCGGAGCTCCGAGCCAAGACGCTTCTGCGCTTGGCCCCGCGATAACCCGCGGCACCGCCGCAATATCGCCTCCCGCCAGTCCTCCTTCGAGATATCTCGGCCGGGGAAGTCATAGCTGCATTCGGGACCGCGCCGCATCAAATAGATGTCAAATCCATCATCTTCCCTGGGCCGGAAAAGGACGACCCGTACGGCACACTGCGGCTGGTCGATACCGCTCATAGAACTTCAAGGGAGGGGTATTTGACGAATTCGCTTCGGCAGGGAGCGCTGGGGGCGTGATAATAGTGGAATTGTCTTTCTCGGCTCGAATAAAAGATGATGCTCGAGGAAACGGTGCCATACTGGTCCGCGTGGACGCAAATCGCATCCCGTGGGTCCTTCGCCTCGCGGCCCGGCTGGTGGCTGCTCAGGGCCGCTTTGAAAAAGTTTAACCACGGAGGCTGACCTTGTTCCCCGGGGTTGTCCGGCGCGGAGTTCTCTTCCGTGAATGATCCCCCTGCTTCCCTCAGCCGGGTCGCGGCATCGAGAAAGAGGCGGTAGGCCAAGTTCATTTTCTCGGTGCGGGGATCAAAGATGGATGTGTTACTGATCACATGGATCCCTTGATCCAAGGGAATCATTTCGATCTTTTCATCTTGATTGTAGGCAACGCAGGCGTTCTCGCGGTTAGCGATGAGAAGATTGAAGGGCAGATAAGCGCTAGCGCGCTCGCGCCGAAGAAGCTCGGTCGCCTCCATCGGGTTTGGGGCCTTAAGGATGTCCAGACAGAGCAGGCCTCTGGATCTCTTGCCGGCTCGGTCGCTGGCTCCATCGGACCTGCGATTTAAGATTCCGACCAGCAAGCCGTGTTGATTCACCCCCAGCCATGTGCCGCCAGCCCGAAGGTCCTTGCCGCCATAGATGAGAGGCGAGTACAGCAATGCCTGTGGCGGCACGGAAGGACGGGAATAGAACTCGTCCCGGTTGGCCGCGACCATCAAGGGAGTGCTGTCAAGCTGCCGGAAATAAAGGGCCAGGGTGCACATACTATTCGTTTACAGAAACGGCCGTCCGTGTGCAATGGAAAGGGGGAGGGGCCGAATTTGTTCGTGGAAATTTTTTGTGCTAGGCTCAAGTCTTTTGAGGGGCCCGTTATGTTTGCCTCTGTAGACGACGTCATCAAGCGGTTGGCCGAACAGCGATACCTCTGCAGCCGGAACGTGGCCACCGTGGTTTATCTTGCCTGCGCGATGGGCAAACCGATCCTTGTCGAAGGGCCCGCGGGGGTAGGGAAGACCGAGCTGGGGAAGGTCCTGGCTTCTTCGCTCCATTTGGAGCTGATTCGCTTGCAGTGCTACGAAGGGCTGGACGAGGCGAAGGCGCTCTATGAATGGGAATATGCCAAACAGCTCCTCTATACCCAGATTTTGAAGGACAAAATTGGCGAGATCCTTCACGGATCTCAAGATCTCCAGCATGCCGTAGAGCGCATCGCCAGCGAGGACGATGTGTTTTTCTCCGAGAGGTTCCTCCTGCCCCGCCCGCTGTTGCGCGCCATCGTCTCCCGCGAACCCACGGTTCTCTTGATCGACGAGGTGGACAAGTCGGACACTGAGTTTGAAGCGTTTTTGCTCGAGCTGTTGAGCGATTTTCAGATCAGCGTTCCCGAGATCGGAACTTTGAAGGCGAACCACCGTCCATTCGTGGTCCTCACGAGCAATAACAGCCGGGAGATGTCCGACGCCCTCAAGCGGCGCTGCCTCCATCTCTATCTGGACTATCCCGATCCGCAGCGGGAGTTGGAGATCGTCAAGCTCAAGGTCCCCGGGGTAGGGGAGAAGCTCGTCGAGGAGGTGGTTCGCCTGCTCCAGCGGCTGCGCAAGCTCGACCTCAAAAAGAAACCCAGCATCAGCGAGACCCTCGATTGGGTGAGGGCGCTGACCCTGCTCAACATCGCGAGACTGGACCAACCCTTGGTGGAAGAAACCCTGTCGACTCTGCTGAAATACGAAGGCGACATCCGCAAAGCTCAAAAAGAGATGCAGGAATATCTCGCCGAGCGCAAGGCGAAACTGCCAGCCCCCATCCTCGAAACCGACAAGGATCTCCTGCACTAAGCGCCATGGATGACCGCATCATCGAGTTTGCCCAATTGCTGCGGCGTCACGGGGCGCGGGTTTCTTTGGCCGAGAACATGGATGCGGTTCGCGCGCTTGGATTTCTCGGCGTCGAGGATGCCTCTTCGTTTCGCGATGGCCTGAGAGCTACCCTGATCAAGCGAGCGACGGATATCCGGACCTTCGAGGAACTGTTCGATCTCTATTTTCTGGGCTTGGGGAGCGCTCTCCGAGAATCCGAACGCGAGCTCATGGCGCAATTGGGATTGACCCCGGTCGAGTTCCAGCGGCTTTTAGACGAAATCCGCGAGATGCTCGAGCGCTGGCAAACTGTCTCTGCTCTGGCCCGCGCGATTCTTGCCGGAGACCTGGCCCGGGCGGAGCGGCTTATCCGGCAGGCGGTCGCACAAGAAAAGCTGGGGCCGGCCGCGGATCCGTTGGAGATCGCGCTCTATTCCAGAATCTCGACCCGTCTGGCACTGGGCACAGTGGAGCAAGAGCTGGAGCGGTTCCGAGCTGCGGCGCTAGAGGGACCAGGCGACAGCGATGCCCGGAAAAGGATCTCACGCTACGTGGATCGCCGCCTCCAAGATCTTTCCCGGATGCTTCGCGATATCCTCCATCAGGAGCTCAAGAAGAGGGGCATCACCGCTTCGGAGCGGCAGCGGCCGGACTACCTCCTGCAGAAGAGCTTTGCCTATTACACGGAAGAGGATATCCGGCGAATGAACGAGGCCGTCACGCGGCTGGCCCAGCGCTTTAAAAATCTCTTAACGCTTAGGCGCAAGAAGGCTCGCCGCGGGCGTTTCGATCTCCAAGATACCTTGCGCAAGAACCTGCAATACGGGGGTGTTCCTTTCCGAATCCAGCTTGATCGCAGAAAAAGGGAAAAGCCTCAGGTCATGATCCTATGCGACATCTCAGACTCGGTCTTGAATGCCTCTCGCTTTATGCTCCAATTCGTCTACGCCGTGCAGGAGCTGTATAGCAAAGTGCGGAGTTTCGTCTTCGTCAGCGACCTTGGGGAGGTCACGCAGCTCTTTGAAGAGCACGAAATCCACCTGGCCGTCGAGTTGGCCCTCAAGGGAGAGGTTATCAATGTCTACTCCCGTTCTAACTTTGGCCGTGCCTTTGAGATCTTTTACCGGCAACACTACGCCGCGGTGACCGCGAAGACCACGGTCATGATCATCGGGGATGGCCGCAACAACTATAACCGTCCGAACGAGTGGGCGCTGCAGGAGATCCGGAGAAAGGCCAAGCGACTCGTTTGGCTGAACCCGGAAAGCCGGTGGAAGTGGGGCTTCGGCGACAGCGAAATGCCACGCTACGCTCCCCATTGCGACGTTGTCGAGGAATGCGGAAATATCAGCCAACTCTACCGGGTTATCGATCGAATGGTGCCATGAAAAAACTTTACGTCCAGACCTACGGTTGCCATATGAATCAACATGACTCCGAGCGCATCCTACAGGTCATGAGGCGGTTGAACTACATCCCCACGGAGAACGCCGAACACGCCGACTTGATCCTTCTTAACACCTGCAGCGTGCGCGACAAGGCCGAGCAGAAAGTCTATAGCGCACTGGGGCGGTGGCGCGAGCTCAAGGAGCAGAAAAGGGATTTGATCATCGGCGTCGGGGGCTGCGTGGCGCAGCAACAGGGAGAATCTCTTCTGCGCCGAATCCCGTACCTTGACCTGGTGTTCGGCACCCACAACATTCATAAGCTTCCCGAGATGGTCCGCCAAGCGGAGACCCTCGGGAAGCGGCCGGCCGAAGTGGCCTTTTACCGCGACCCGGCCTATATGGAGGAGCCCGGGGGAAGGCCCCAAGTGCAGGGTCCGAAGGCGTTTGTCACGATCATGCAGGGATGCAGCAAAGTCTGCAGTTTTTGCATCGTTCCGTACGTACGCGGCCGGGAAATCAGCCGACCGAGCGAAAAGATTCTTCATGAAATCCAAGACCTAGTTCGCCGCGGAGTCAGAGAGGTCATGCTGCTCGGACAAAATGTGAACTCCTACGGGAAAACTTCTACCCAGGAGTTGACCTTTCCCCAGCTCTTAAATAGGATAAACGATGTCGCTGGGTTGGAGAGAATCCGGTTCACAACCTCGCATCCTCAGGATCTCAGCCCCGATCTGATCGAAGCCTATGGCAAGCTGGAGAAACTTTGCGAGCACCTGCATCTGCCGGTGCAGTCTGGATCGGACGGCGTGCTTCAAAGGATGCGCCGCGGCTACCGTCGCGAAGAGTACCTGGACCGGCTCCGCAGGCTGCGTGACCGCTGTCCGAACGTGGCCCTCAGCACGGACATCATCGTAGGATTCCCGGGTGAAACCGAGGAGGAATTCGCGCAGACGCTGGCTATCCTCCAGGAAGTAGAGTATGATGAGATATTCGCTTTTATGTATTCGCCTCGGCCTCGTACGGCAGCGGCAATACTCTATCGCAACGACGTTCCCGAGGAAGTCAAGAAGGAAAGGTTGGCGGGGGTCCAACGGCTGCAGAGCCAAATTTCCCTTCGGAAGAATAGGATGTTGATCGGGGACGTGCAGGAGATTTTGGTCGAAGGGCCAGCGAAATTGGGAAGCGGTCAGATTGCAGGGCGCACCAAAACCAATAAAATAGTCAACGTGGCCGGACCGGAGAACCTCACGGGATGCCTGCGGCCAGTCCGGGTAACCGGCGCTTCGGCCAATTCACTTCTGGGAGAGTTGCTGGCGGTGAGCGACGCTGCAACTACGCTTGAAGCAAGGGGGGTAGCATGAGCAAGAAAGAGGATTCCATCCGGATGTCAGTGGGCGGACTCACGCTGGATCCGGTCACCAAAACGCCTATTGTGATCCTCAAAGACAGCGACAACAAACTGAACCTTCCCATTTGGATCGGTCTGTTGGAAGCCACGGCCATGGCCACGGAACTGGAAGGGATCAAGATGGCCCGTCCAATGACCCATGATCTGCTCAAGAACATCCTTGGCGAGATGGGAGGGTCGGTGGAATCCGTAGAGATCACGGAACTCAAAGAGAATACCTATTATGCTTTGATCTACCTACTGGTGGGCGGCCGCGAACTGGTCATCGATTCCCGCCCCAGCGACGCTATCGCTCTGGCTCTGAGGACGAAAAGCCCGATCTACGTGGCAAAAACCGTTCTCGAAGCTTCCAGCATTCTCCAACAAAACGAGGAAGGCAAAGAAGCCGAAATTGCCAACGTCTCAAATGTCTCCAAAGAAAAGTGGGCCGAGATCCTGGAAAAGATGTCGCCTGAGGACTTCAAGTATAAAATGTAATGGCGCCGGGGCCCAGGCTCGGTTGTCAACTCTCATTCCTCCCAGGCACCCCTACGGCTCTTTCGACATGAATGCCACACTCTCCTAAAAGAATCACGCGCAAGGATCTGCGCCAGCCGGACCAATTCGTCACCTTGACCGGCAAACTGATCCACCTTGTCCAGCAACACAAGACGGCTTCCATAGCGTCCTTGGCCGTGATCCTCGGAGCTTTCTTGCTCTGGGGCAGCTGGGACCTGTACCGCGGGCGCCAAAACCGTCTCGCGGCTCAAGGCTATTCCCGTGCCCTGAGCCTGTTTCAGGAAGGAAGATACCGCGAGGCCACTGAAGTGTTTACCCAGGTCAGCAAGTCCGGCTCATCCACCTACAGCCGCGTAGCTTCTCTCTACCTTGCCAACATTTATCTCGCCCAGGATCAGCCACAGAAGGCCTTGCCAGTCTTGCAGGAGCTGGCACGAAAAAAAATCGGGCCGGAATACTTGCAGCAGCTTGCCTTGCTCACCCTCGGCTATGCGGAGGAAAAAACCGGAAAATACAAGGAGGCTTCCACAAGCTTCGCCGCTGCAGCAAGGCTATCCGGACCATTCCGTGGCGACGCCATGCTCGGAAACGCTCGCGCGAACCGTAGCGCCGGCCAAGATAAAGAGGCCTTGAGCATCTACCGCGACTATCTCACCAGCTTTGCTGGCGCAGAACGAAGCGCAGAAATATCCCTTCAGGTCGATGAACTAGAGGCAAAGATAGGTAAGGCTGAAAAGGCGAAATGAGACGCAGATGCAACCCCGCTCAGACGCCCTTGTTTCGCTCATCAATCCACGCTTCTGCAGCTCTGAAAGCGCTTCTATCTGCCTCTTCTTGACTCTGATAAGGGTGGTCCAGTCTGTCTTGGTGAACTGGCTTCCGAGGAGTCCCTTCCCTGTAGATCCGATAAGCGGGATACCACTCTCCCCATTTTTTGTTCCGTCTAGGACGGCCAAGCGCTCCATTAAAAGACACTGCCTGGATCACATAGCCCCCGTATGTTTCCCTAGTTACAGGCACACTACTCTCCTAAGGGCCACGCCGGATGTCGGATTATACGTCTTTAGATCGAGCGACCCTTTCATGGTTTGATTTAATAGCCCTCGGCATTCGTCTTTGTCAACCCGTTTAATCTTCCCTGATTCACCTTGACTCTTTTCCGTAGATAGCGATATAGCTCCGGCATCCGACCATGGAGGTTCCTATGAGACTCCTTGTGGTCCCTTTCCGGCTATTTTGCGCTTTAGTGGTTAAACTCCTGTGGATTATTCTTATTGTTTTTCTGCTCCTGGGTAACGTTGGCGAGACCGAGTCTGCCACAGCCCCCACAAAGACCATCATCGCCCATGCCGCCATGAATGCCAGGGTGGCGCCGCTCTGGGTCGCCCAGGACCAGGGATTCTTCGTCAAAAACGGGGTCGCGGCGAACGCGATCTTCATCCGTCAGGCTCCTGTTTTGGTGGCCGCGCTAACTGCGGGCGATGTCGACGTCGCTTACACCGGAGGAACTACGGTCTTGGGGGCTGTTGGGGGCGGAGCGGACTTGAAGGTCGTTGCCTCCCTGACCAACCGGCTTACCTTCGATCTGGTGGCCGCGCCCGCCATCAAGAGCGCGAAGGATCTTCGCGGCAAACGCTTTGGAGTCCAGACTCTTGCAGGCACGGTCTGGCTAGGCGCCATGCTCGGACTGGAATATCTGGGCCTTGACCCGCGCCG
>MGSI01000158.1 GCA_001798455.1 Deltaproteobacteria bacterium RIFCSPLOWO2_02_FULL_57_26 | reverse complement strand
TTCGAAATCGAGAAAACGGGGGGGTAAGGGTCGCCCTTCAGTTTCAGACCTAGGGGGGATCATGGCGGCGAAAAAGATCCTGGTTGTCGATGATGAGGCGGGTTTCGGGCGTCTGCTAAAACTTAACCTTGAGAGAACCGGAAAATTCGAGGTTCAGACGGAAACCAAAGGGTCCCAGGCGCTCAACACCGCACGTTCCTTCAAGCCTGATCTCATCCTGCTGGACATCATCATGCCCGATATGGATGGCTCAGAGGTCGCGAACCGCCTCAAGAGCGATCCTGTCACGCGGAATATCCCGATTCTCTTCCTGACAGCCCTGGTAAAAAATAAAGAAATCGAAACGAAATCCGGCTCGATCGGTGGAAATATCTTCCTCGCCAAGCCCATCACCACGGACGAGCTCGTGAAAAGCATTGACCAGGCCTTGGGAGAGCCGCCCGGAAAGCCGGAACAGAAAATATCCTGAGCTAGTCGCTGAGGCTCCTTCACCGCCTGAAGACGGCATCGGGTCCCTGGCTTTACGGCGTGAACTTAACGATGGAAATCGGGAAGGGCCCGCTCGGATTAATGGTAACGGTAATGGGGATACCCGTCATACTAACGCTAAACCTTATATCTATAGCTACCGACGTTCCCTGACCCGTTATGGTGACATCCGGGAGCTGAGCATCCGGGGCATCGACAAAGACTCGATATGCGGGCCTTGCTACCGGACTCGCCGAGATCGCCGTGTCCGTCAAGTTTATATCTTGGCCGGTGCTGTTGACGGTCGCAGGATCGACCCGGGTTCCGTTGATCGAAAACTGATCCCACGTGGCTCCGCCTGTGTAATCGATTTTGACCCGATCGATGGTCTCGGTGCTCTCTGAATAGTTGACCATCTTAAAACTGACGGTCCGATTGCCGGGAGGCCCGACGGTAACCGATCCCGGCGAGTAAACAAAGCGCGGCCTCGCCTTAACCCCTCGTGGTCCGAATGGAACGGAAGAAAATACATACTGACCGTTGGCATCGGTAGTGGCTGTAGTGGTTGTGAGAACACCGTTGACCGGCGCGTAGATTTCGACCGGAACACCCTCCAACCCAACCCCGGCTGTGTCCTTGACTGTCCCCCGAACGGTGGCGGTGGTCTCGCTCGCCCCAAGCGAGATGGTGATATCATCGGAGGTCGACGCGATATCGGGACCGTTGGAGGTCAGGTCGGCTGTCAGAGGACAAGGACCACCCGGAACCGTGTAAGTGTAGTTATTCCCCCACTGGTCCGTCGTGAAGACTTCGCCGGGAGTTCCCGTGATATACGGGCCTTTCCATCCCGCTCCGGCTTGCTTTGCGGGGTCGAAGGCGTAAGGGAGGAAACCTCCCGCAGTGAGCAGCCGGTCTAAAACGGCCGGCATACAACCGATATCGCCGAGAAAGCCGAAGTCGCTGCGAAAAGAGCTCTGGAGTTTTTGCGGATTTCCGATCATGGCGTTTTTCAGGTTAGCCATTTCTTCTCGGGTGGCATCCTCCGCAGCGACCTGAAAGATTCTAAAAGCCATAGGGATCGCGACGGCGGCCAGGACGGATAGGACCACCAGGATTACAACGACCTCTACCAGGGTAAAGGCTTTATGATCTCTCACGGCACGCACTACTTTGCAAATAGTGAATAGTCTCCTCCCAACCTCATTCCATTTGCCATTCGCTATTCGCCATTCGCTATGTCTGTTTGACAAATATAAACGATCTATGTCACCTTCAAAGCCCACGTGACCCTTGAAAAACAACAAGGTCAGGCCTTTCTTCTTATCATCGGTCTCGTTGCCGTCGCTGGCCTTCTCACCTCGATCCTGGTCTTTTTGCGTCTCGGACCCGCAGGGGGGATCGACCCGGTCGTGGTCTTCCTCCTCGTGACCTACCCTCTCCTTTTAGGAGGCTTGATCTACTACTACCTCCAGGAGAAAAAGATCGCGGCTACCTTGCAGGAGGAGTACTACTTCAAATGGTTCCTCCAGAGTTTTGCCAAGGTCTGCCAATCCGAGACCGACCTTCAAACGATTCGCGAAGAGCTGGTCAACACCCTTTTGCGCTTGATCAGACCCTCTCTCGTAATGCTTTATGAACTGGACGAGGAGACTAACCGTCTGCAAGTGATCCAACAGGGCGGGATCAAGAACCTCCCCGACGCGGCGGCACAGGGCTACACGTTCGGCGAAGGTATACCTGGATGGGTGATGCAGAACCAGAATATCGTTATCCTGCCTGAAATCTCCAAAGAGCCCTACCTCCAAACCGACCCTTGGGCCAAGGCCCTGGACCTGCGCTCCTACGCGGCCGTGCCGGTGACCACGCCAGAGAAGTCGATCGGGATCATCGCCATGTACTCGCACGAAGCAAACTTTTTTCAGGACTCCAACCTTCTCATCGCCCAACTGGCAGCTCAACTCTACGGGCTTAGCCTGGCAAATCTGACTAGCAAATAGCAAATAGTCAATAGCTAATAGTCCCCTCCCCCATTCGCCATTCGCCATTCGCCATTCACTATTCACTATTCACTGCTCCTTCAGCAATTTCTTGATGGCAGCCCCCAGCTCCCGATGGGTAAAGGGCTTGGCGATGTAATCGTCGCAGCCGGCTTGGAGACATTTCTCTTTGTCTCCCGGCAGGGCCCTGGCCGTAGCGGCCAGAATCGGAATGGCCTTAGTTTTCGGGTTCCCGCGGATGAGAGTGGCCGCTTCCAGCCCATCCATCTTAGGAAGGGAGATATCCATGATGATCAGGTCCGGAGAGCGGGAAACGCTCAGCTCTACCGCCTTCTTCCCGTCTTCGGCGACAATGCAATCATAGCCCAGGAATTCCAGCTCCTTCATGATCACGTCAATCGTCGCCGGATTATCTTCCACCAAGAGGATTTTCTTATTCATTTCCAGCTCCTAAAAACCCAATATACCACATCCCGGTGGTCGTAGACCACACAGACCCAATCATTATTCCGCCCTTAGAGCTCAAGCCCTGCCCTGCGGATCATCTCCTCGATGAGATCCCGGTAGCGCTCCGTCACAATCTGCCGACGCAATTTCAGCGTCGGCGTCAACTCGCCCGTTTCCACCGAAAAGTCACACGGGAGAATCCGAAAGTTCCTCACGGCCTCAAAGGGCGCAAGGGCCTTGTTTTTCTGCCGGATCCGCTCCTTCACCAGGGCATGAACCCGCGGATGAGAAGCGATCTCTTCGGCGCTACGGAACTCCAAGCCCTCGCCCTTCCCCCACCCCCGCACTTGCTCCTGGTTTAAAGTGATCAGGGCCATAAGATGCCTCTGCCGATCGCCGATGACCATGACTTGGTTGAACAGAGGATCGGCCTTGAGAAGATTCTCAATCACTTGCGGCGCCACTTTCTTGCCGCCCGAGGTGACGATCAGATCCTTTTTGCGATCGGTGATGCGGAGAAATCCATCCCCATCGATCGCCCCGATATCACCCGTGTGCAACCAACCTTCCGTGTCGATCGCCTCCTGGGTCGCCTTTTGGTCCCGATAATAACCCTTGAAGATGTTCGGTCCGCGCAGCAGGACTTCTCCGTCTTCACCGATTCGGCACTCGACGCCCTCCAACGGCAGTCCAACGGTGCCGAACTTGTAGCGTGCCGTGCGGTTCACGTGGGAAACGGTCGAGCTCTCGGTCAACCCATACCCCTCCAGGACAAGTATGCCCAGGGCGTGAAAGAACTCCGCAATCTCCGGCGCCAAGGCGGCCCCACCGGAAATCGCCACTCTAAGGCGCCCCCCAAAGCCTGCATGGATCCTGGCAAAAACCATCCTGCGGGCCAATCCATAGGCCAGGCGGAGACCGAGAGGCACCCTTCCCCCTTTTCTCAAGCAAAGGCTCACGCGTCTCCCTACGGCAAGGCCGAAGCCAAAAAAGAGCCGTTGAGAAAAGCCGCTTGCGGCGGCCCGGGCCCGGATCCGGCTATAGGCATTCTCATAGACCCTCGGGACGCAGAAAAGCAGTGTCGGCCGGATTTCCAGCAGATCCTTGGCAATCGTTTCCATCGAACGTGCAAATCCGCAGGTATACGATTTGGCCACCACCATAAAGTGTTCCAGGCGCCCGAAGGAGTGGGCGAGCGGAAGGAACTGAAGAGTGACGTCCTGGTCCGTGGAAGAGAGGGCTTTATCCACCGCGTCGATCATAAAGAGGTAATGACCGTGAGAAGTAAGGACCCCTTTGGGCTCACCCGTCGTCCCCGAGGTATAGATAATTGTAAGGTCATCGTCCTGCCTTATCGACTCGGCGATCCTCTCAAACTCGTCTTTATATGCCTTACCGTAGTGACGTCCTAACTCCTCCAGCGCCGCGAGCGAGATCACCCGCCCTTCCGAGAAAGGGGGAAGGCCAGCCGCCGAATCGATCACGACGACCTTCCGTAATTGGCGGAAATGGGGACTTTGGAGATCTAGCTTTGCCAGCCGCTCTGCGGATTCAACAAAGAGTATCGTGGATCCTGAGTGGCCGAGAAGATAGGAGACCTGAGCGGAGGCGCTGGAGGCGTAGATAGGAACGGTCAATGCCCCGATGCAGATGTTGGCCCAATCGATTAAACTCCATTCGACTCGATTGGAGGAAAAGATGGCCACCCGGTCCCCTTTTCTGACCTCCAAGGAAAGCAGTCCAAGCGCGATCTCCCGCACCTCGCGCCGGGCGTCGTTCCAAGTCAATTCTCCCCATTGCCCATCCCTGGCACACCGGTAGAGGACTCGGTCGCCATAGCGCTTGACCTGGGAAAGAAACATGTCGGCGAGGCTCTGGTAAGGCACGAAGGAAGTATAACACAGGGCGCGGAAATTATGTTAGCCGCAAGGGAGCAGCGCTTCGAAGCCGAATTCCTATTGACACCTCACCCTCTGCTCGTCACTATGGAGTCTCAACATGAAATGCGTAGGTCTAACCGGAGGCATCGCCACGGGCAAAAGCACCGTGGCGTCCATGCTGCGCGAGCTGGGGGCCAAGGTGATCGACGCAGACCAACTCGCCCGCGAGATCGTCCAGCCCGGCCAAGAAGCATGGAAGGAAATTGTCGAGGCCTTTGGTAAAGAGATCCTCCGCCAGGACCAGAGCATCAACCGAGAGAAACTGAGAAGGATCGTGTTCCAGGATGAGAAGGCAAGAAAGCGGCTGGAAGCTATCACCCATCC
>MGSI01000157.1 GCA_001798455.1 Deltaproteobacteria bacterium RIFCSPLOWO2_02_FULL_57_26 | reverse complement strand
CACCTACGCCCAGGGAAAGCAGGTGCTCTACATGTCTGATAAGGACGGCGAGCTACTAGACAGGCTCACAATAGAATACGCCCGAATCCTGGGCTTTAAGTAAAACTCTAAGGCTACCGCTTGCCTGACAGATCTGTCATGGGGCTAGCCATTTCCTATGGTTGGTAGAGCTGGTTAACAAATCCGGATTTTTCCAGTTCCGCCAGGATGGAGTTATCGATGAATTGTTCCGGCTTGGCTGTTTTGGCGGCAGGATGCTTGGCGAAATTGAGTATTGTTTGCACCGCGGCCGAGGAGGTGTAGGGAACTTTTTCCCAAACCTTCACAAAGGTCTGATAGGTCTCTTCCAAAGCTTCCTGGTCCGTCGTCTTGGTGTACTTGCCCACAACTTTCTTGGCCTCTTCCGGGTTGCTTTGGGCGACTTTGATTCCTTCTATATATCCCTGAAGAAACCGACGGACCCGATCCGGGTTTTCTCTTATAAACTCCCTTGTGCTGCCGAGCGACGAGTGCACCATCGGAATGTTCTTTCCTGGCACATCGATGATCTCCTTAAAGCCCAATTGGCGTGCCCTTAAGGTCATGGGTGCTGAGATGATCCCCGCGTCGGCAATTCCTTGTGTCAGGGCAGCCAAGATCTCAGGCGCGCTCTTCATGTAAAGTATCCGCATGTCTTTACCCGGAGTCAGCCCCGCCTCCTGAGCCAGAATACGCGCTAGAAAATCGCTCGTTCCGCCCGGCGTCAGCACCGCGAGGACTTTTCCTTTAAGACCGGGAAGCCCGTGAATCTCAGGCTTCCCGTACAGCGAGAGAACAACTCGATTGGCGATGGCGGCAATGTAAACTACCTTCTCGCCGGCCAGGGCGGCCTCGACGATCTCGCCGCCAGGCGCGATGATTTCGAGGCTCTTAGCCAGGAGAGATTGGGTCGCCGTGCTCGGAGGGACGAACTTGAGGTCAACGATTACCCCGTATTTGGCGAAAAGACCTTTGTCCTGGGCAACCCAGATAGGCGCGAAATTCCCGCTAATAGCAGCATAGCTCGCCCTGAGACTCGCTGGCTCCGCGGCCCAAACGCGGCTCAGTAAGCCCATCGAGATGAACAGCGCCAACCCGAGCCAAATTCTTAGACCGCTTTCTGTCTTCAAGGGTTCATCCTCCCTAGGCCGCATACAGATTCTTCCACCAGGAGGCCAATTGATCATGGCCGGCGAAGACTACTCCTTCAAACTGCTTTGCATAGGCGATAAAATCATCCAGAACCTTTGCTCTAAATGGGCGCCCTGTTATGAAATCGTGGGCGACGAGTGGCATCATCACCGCTCTTTCAGCTCCCCGCTCATAGAGGGCATCAAACGCCGACTTCAACCCGCGGAACTGGAAGTCGGGGGGGTTGGCGTTCCAGGTGGAGTAACGCGTGGGTGGGTTAGAAGGGCTCGTGATGTCGACACCAAGGGCCGTGTCACTATAATTAGCAAAGGGAATTTGCAAGACCTGACGGCCATGTCCCTCGATAATATAGGGCAAGTCATCATTCCACATACTGCCGTCCCATTCAAAATCAAAATGCTCCAAAATCAAGTCTATGGTGTTGTGGCTTGCGAAGCAGGTGCGCCAGCCCTGAATGTGCTCGCCCAACAAATCTTCAAACGCCGAAACGGTCTTTTTTATGAGACCAAGCTCAGTATGCGGCGGGAAATTGCACATCACTTCGTGCGCGTAGGTATGCCCGGCGATACAATGGCCGGCTTGTTTGACAGCTCGGGACACCTCCGGGTACTTCTCCAACGTCGCCCCGCATATGAGCCACGTCCCCCGCACTCCATGCTTGCCGAGGATTTCCAGTAAGCGCCACGCGCCTCGCCGCGCCCCGTACTGTCTTTCACCGTAATCAAAGGGATCGGGTTGGCCATCGGGAAAAGGACAAGTGGCCTCTTCTGACTGGTGGTGCACACTTACAAGGATGGGAAGCCGGATACCATCCGGCCAGCGAAGTGGTTGGTCAGGATGCTTTTCTTTCCACATAGAGCCCTCCTTTAAGATCCCCGGCTCTCAGTATGTTCAAGCCACCACTTGGAGATGTCGCCGCAACGCGCAAACCAAAACTCCTCGTGGCCAACAAGCCGATCTAAAAACTGCCTCAGTATCCGCAGCGGGGCGGGCCGGCCAGTGGCCCAAGTCTGCAGGCTGAGAATCAGGAAACGCGGAGATCTCTCGCTCTCGCCGTATAGAACTTCGAACTCGTTGTTCCAAACGTTGGCCAGCCCGTCAGGCCCGCCCCGCTGGGGGTAGGGATAGCCGATATAGGTCTTATCCGCCGTACTCGTGCTGAAAGGGATTTCCACCAGACGCCGCGCGCCGCAGTCGAAGAGATAGGGTAAATCATCATTGAGCATACTGCTGTCCCACGCAAACCCCTCTTCCGCCAGGATATCATGCGTCTGCGGGCTAATCCGGTAATCCGGGCAGCGCCAACCTTGAATTCTGGCGCCGGTGATTCCTTCCAGCACCTGGACTGACCGGCGGATGATCGAGCGCTCTCGGTCCGTGCTCGATGTGCGAACCGATTCGAAGCTGTAGCTCATTCCTGCGATCTCATGGCCGGATTTCTGCGCCGCCTGCACTGCGTCGGGATACTTCTCCGCCGTGGTACCGCAGACAAAAAAAGTCGCTTTGATTTGGTACTTGTCCAGCAACTCGAGGATGTTCCAAATGCCGCGCCTGGCGCCGTACTGCATCGTGCCGCCCACCATGTAATTTGGCCGGTCGCCCGGAAAAAGCGGAGCGCCCTCGCCCGACTGATGCTCGAAGGTAAGGACAACGGGCAGGCGAACACCCCCAGGCCACCGGACATGATCTGTTCTAGACTTGATTTCTATGGCCATCTTCGATCCTCCCAATACTCTCCCTAGGGTTGGTAGAGCTGGCTAACAAATCCGGATTTTTCCAGCTCCGCCAGGATAGAGTTATCGATGAATTGTTCTGCCTTGGCCGTTTTGGCGGCAGGATGCTTGGCGAAATTCAGGACAGTCTGCACGGCCGCGGTAGACACTTAGGGAACCCGTTCCCAAACCTTCACAAAGGTTTGATAGGTTTCCTCCAAATCTTCCTGATCGGACGTCTTGGTGTATTTTCCTATGACCCGCTTGGCTTCGGCTGCGTTGCTTCGGGCAAGCTTGACCCCTGCGATAGTTCCCTGAAGAAATGCCCGGACGCGGTCCGGATGTTCCCTCACGAAATCCCTGGTTGTTCCCAAGGCCGCCTGCATCATGGGAATATTCCTTTCGGGCACGTTGACCACCTCTTTAAAACCCGCCTGGCGTGCCTTCAACGTCATCGGGGCTGAAATAATTCCGGCATCGATGGTTCCTTTTGTCAGGGCGGCCAGAATTTCAGGGCCGCTCTTCAGATAGAGTATCTTTACGTCTCGCCCTAGAACAAGACCTGCCTCCTGGAGCAGAATGCGCGCAAGAAAATCGCTGATCGAGCCAGGCGAAAGCGCCGATATCACCTTTCCGCGCAGGTCGGGGAGGGAACGAATTTCCGGCTTGCCGTACAGGGAGAGCACGACTCGATTCACGATCCCGGCGATATAAACGACCTTCCCGCTCACCAGGCCGGCTTCGATAAACTCACCACCAGGCGTGATGATATCAAGGCTTCCGCCGAGCAATGCTTGAGTTCCTGTAGCGGGGGACATGAATTTCAGGTCAACGGCTAAACCATACTTGGTGAATAGTTCACTGTCCTGGGCCAGCCAAATGGGGGTATAAACTCCACCAATAGCGTTGTAAATCGCTTTAAGCGGTGTAAGCTCGGCAGCTTGAATGGTACCGGCTAATCCGACCCAGAAGATGAGCCCGAACACGACGGAAATGCTTCGGCGACTTCCGGTCTTGATCATTCTCCCTGCTGCCATATCTGGTTCCTTTCTAAGAGGCTGCCAGCGCGACTGCCTGGGGACGCTCTGAGACAGATTCCTTAGAGAAGCCTTGCTTGAGCCACCACTGAGCGATCTCGCTTCCCGTAGCGAACCATACCCCTCTGTGTTCTTTCATATATTGAATAATGTCGGCTAACGCCTTCGCCCTTCCCGGCCGGCTGGAGATGTAAGGGTGCAGCGTGAACGGGCAGTAAGTGGGGGCCGATCCTGATTCCTCGTAGAGTTCATCGAACAGGGCTTTCCATACGGTTAGTGCAACGCTTGGGTTCCCGGTTGAATTCATGGAGCCGTAAATCCATCCATCACCATAAGGCTGCCGCGGAAGCTCCACCAGCGTTCGGCCGCCCTCCTCGTAAATAAAGGGAAGATCATGAGCGAACGAGTTGCTGTTCCAGAGATATCCCCCGTGCTCCACGAGAAGCTCCAAAGTGTTGGGACTCTGCGTGCAGGAGCGCCATCCCACAGGACGCTTCCCTGTTCTCATCTGGATCATCTCCGTTGCCCGCTTGATGACATCCCTCTCCTCCTCCTCCGACAAGTCTCGCGCCACCTCATGATGATACCCATGTCCCGCGATCTCATGCCCCTCAGCAACGATCGCCTTCACCGGCTCAGGGTACCTCTCGGCAATACCCCCACAGGTCAAAAAGGTCGCCTTGACCTCTTTCTCCTTTAAGATCCTCAAGATCCTCCATATGCCCGTGTTTGGTCCATACTCTCCCTGGGTCCAATCCTCATAGTTGATTCTGCCATTCGGCAGAGGTCTAATAGGTTCCCCGCCCTGAAAGTCAAAGGTTAAAAAAACCGCAATTCGGCACCCATCGGGCCACAAAATCTTTCCTTGTGCGTGATACTCACTGATCATTTTTAGTCCTCCTCTCATCGGTTACTGCGCTCGTCGCCAGGCAAGAGTCGCGAGCACGACTGCCACCTCCAACGGCGGGCATCGTAAAGGATTTTTTATTTACTTCTGGCTACTCTATTCAGAGCTCCTGCTTCCCGGCTAGATTTTTCATGGAACCAGTTCTGTCCTAGCGTTCGTAGAGCTGGTTAACAAACCCGGATCGTTCCAGTTCTGCCAGAATGGAGTTGTCGATGAATTGTTCCGGCTTGGTCGTTTTGGCAGAAGGATGCTTGGCGAAATTCAGGACAGTTTGCACTGCCGCAGTAGAGACGTAGGGAACCCGTTCCCAAACCTTCACGAAAGTCCGGTAGGTCTCTTCTAAATCTTCTTCGTTCGTTGTTTTGGTGTATTTGGCAATGACCCGCTTGGCTTCCCCGGGGCTGCTTCGGGCGAGCTTCACCGCTGCCATGTATGCCTGAAGAAATGCCCGGACGCGGTCCGGATGTTCCCTCACGAAATCCCTGGTTGTACCCACGGACGCGTGAACCATGGGAATATTCCTTTCGGGCACGTTGACCACCTCTTTAAAACCCGCCTGGCGGGCCTTCAGGGTTATCGGCGCCGATATGACTCCCGCATCGATGACTCCTTTTGTCAGGGCAGCCAAGATTTCCGGGCCGCTCTTCAGATAGAGCATCTTCACGTCTTGCCCTAAAACAAGACCTGCCTCCTGGAGCAGGATGCGCACAAGAAAATCGCTGATCGAGCCGGGCGAAAGCGCCGATACCACCTTCCCGCGCAGGTCGGAGAGGGAACGAATTTCCGGCTTGCCGTACAGGGACAGCACGACTCGATTGGCGATCCCGGCGATATAAACAACCTTCTCGCCATTTAAGCCGGCCTCGATAAACTCACCACCAGGGGTTATGATATCGAGACTTCTGCCGATCAGTGCTTGAGTCCCTATAGCAGGAGACATGAATTTCATGTCAACCGCCAAACCATATTTGGTGAATAGTTCATTGTCCTGAGCAAGCCAAATGGGGGTGAAAACTCCGCCGATGGCGTTGTAGCTCGCTTTAAGCGGCATAAGCTCTGCGGCTTGAATGCTACCGACAAATCCGACCCAGAAGACAAGCCCGAACACGACAGAAATTAGTCGCCGACTTCCGGTCTTAATCATTCTCTCTCTTGCCATAGCTGCTTCCTTTCTTTTTGACTTTAGTTACGCGACGGATTCATTTTGCGCCCGATGATCCGCCTGCCACCAGGCTGCCAATTGATCGTGTGAGGTAAAGACAACTCCCTCAAACTGCTTCGCGTAGCTGATAAAATCGTCTAAGACTTTTGCTCTCGACGGCCGCCCTGCTATGAAGTCATGGACGGTTAACGGCATCATAACCGCCTTTTCGGCTCCCCGTTCATATAGAGCATCAAACATTGATTTCAACCCCCGAAGCGCGAAGTCAGGCGTATTGGACTGCCACGTGCCGTACGCGCTCACCGGGCCCTCTGCGCCAAGTGCCACAAGTGCTACGTCGCTATAGGCGTGGAATGAAATCTCCAAGACCTCGCGGCCGTATCCTTCAACGATGTAAGGCAGGTCGTCATTCCATATGCTGCCGTCCCATTCAAAATCAAAATGCTCCAAAATCAAGTCTATGGTGTTGTGGCTTGCGAAGCAGGTGCGCCAGCCACGGAGGCGCTCGCCCAATAAGTCTTCAAATGCGGAGACAGTTTTGTTCATAAGAACAAGCTCGGTCTCACGGGGAAGATTGCACATCATTTCGTGCTCATAGGTGTGACCGGCAATGGAATGGCCCGCTTTCTTGACGGCCCGGGATACCTCCGGGTATTTCTCCAACGTCGCTCCGCAAATGAGCCAAGTCCCCCGCACTCCATGCTTGTCGAGGATCTCCAGCAAGCGCCACGCGCCCCTGCGCGCCCCGTACTGCCTTTCACTGTAGTCAAACGGATCAGGCTGGCGGTCGGGGAAGAGCGAGGTCATCTCTTCAGACTGGTGATGCACGCTCACGACGATCGGAAGGCGCACGCCCTGCGGCCAGCGGACAGATTGATTAGGATGCTTCTCTTTCCACATAGAGCGCTCCTTCTCCGGATTGATGCTTAAAGGCTACAATCACAGGAAGATAAGCTCCAAGCGGTCAATGAAGATTGTCTTAAAGCCTAATCTCCTTGGCCATTCATGACCGCTGGACGCGGTGGCGTCAAGAACGGGTCACGCCTAGCATGTCCTCCGGGAGATGTCAATTCAGCCAATTGGCAATTTGTCTTTCTGCCGCTACTTTTGTCTCGGATTTTTCAGTGCGGCATCTGGAAGCTTCAGTTCGCCGCGTGCGGCTGAGCTACGACACGATGTTCGGCAAGCCCCCGCCGCCTTGACAAGCCCCGCCTGCTTGGTTAGCGTGGGAGCAGTTTTGCGCCGACCAGCCTACCAACGCCTGATGGAGGAGGTATCATCACCTCATGACCGATCCACTGCCGCAGCTCATCAGACTCCCCGCTTCCAAATCGGGCCGCCGTGTTGCAGAAAATAATCACGCTATGCCGTCTATTTCGTCTTTCTGCGGAGGAACTATGAACATTCGAAGATTCGCTCGATTGCCGGTGGTCGCAGTTTCCGCCATCTTTGCTGCAGCGCTTCTGGTCGCGCCGCATCTAGCATACTCGCAAAAACAGGCGCCGCTGCCCCGCAGTGTCAACTTCGGCACTCATGCCGTCGGGAGCGTCTTCAACGCCGTGGGCACGGGGCTGGCCAAAGTCGCGACCGATCGCGGTCCCATTCGGGTAATAGTGCAGCCCTTCTCCGGCCCTACGGCATGGATACCCACCATAGACCGGGGCGGAATACCTGATATCGGCATCATCAACGTGACCGAAATCTGGCAGGCCTACACTGGTAAGATAACCCCCAGGCCTCTACCGGCCGGGGCACCGGAGATGAAGCCGCCTTACGGTCCCCATCCTAACCTGCGCCTGCTCAATCTTGGCACCAACCTGGCGCTGGGGATTCTCGTTCGGGCCGATTCACCCCTCAAGTCCATGGCCGACCTCAAGGGGAAACGGCTCACCTGGGACTTTCCGGCCTTCCCGGCCAACATCCTTTCGGGCCTTGCGGCCCTCTCCACGGCGGGAGTGAGTATCCAGGATATCCTGACCGTGCCTGTCCCTGAAGTGGTGAGCGGCGTACGCGCCCTCATGGAGGGACGGGTGGACGGCGCGGTCGCGGCGGTAGGCATGGGTATTGTCAGCGAGGCCGATGCGCGCGTGGGGGTTCGCTTCCTGCCAGCCAGCCAGGACCCTGAAGGAATCCGCGTGGCCGCGGGAATCATGCCCGGGGGTAACGTAAATATCCGCCGGCCCGGCCCTGCCGGAATAAAAGTGGACACCCCACTGTGGTCCTACGGCATCTCCATAGTGGCTTCCACCCATATGTCCGAGGAGACGGCGTATACGATTGTGAAAACCTGGTGGGAGCATTGGAAAGAGCTTGAGCCCGTGCACCCGCAGTTTCGGGGCTGGAACCCCGACGTTTTCGTCCAGGAGATAGCCACGATCCCCTATCACTCCGGCGCCATCAAGCTTTACAAGGAAAAGGGGAAGTGGACCGCTAATATGGGCCGGAATCAAGAGGCCCTGCTACGTGGCGAGCTGCCTTTCCTGAAATAAGTCTCGGGGCAAAACAGGTTTCTCTGGCCGAGGGGGTTTTTTCTTGCGCGATGACCAGGGCCGAGGTCAGGTGAGAGACCATGGATGAAGCATTTCACACCGAGCTGACCAGGTTCCGATCTCTCC
>MGSI01000156.1 GCA_001798455.1 Deltaproteobacteria bacterium RIFCSPLOWO2_02_FULL_57_26 | reverse complement strand
CGCGCGAGGAGGCTGGCTCCGCCCTGTCCCTTGACGAGGTAGTCCTGCGCGCCGCGCTGCACGGCCGCGACGGCGAGGCTCTCGTCCCAAAGGCCGCTCAGCACGACGATCGGCACGTCCGGAGCCGTGTCGCTCACGGGAGCAATTGCCTGGAGTCCCCGCGCGTCCGGAAGATTCAGATCAAGGAGGACAGCGTCGAACTCGGCCTCTTTGAGCCGTTTCAGGGCATCGCTCAGCCGGGACACACGTATGAGATCGAACCGCACCGCCCCCGCCTCGGCCAGCATCTCCCGGACGAGACGCGCGTCTCCCGCGTTACCCTCGACGAGCAGGACACGGGTCTGGTCGGGGCGCTTCTTTCGGAGGTGACCCGCAGCCCGAATCTGCTTGACGGGGAAGTCACTCGGAATCGGCCGGGGTAAACGGTCCGCTGGCCTGCCTTGGGGCAGCATAATCTCACTTCCTCCCGTAAACCTTTATAACCGCCCCTAAAAACAAGTTTCTCTCATTATCATTTAATCCATCTGCTTTCTTAAAAACGTCGGGATATCGAACTTATCCTCCTCATCCGGGCTCAATTGCAGCGAGCTTTTGTCAAAAGTCACCGTCTCCACTGCCCCACTGCCTTGCTTCTTGCGCTGCCAGGTGGGTGAGTCCAGATGGTCCACGATGGTGCCCAAGTGCACCACCTTCCTCTCCTTGTGGTTCGTGGAAGATGACGCGCTTGCCAGAGCCGGCTTGCGCGCGTCGCTTTCCTTCTCACCGAAACCAGTGGCGATGACCGTGATGCGGATCTCATCCTTCATCCTCTCATCGATCACGGCCCCGAAAATGATATTGGCGTCCTCGTGGGCTTCCTCATGGATCATGGTGGCCGCCTCATTGACCTCATGGAGGCTGAGATCCGGACCGCCGGTGATATTGATGAGCACTCCCCGGGCTCCGTGAATCGAGATGTCTTCCAGCAACGGGCTGGAGATCGACTTTTGGGCCGCCTCTACAGCGCGATTCTCGCCCGAGGCGGAGGCCGCCCCCATAAGTGCCAGGCCCATCTCCGCCATCACGGTGCGGATGTCGGCGAAATCGAGGTTGATCAGCCCGGGCGTGATGATCAGATCGGAGATCCCGCGCACCGCCTGGAGCAGAACGTCGTCCGCCTTCCCGAACGCCTCCAGCATCGTGGTCGTCTTGGCCGCAATGCTTAAGAGGCGTTGATTAGGGATGACAATCAAGGTATCCACGCTCTGCTTGAGCTCCTGAATGCCTTCTTCGGCCTGGCACATCCGCTTCTTCCCTTCGAATAGGAAGGGTTTCGTGACCACCCCAACGGTGAGCGCCCCCACCTCACGCGCTAGTTTGGCAATGATCGGGGCTCCTCCGGTCCCCGTGCCACCGCCCATCCCTGCGGTGATAAAGATCATGTCGGCTCCGGCCAGAAAATCCCGGATGCGCTCCTGATCTTCCAGCGCCGCGCGCCGACCAATTTCGGGGTTGGCTCCCGCCCCCAACCCTTTCGTAATCTTCTCTCCGAGCTGGATCTTGACCGGCGCCCGGCTGGCCTCAATGGCCTGGGCATCGGTATTGGCCACGATAAAGTCCACCCCGGTGAGCCTGGCCGAGATCATGGTGTTCACCGCGTTTCCTCCGCCACCCCCGATGCCGATAACTTTGATCCGGGCACCCAGATTGACTTGCTCAACGATCTCAAACATAGACTTCCTCCTTCTCGATCTTTACGCTTTTGCCTTGGTCTCAGAAAAACTCACTAAACCAATCCACCATCCGATTCTTGACCTTATGGAACAGGTTGTTTTCGCGAATCCGGAAAAAGTTCTTATCCTGGCGCTTCATGCCGTAAAGCACGAGCCCCACACCGGTGGCATAAATCGGGCTGGATACAACATCGATCAGCCCGCCCACGTGAATGGGCACCCCGAGGCGCACGGGCATGCCGAACACCCCTTCCGCCATCTCGATCATGCCCGGGAGCAGAGTCGAGCCGCCGGTCAACACCATGCCGGAGACCAGCGAGCCTTCATAGCCCGACTTGGCGATCTCCCGCTGAATGAGCTGAAACATCTCCTCCAGGCGGGGCTCAATGATTTCACAGAGAATCTGCCGCGAGATCGTCCGCGAACTCCTGCCGCCGACGCTCGGCACCTCCACCTGTTCGTCTTTGCCGACCATAGACGTCTTGGCGCAGCCGTAGCGCTGCTTGATCCGCTCCGCCTCTCCAATCGGCGTGCGCAGGCCGGCAGCGATGTCGCTCGTCAAGTGGTTACCACCGACGCCCAGGACGCTGGTATGTTTGACGGCTCCATCGTCAAATAGGGCGATATCCGTTGTGCCACCCCCCATGTCGACCAGAACCACACCCAATTCTTTTTCCTCCGGCGTCAGCACGGCCTCCGCGGAGGCGAGCGGCTCCAGGGCGATATCGGCCACATTCAGGCCGGTGCGGTTGCAGCATTTGATGATGTTTTGGACGCAGGTAACCGCGCCGGTCACAATATGGACCTTGGCTTCCAAACGGACGCCCGACATTCCCAGAGGCTCTTTGATCCCGTCCTGGTCGTCGATGATGTAATCCTGGGGAAGGATATGCAGTACCTCCCGATCCATCGGGATCGCCACCGCCTTGGCCGCGTCGATCACCCGGTCAATGTCTCGCTGCGTCACTTCCTTGTTTTTCACCGCCACGACCCCGTGACTGTTGAAACCCTTGACGTGGCCTCCGGCGATCCCCGCAAAGACCGAATTGATTTCACAACCCGCCATGAGTTCGGCCTCTTCTACGGCCCGCTTGATGGAATTCATGGTGCTTTCGATATTGATCACCACCCCCTTCCGCAATCCCTGAGAGGGATGGGAACCGACGCCGATGACCTCTAGCCCCCGTTCCGTCACCTCTCCCACGACCGCGCAAACCTTGGAGGTGCCAATATCCAGGCCTACAATCAGGCTGCTCTTCTTAGCCATGGCTCCTAAGCTGCCCCGCTGTGTTTTTTACTGTTCTGACCTTAGCGACGACCTGATCCGAAAAGTTTAAATTCAAGCCTGCCAGCCGACTCTCCCGCCCCTGCCACAGGTCCAGGATCCGCTCTAAACGCGCAAGCTTCTTTTCCCAGTCGCCCCAGCCCATGTAGAGGGCCACAGGGTAATTCATCGGATAAAGCACCACTCCATCTTCAGCGAGAAAATGTATTTCAGAAAGGGCAAGAGAGGCTCCCTTCACAAGGTCGCCAAGCCGCAAGGCTTCTTGGATCTTTTCCCGGATGTATCGAGGCTGAGAGAGGAGGTCCTCTCGCTTTAGCCCCGTGAGCAGGGGAAGGTCCATGGGTTCCGCTTTCCCTACCTCCTTGAATACAAACCCGTCAGCGTCGACATAGTAAAGTCGCTCCAGGACCACGATGGCTTTGGCCACCCGTTCCTCAACCTCAATCACGACCCGATGCGGGAACTCCCGCCGCACGACGACTTGTTTGACCCAGGGGTGCTGGGCCACTTTTTTCTCGATCATGATCGGGTCGATCTTCCAAATCATCACTCCGTCACTCAAGCCAGCCATTGCCACGATCTCGCTTCCACCCACCTTTTCCTTCCCTCTCACCTTGATCTCGCGCACCGAGAAATAGCTATCACTCAAGAGAGACTCCATAACCGAGCGACCCGAGCGCGCAAGCTGAGGCCACCATAGATAAACAGGAAGCAGCCCGGTACATAAAACCACGAACATCCCCAAGACCAGCCAAAGCCGCCGCAGGTGCTGCCCCCCTCGCTTCCGGTTCTCCCTACGGTGGCCAAAGGTCTCCATGATGCCGGCATCCCCGTACTCTTAACACCCGTTGTGTGGTTGACCTTCTTCCACGGCGTTCACTCGTTCCGGGGCACTCCGCTCTGTTTGCTCTCCGGCCATTCCCCCAAGAAGCGGATCTCTGGCTCCAGTTCGATACCAAACCTCTTCCGCACCTCCGTGCGGGCCATCTCCATCAGCCTCCTCACTTCCCCGGCCTTCGCTCCACCCAGGTTCAGAATGAAATTGGCATGCCGCTGGGAGATCTCGGCCCTACCGATTCTGCTGCCCTTGAGACCCGCGGCCTCGATCAGCCGCCCGGCATAATCTCCCGGCGGATTGCGAAACATCGAGCCGGAATTGGGATAACCGGACGGCTGGCTCCGCTTTCTTTTCGCCACCAGCTCCCTGACCCTTAAGGCCACTTCTTCAGCCTTGTCTTTGACCAAGCGCAGCTGCACCCGCGTGACGATGGTCCCCGGCGGGAGATTGGAGCTGCGGTACGAAAAAACCATCTCGCCTCTTTGTAGCTCAATCACCTGACCGCGAGACGTCATGCCTTCTACCCGATCGACAATTTTCTCTATCTCCGTTCCATAGGCGCCAGCGTTCATGACCAAAGCCCCCCCCACGCTCCCCGGGATTCCCTCGGCAAATTCAAGCCCGCTGTGTCCCCGCCGGGCCGCCTCCCGAACCAGGCGGCTCACAGGATAGGCGGCTCCGACCAGGACAAGGACCTCCCCACCCTTCTCCGTCCAGAGAACCTGCTGAAACTCCCGTCCCAGACGGAGCACGGCTCCGCGCACCCCGAGGTCGCTCACCAGCACATTGCTCCCCTTCCCGAGAAGGCAAATGCCAATACCATGACTGTGAAGAAGCTCCAGTGTCCGGGTCAACGCCGCCCGGTCCTCGACTTCCAGGAAATAGTCGGCCGGGCCTCCGATCTTGATCGAGGTATACGGAGCCAGCGGCTCGCCGGTCCGGACCTTTAAGCCGGGGATAAGGCACATCTCCTCCGTTAGGGATGTCTGCGCTGTCTCTTTTTTCATCGGAACCATCAATTTCGTGCCAGTGGCTCGTGTTCGTGCTCGTCGTAGGCAAGAAAAACAGGGAATTCCGAGCACGAGAAACGAACACGATCACGTCCCTTCATCTCTCCAATGCCTCAACGAGCTCTTCTCCCACTTTGTAAATATCGCCGGCCCCCAAGGTCAGAACGATATCGCCGGCTTTAAGCTCGGACAGCAACCCCGACACAATCTCGTGCTTATCGGGGGCGAACTCGACCTCCAAGTGACCGCGGCGCTTGATCGCTTGGTAGAGGGCTTCTCCGCTTACCCCCGCGATCGGTTCCTCGCCGGCCGCATAGACCTCGGTAAGGATCAACCGGTCGGCCGCATCGAAGCAGGTCAAAAATTCATCGAAGAGATCTTTCGTCCGGCTATAGCGGTGCGGTTGAAAAAGCACCGTCAACGGACGCTTCCAGCTATCGCGAATCGCCTGCAACGTGACCTGAATTTCCACGGGATGATGGCCGTAGTCGTCGATCACCAGGATCCCTTTAGGCTCCCCTTTGATCTCAAAGCGGCGGTGGATACCCGAGAAGGCATCCAGAGCCTCCGCCACCCGGGAGAAAGGAATCTCCAGCTCCTGGGCTACGGCCACCGCCGCCAATGCATTGGTAGCCGTATGTCGCCCCGGAAGGTGGAGCCGCAGCCTTCCTAGCGGTTTGGCGCGATAGGTCACGGAGAATTGCACCTCCATGGCCTGAAACTTGAGATCGCGTGCGCAAAAATCGGCCTCGGGGGAGAGCCCGTAGGTGGCAAAACGCTTCTTGACCTTGGGAACAAGCGCTCGGACATTAGCGTTGTCGAGACATAGGATGGCCAGCCCGTAGAAAGGCACCTTATTGATGAAGGCGAGAAAGCTATCCATGAGCTGGTCCATCGTCTGGTAAAATTCCATGTGCTCGCGGTCGATATTAGTGACTACCGCGATCGTCGGGGAAAGAAGCAGAAACGTGCCGTCGCTCTCATCCGCCTCCGCCACCAGGATCTCCCCCTCCCCCAATTGGGCGTTGCTCCCAAGCGACCTCACTCTCCCTCCGATAACCATTGTCGGGTCGAGACCGGCAGCGCTCAACGCCGCAGCGATCATCGAAGTGGTGGTGGTCTTGCCGTGGGTTCCCGCCACGGCTACGCCATATTTCATGCGCATGAGCTCCGCGAGCATCTCGGCGCGCGGGATCACCGGGATGTTACGCCGGCGCGCCTCCAAAACCTCCGGGTTAGAAAATTTCACCGCCGTCGAGATCACGACCACCGAAAGGTTTCCCGAGAGATTCCCCTCTCCGTGACCGATGAACACTTGCGCACCCAGGGACTTGAGCCTCTGAGTCAATTCACTCTCGCGCAGATCCGAGCCGCTGACCGTGTAGCCAAGGTTGAGCAGAACCTCTGCGATGCCGCTCATGCCGATGCCACCGATGCCGACGAAGTGAACCCGATGCTTCTTTTGCAACATAGAATGTTCAAAGCGTTTAAATCGTTCAAAACGTTCCAATCGTTAAACGGCTTGAACCATTTGAACGGCTTGAACCCTTCTATTTTTGAACCAGCGCATAACACTCGTCGACGATCTGCCTCGCCGCCTGCGGCTTTCCTAATCCCCGCGCGGCATGCCCCATGATCTCCAGCCGCTGGCGGTCCTGGTACAGCGTGCGGATCGACGCCGCCAGCTTTTCCCCGTCCAGCTCCCGATCGAGAATCATCTCGGCCGCCCCGCGCTCTCTCAATGCCTGAGCGTTCCATCTCTGGTGATCGTAAGCCGCGTAGGGATAGGGAACCAGAATGGCCGCCTTGCCGAAGGCAGTGAGCTCCGCCAGCGTGCCAGCCCCGGCCCGGCAGAGCACCAGATCCGCGCGTGCATAGGCTTCATCCATCCTCTCGATGAAGGGCAAAACCTCAGCTTCAATCGGGAGGAGCCTGTAGGCGTAGCGGATCGTAGCTAAATCCGCCTCCCCGGTCTGGTGAATGACCCGCAGATCGGGGGCGAGATCGCGCAGTTTTTTTAGCGCCTCGACCACGCCGAGATTGATCCGGTGGGCCCCGGCGCTCCCGCCGAAGACCAGCAGAGTAAACTTCTCATCTCGGGCGACCTTGGGAAGCCCCTGCCAGCGCACCGGGTTTCCCGTGACCACGACCTTTCCGCGGGGAAAAAAGGCGCTGCTCTCGTCATAGGCGGTGAAAATGCAATCGACCAGCTTTCCCAAAATCCGGTTCGTGAATCCAGGGCGAAGATTCTGCTCCATGATGGCGCAGCGGATTCTTTGCAGCTTGCCCGCGAGCAGAACCGGCCCCGACGAGTAGCCTCCTAAGCCGATGACGCAATCGGGCCGGAAGCGGCGCAAAATTCCCAGCGAGCGCCAGACGCTGAGGGGAAGACCGTACAGAGCCTCCGCCAAACCCCGCAGCCCTCTCCCTTTCAACCCCTTGATCGGAATCGTCTCCAGCTGAAATCCCTCGCGGGGGACGATTCGGTGCTCGATCCCCTGCTTGGTCCCGACAAACATAATCTTTATCATCTGGTCTCGCCGCTGAAACTCGCGTGCCACGGCCAGTCCGGGGAATAGGTGCCCACCGGTCCCCCCTCCAGCCATGATCAAGCGCATGGTTACGTTCCCCTGCGCGATAAACTGAGCAGTATTCCTGCCTCCGTCAAATTCATAACCATGGCCGAGCCGCCGTAGCTGATAAACGGGAGCACCAAGCCCTTCGTGGGCATGAGCCCGATCACGACTCCCATGTGGATCAACGCCTGTAGCCCCAGCAGGCTCGTCAGACCAAAGGCCAAATACTGGGCAAAGGGGTCATCGATTCTTGACGTCAATAGCAAGCCTCGCAGGATGATAATGCCAAACAGCCCTAGCACCATCACAGCCCCCAGCAGTCCCAGCTCCTCCCCGATCACGGAGAAGATGAAATCAGTATGGGCCTCGGGCAAATAAAAGAGCTTCTGGCGGCTCTCGCCCAGGCCGCGGCCCCAAAGCTGGCCGGAGCCGAACGCGATGTAGGACTGAATAATCTGAAAGCCGCTATTCGAGGCGTCCCTCCAGGGGTCGAGGAAGACGAGGAAACGCCGCAGACGGTATTCGGAGCCGATCACCGCGAGCCCCAAAACCGGCAGCGCCATCACCCCGATAAGCAAAAGATGAACGGACTTGGCCCCACCGACAAAGAGCATGAAAACCAGGATCAGACCAAGGATCAGAGCGGTTCCCAAATCGGGCTCTAAAAGGAGCAGCCCCAGAAACAGACCGCCGATGATGAGGTGGGGAAGAATGCCGATTGAAAAGGTCTGTACCTTCGGCCCTTTCTTGGCCAGGGAATGGGCGAGATAAAGGATGAGCGCGACTTTAGCGAGCTCTGCTGGTTGAAAGGCAAAGCCACCGAGGGGAAGCCAGCGGCGCGCGCCGCCGCGCGACAGTCCGATTCCCGGAATTAAAACCAGACACAACCCGACCAGGCCGAACACGAGGAGCGGGTAGGCAAAACGGCGATAGGCGTGTGACGGAACCAGCGCAGAGATAAAGAGCGCGGCCATTCCCACGGTCATGGCGGTCATCTGCTTGCGGAACAAATAGGTAGCGTCAGAATAACGCTCTTGAGCAAAAAGGTAGCTGGTGCTGAGCACCATGATGATCCCTACGGCCAGCAAGGCGGCCACTGCGAAAAAGATCCAGCCGTCGATTCTCGTGCCTTGCCTCATAGCTCCCGCACCAAAGCTTTAAAGACTCTGCCTCTCTCCGCATAGTTTAGAAACATGTCGAAACTCGAACACGCAGGGGAAAGAAGCACGACATCTCCCGGACGAGCGCTCCGAGCGGCCTCGCCAACCGCCTCCTCCAGACTTCCCACAACGACCGTATCGACTAAATGGCCCAACGCAGCGCGGATCCGCTCCTTCGCGGCGCCGAAAAGGACGAGCCTTTTGACCTTTGCCCTCACCTCCCCCTCCAAAATCCGGTAATCCCCTCCCTTATCGACGCCTCCGGCCAGAAGGACTACGGGGGAAGAGAAGCTCATCAGGGACTTGAGCACGGCCCCAACGTTGGTGCCTTTGGAATCGTTATAGAACCGTATGCCACCCTTCTCGCGGACAAATTCAAGGCGGTGCTCAAGGCCCGGAAATACTTCGATCACTCCCTGGATGGTCAGTGCCGGCACACCGATTGCCTTCGCCACAGCCACCACCGCCATGAGATTTTCTACATTGTGGACCCCCTGGATTTTAACGTTGCCCAGGGGAAATCTTTCCTCTCGGGCGGCGCCGCGCCAGACGATCTCGCTCGCCGTGGCATAGACCCCCTGCTCCACCTCCGCCCCGCCAAACGAGATCACCCGCCCGCGAAGCCCGCTCCCCATCGACCACACGATGGGGTCATCCCGATTCAGCACCGCTACATCCTCTTTCTTCTGGGCTGCGAAAATTCGCTCCTTGGCTCGATAGTAAGAGGCAAAGTCTTCATAGCGATCGAGATGGTCTTCCGTCAGGTTCAGCAGCACCGCGATTCTCGGACGGAACTGCTCCACCCATTCGAGTTGGAAGCTGCTCACCTCCACCGCCCCCCACTCCCAGTCTCCGCCGACGAAGCCAATCAGCGGGGCGCCGATATTGCCTCCGACAAACGCCTTGATCCCCTGCGCCTTGAAGATCTCTCCGACCAGAGTCGTGGTCGTGCTCTTGCCGTTGGTGCCGGTGATCGCCACCAGAGGCGCCTTAAGGAAGCGGTAGGCGAGCTCGATCTCGCTAAGAATCTTGATCCCTCTCCCGCCGGCTTCCCGCAGCAGAGGATTTCCGGGCGCAACCCCCGGGCTGGGAATGACGATCTCGACTCCATCCAACCAAGCCGCTTCTTCACCGCCGAGGAAGAAACGAATGGGCAGATCCGAAAGGGCCTCCACTTCGCCCCGCAACTCACCCTCGGCTCGATAGTCGCTAACGCAAACATCGGCCCCCTGCCGCGCCAGAAAGCGCGCCACCTCTCGCCCCGTACGCGCCAGCCCCAGGACCAGGACTTTTTTGCCCTTCAGTTCCATAGTCTTAGTTGGCAACTCAGAAAAAAAGTTCAAATCGTTTAAATCGTTCAAGTCGTTAACGCTTTGAACGGCTTGAACGTATTGAACATCTTCAACGTCTCTCATCTGAGCTTCAACGTACTCAACGCTACCAGCGAACAAATAATCGAGATGATCCAAAAACGCACGATGATCTGTGGCTCGGGCCAACCCTTGAGCTCGTAGTGATGGTGAATGGGCGCCATGAGAAAAACCCGCTTGCGCCTGAGCTTGTAGGAGAGGACCTGGAAGATCACCGAGAGCGCCTCGATGACGAAGACGCCGCCGACGATGACGAGCAGGATCTCGTTCTTGGTCATCGCCGCAACGATGCCCAGTGCCGCGCCCAGTGACAGCGACCCCACATCGCCCATGAACATCTGCGCCGGATAGGCGTTAAACCAGAGAAAGCCCAACCCGGAGGCGACAATCGCCGCACAGAAAATGCTGAGCTCGCCCACTCCCGCCACGTAAGGGATCTGCAGGTATTCCGCGAGTTTGAGATGACCCGTCACGTAGGCGATGAAGGCGTAGGTCCCCGCCGCGGTCATGACGGGCCCGATGGCCAGGCCGTCGAGACCATCGGTCAGATTGACAGCGTTGGAGGCGCCCACGATCACGAGCATGCAGAACGGGATGTACCAGAGGCCCAGGTCGGGACGGATGTTTTTGAAAAAGGGCACCCCCAAGACACTGCTGAAGTCCGGCACTCGGTAAAGCACCAGGGCCGCGACGAACGCCACCGCCAGCTGGAGGAGCATTTTGGTCCGGGCAGTCAGGCCTTTGCTGCTTTTGCGTTCAAGCTTCAAGGCATCATCAGCAAAACCAATGGCGCCGAAGCCGACCGTCACAGCCATCGCAAGCGTAACGTAGAGGTTGGTGATATCGGCGAGCAGGACAGTGGCAAGAAACAGGGCGAGGATGATCAACGAGCCTCCCATCGTCGGAGTGCCCGCCTTCGCCGAATGGCTGGACGGGCCATCCTCCCGAATCGGCTGGCCGATCTGTTTGGCCGTGAGGGAGCGGATCAGGATCGGGCCCAGAAGGAAGGAGATCATCAGCGCCATCAGCGCCGCCAAAGCCGCACGAAAGGTAATGTAGCGGAAGACATTAAATGCCGAATAGGTCGTATGCAGCGGGTAAAGTAAATGGTAAAGCAACGCCTACGCCCTCAATTCCTTGAACGCATCGAGTACGGTCTCCATCTTCATGCCGCGGGAGCCTTTGAACAGGAGCCAGTCTCCAGCCCGCACGTGCCTACCGAGCCTGCGGGCGATATCCCGGGGGCTCCTGCCGACGAGCACCTGATCTTCTTTCATCCCCGCCAGCAGGGCGCCCTCCTTAACCCGAGCCGCCTGCGCACCGAGAAGGTAAAGGCGGTCAACGTCCAATCGCGCCGCCTCCTTCCCAAGCTCTGCGTGGCGCTGCCGCGTCTCCCGGCCCAACTCCAGCATATCCCCGAGAATCGCCACTTTTTCCCCTGTCGCTTCGATCTGGCGTAAAGTCTCCAGCGCCGCCTTCATCGACGCCGGATTGGCGTTGTAGGCGTCGTTGATAATCCCGACCCCGCGCCATTTTTCCACCGCCATGCGCATGGGAAAGGCCTTCATGGACTCCAAACCTCGCTGCATGGCCTCCAACCCCGCTCCCAGTCCGTAGGCCATAGCGGCGGCTCCCAGGGCATTGGCGAGGTTGTGCTCGCCGCAGAGTTTGAGCCGAACGCGGCGCCTTCCCCCTCCTACCCGAAGCGTAAACTCGGTTCCGCTCGCGCCCAAAGGCCGCCGGGATTCGGCACGCACATCTCCGCCCTTCCCGAAGGTGATTTTTTCCCCTTTAAACCTCCCTCCCAAGCGGCGGACCCAAGGGTCATCCAGGTTGATCACGGCGATTCCGCCCGGGTTCAATCCCCGATAAAGCTCCCCTTTCTCCCGCGCCACTCCGGCAAGGTTGCCGAAGCCGGCAAGATGCGCCGGAGCTACTGAGGTAACCAACCCAATGTTGGGGGCGGCAATTTGCGTGAGACGGGCGATTTCACCCGGGTGACTTGTGCCCAGCTCGACGACAGCCACCCTTTCTTTGCCCTGCAGCCGAAGAAGCGTCAGGGGCAACCCCACCAGGTTGTTGTAGTTGCCCTCTGTCTTTAAGACCCTTCCCCGGAGCGGCTGCCCCTGGACCGATGCCCGCTCGAGAATCGCCGCCACCATCTCTTTCGTCGTCGTCTTTCCGTTCGACCCGGTGATCGCTAGAACCTTCGGCGCAACAACGCTGCGACGGTAATGGGCGAGATCGCCCAAGGCCTTTAGCGTGTCCCGCACTTTAATCACCGTCGCCTCCCGCAAACGGGTAACTGGGTCCCACCCCTCGACAATCAGACAAGCCGCGCCGCGACTGGCCGCATCCTTCAGAAACGCGTGGCCATCCAACCTTTCCCCCCTCAGCGCGACGAAGACAGACCCCCTTTTGGCCCTTTTCGAATCGGTGACGATCGCGCCAAAAACTCGCTCGCGCCCTTCCCGCACCATCTCCCCGCGAGTTATCAAGAGAATCTCTTCCCTGCTCCACATTCAAAGTTCAGTCCTGACTCCTGAGTTATCAGTTTTTAGTTTTGAGTTTCTAGTTTTGAGTTTTTGAACTAAGAACTAAAAATTAAAAACTAAGAACTTATATTTTGCAGCTCTTCTCTGACGACCTCGCGATCATCGAAATGAATGCGCTTTGATCCCAAGATTTGATAATCTTCGTGTCCCTTTCCTGCGATCAGGACGATGTCGCCGGCGCGTGCGCACCGCAGGGCCAAGCGGATTGCGGCGCGCCGGTCAGGCTCCACGCAATAACCGCTCTCCAATTTTAGATTTTCGATTTTCGATTTTGGATTCTCAATCTGAGATTTGTGATTTGAAATTTGAAATTTTCTCATGCCGGCTTGGCAAACGCCAGCTTCGATTTCCTCGATGATTCGCAGCGGCTCTTCGGAACGCGGATTATCCGAGGTCAAGACCACGAGGTCGCTCAGCCGACCTGCGATCTCTCCCATGAGCGGCCTCTTACCCCGATCCCGATCCCCACCACAGCCAAAGAGCGCAAACAACTTACCCTGGCCGAGAGGCCTCAGGATGCGAAGCGCTTTTTCCAGGGCATCCGGAGTATGCGCGTAATCGACCAACACCGAGATCCCCAACGGGTTGAGAACCCGCTCCAAACGGCCCGGAACCGACCCACACCGCGCCACACCCTCCGCCACGGCACGCGCCGGCAATCGCAGGGCGAAACCCGCGGCGACCGCCGCCAGGATATTCTCCAGGTTGGTCTCTCCGACCAGCCGGGAAGAGAATTCCAACTCCCGACCCCCCACCCCGATCTTTCCTTTCTGGCCGTCCAAACCGCTTTCAACCCGCAACGGATGGACATCCCAGCGGGCATCTCGACCAAAAGTCAGCACGTCCAAGCCCGCTGCGCGCACTTTCCCTGCCAGCTCTCTGCCTCTGGGGTCCTGGGCGTGAATGACGGCGACTTTCCTACGCTTGGAGCTTTCTTTGAGATAGTCGGTGAAAAGCCGGCTCTTGGTCAAAAAATAGTCTTCCATATCACTGTGAAAATCGAGATGGTCTCGCGATAGGTTGGTGAAGACGGCGACGTCGAAGTCCATCCCCCGCACCCGCTCCAACGCCAGCGCGTGAGAGGAAACTTCCATCGCCACGGACTGGACCCCAGCTCCGACCATCTGCGCCAGAAGGGCCTGAAGTTGGACCGACTCGGGGGTCGTATGCAGGGCGGGAAATACCTTTCCCGTATACCGGTAGTTGATCGTGCCGATCACCCCGGTCACCATCCCGGCAGCCTGCAAGATCGACTCAAGGAGATACGTCACGGTTGTCTTCCCGTTGGTTCCCGTGACACCGGCCAACAACAAGCGCCGTCCGGGATACGAATAAAAATGAGCCGACCACCGGCCCATCGTTCGCCTCACGTTGGACGCTCGCACCCAGGTGGCCTCCGGCGGTAGTCGCAGTTTGCGCTCTACGACCACAGCGGCAGCTCCTCGCTCTAGGGCCTGGGGCGCGAATGTATGCCCGTCCATACGCGTCCCGGGAATGCAAAAAAAAATATTCCCTCTCTCCACCCTGCTCGAATCGTAGGCCAGCCCCGTCACGACCCGCTCCAAGTCTCCATGGGCCTCTTCCACCTCTCCCGCCCGCATAAACTCCTCTAGTCGCATGCCCGTTATCCCTGTAGGCTCAACTTGAGCTTGTCGCTTTTTCCCCAAGCGGTACCGGGCGACGGCGATTGCCGCACCACATAGCCGTTGCCGCTGAGTTCCACCTCGAGCTTCATCGCCCTGGCCTTCTCGATAGCCGCGCGCATGCTCAGACCGACAAAATCGGGAACCTGCTCAGAGGTTGCCATTTTCAGCTTGTCCCCATTCTTAGGTTCCAGTCGGACAAGCTCCCCTTTCGCTGCCGGCAGAAGCAGTTCCGATGTTTCGGGCACGACCCCGAGATGGCGCAAAGCGCCGCTGGCGATATGGCGGAAGACCGGCGCCGCCACCACGCCTCCGTAGACATTCACTTCGGGCTCGTCGACGAGGACCAGGAGGACCAGCCTGGGATCATGGGCGGGGACAAATCCGATAAAGGATGCCACCCGCTTCTTCGCCGCGTATCCGCCGTGGAGCAAATCCGGTTTCTGAGCCGTCCCCGTCTTGCCTGCCACTTCGAACCCGTCCACCCCTGCCATGACGCCCGTTCCTCCCTCGCTCACGACGCCCTTAAGCATCGAGGCCAAAAGGCGAGCGGCCTCCTCCGATACGACCCGGCGCACGACATGAGGCTGATTGGACAGAAGCACTTTGCCGTCGGAGCCGACGACGCGACGCACCACGTAGGGGCGCATGAGAAAACCCCCGTTGGCGATAGCCGCGTAGGCCATGGCCAACTGCAGGGGCGTGGTTGCGATTCCTTGCCCGAAGGAGTGGGTTGCCAAATCGATGGGGGCCCAGGTGTCCACGGGCCGCACTCGCCCGGGAACTTCCCCGGGCATATCGATACCCGTTGGTTGGCCAAAACCGAATCTCTGGATGTATCTGTACAACCGCTCCTTATTGAGCCGCTCGGCGACCTTCACTGCGCCGATATTGCTCGAGTACTGAAGAACTTTATAAAACGGCAGCCAGCCGTGTTCCTTAGTATCGTGGATGACCTTGCCCGCATAGGCATACTTGCCGAACTCGCAAAAAATGAGATCTTCCTTCCCGATGACTCTCTCCTCTAGTGCGGCGGCCGCCAGGATCGCCTTGAACGTAGAGCCGGGTTCAAAACTGTCGGTCACGGCCCGATTGCGCAACGTGTCCGAAGATTGCCTGAGAAAGCTGTTGGGATTGAAAAAGGGAAAGTGAGACAGGGCCAAAACTTCACCTGAAAACGGCTCTACCACGACGGCGATGCCTCCTTTGGCGCGGTACTTTTCCACGGCCGTCTCCAGCTCCTTCTCCGCGAGATGCTGGATGGAAGTATCGAGAGTGAGATAGAGATCAGCCCCCGGGGGAATCTGGATCTCTTGCACGCCTTGGACCAAGACCCTTCGCCCCAAGGCGTCCCGTTCGACAATGGAAGAGGCGGACTCGCCCCGGAGGTAATCCTCATAGCGAAGCTCCAGCCCCTCCAGCCCCTGGGAATCTCTGCCGACAAAGCCGAGCACCTGACCGGCGAGCTGGCCCTGGGGATAATACCGCTTCGGCTCCTGGTACATGCCGACGCCATCAACGTCGAGGGCTTTGATCCCCTCTGCTTCCTTGGGTGTGATCTGCCGCTTGACCCAGATAAAGGGCTTCTCTGTCTTCAACCTCTGCTCCAACTCCCGCGCTTCGAGCGACAGGATCCGCGCCAAACTGCGGGCGAGAGCGGCAGGCTCTTCGAGCCGGCTCGGCCTGACATAAACAGACTGGGTCTCCACGCTCAAAGCCAGCGGTTCTCCTGCGCGGTCAAAAATCGTGCCTCGTTTGGGCTGGACAATCCATTCCTTGAGATGCTGCCGCTCGCCCAACCGTCTGAGGCCTTCTCCTTGTAGAATTTGAAGTTGAAAGGCACGCAGCCCCACCGCCAGGAACAGGAACAAGAAAAACAGGGCTGAAAGGGCAAGCCGGCCCCTAACCTCTTTCCAACCGCGACTCATGGCAAAATGACCACCTGATCTTTTTCGGGCTCCCTTAGACCCAGCCGCGTCCGCGCCCTCTCCTCCAAGCGGTCCGGCGACGTCAGCGTCGCCAGCTCTAGCTGGAGCTCGCGGTTTTCCTGCTCGAGCTGGCTCTGCACTTTGCTGGTCGTTGACAGCACATAACCGAGGTGGATCACCTGCAGCCGGAGCCAGACATGAAGCAGCGCGAGCCCGACCAAGGAAAGCCCTAAGAACAGGGCGGGGAGAGAAATCTGCCGCCCCGTCTCAGCGGCAATGCGCTCTTCTTGCCGTCTGCCGAAAAGGCTCAGTCCCCAGAGTTTTTTCACAACCGCTATGGGCACCTCAATCGCTCCCTAGAGCCGCTCCACCCCGCGAAGTTTGGCCGGGCGAGCGCGGGGATTCATCTGGACCTCCTCCCGGCATGGGATTAGCGGTCTCGCCGTGAGAAGCTTTGTCTTCTGGCTCCAACCGCATCGACAAAAAGGGGCTCTCGGAGGGCAGAGACAATTGCTGCTCCACTTGCGAAACGCCGTCTTGACCAACCGGTCCTCCAAGGAGTGGAAAGAAATGATCACCATTCGCCCTTCGGGGAGAAGCAGCTCGTAGGCGTCCTCCAGAAAGCCTTGCAAATTTTGCAGCTCTCGATTCACGGCGATCCTTAACGCCTGAAACGTCCGGGTGGCCGGATGGATACTTCTGCCCCTTGTTCTTCCGGCAACGCGGGCAACAAGATCGGCCAGCTCCGAGGTGGTCTCGATCGGCTTTCGCCTCCGCGTTTGGTCGACGGCCAAAGCGATGCGCCGTGCAGCCCGCTCCTCCCCGTACTCCCGCAATATCCTTTCGAGCTCGCGAACGGGAGCAGTGTTAACAAGCCGGAACGCGTCGAGAGCCTGGCGTCGGTCCATGCGCATATCGAGCCTCGCCCCCAGCTGAAAGCTGAAACCGCGATCTGCCGACCCGACGTGATGCGAAGACAGCCCCAGATCCAAAAGCACCCCGTGGACCTGGTCCCAACCGATTTCTTTCAAGATCTCTCTGGCTTCGGTGAAATTGGCCCGCCGCGCAACCAAACGCTCGCCGAACTCCTCCAGCCTCTGCTTCGCCGCGGCGATCGCTTCCCCATCCCAATCCAGACCCAGGACTCGGCCATCAGGGCCGCTGTGAGTCAAGATCTCGGCCGCATGACCTCCCCCTCCCAGCGTTCCATCGAGGTACCTTCTATGCGCTTCAGGCCTGAGAAGCTCCATCACCTCCTTCACCATTACGGGCACATGCCGGTAAACCATGACCAAACAGGCAATAGCCAACAGGCATGAGGCAGCAGTGAGAACTCGCGCACGGTTCGTGTCTCTTACTGCCAACTGCGCACTGTTTCCTCTCTGTTGCCTATCGCCTCATGCCTACTGCCTTCTTTTTTCAGTGATAGGTCCCGTCACCCTCCCAGTCGTCGTCGAAGCTCTCGATCGCCTCTTCCAGCGAGGTGTACTCTTCAAAGAATTGATCCATCCCCACCACCTTAAAAATATCTCGTAGAAAAGGGCTCATCCCGGCAAGCTTCAAATCACCGTTCAGGTTGCGCAGCAATCGCAGTCTCTCCACCAGCACGCCGATGCTCAAGTAGTTGATGTGGTCGACCGCCTTGAGATTCAAGACGACTTTGGTCTGGTCTCTTTCAATCAAGGCGCCGATGCGGTCCTTGATCTTGATCATCTCGCGAAAATCGATATCACCGGACACGTCGATCACCGAGATGTCCTGGATGACGTTTCGTTGCAGCATGCCTTTCCTCCTTTCGCACCAGAGCCACGACGGATTGGCACGACAAGGGGCTATAGCCCCAAGTCATTGAGAAAATCAGGATCCTGCATCAATTTCTCCTCTGCCTCACCGAACATCTTCTTCCACGCCTCCTGATTCCAGACGCGAAACTTTTCCAGGGCTGACACGAGCACGACGTCGCGTTTGAGATTGGCGTACTGCCGGAGCAGCGGTGGAATGAGAATGCGTCCCTGCTTGTCCACCACGCACTCACAGGCGCCGCCGAGGTAATAATTCTGGAAAAGGATCATGCGCCGCTCGAACTTCGGTTTTTTTCTGATCTCCTCCTCGAAGCGAACCCACTCATCGAGCGGATAGACATCGAGGCAGCGGGCGCCATCGACGACGAAATTAGTCATCACGATCCGTTCGTCACCTTTTTCTAGAAGCATCTCGCGAAATTTTGCCGGGATGCTCAAGCGTCCTTTGGAGTCGATGGTGTGCTGGAAGCTGCCGCGAAACATTGCCCCTGCCAGGGTATGGGAATATATCCCACTTTATCCCACTAGGGGCAACTTATAGCCTTAGCGAGATATCCTGTCAACAAAAAAATTTCTCTGGTTTTGGCCATAAGCGGGTGAATTATGGGCGGAAATCACAATATATAGAACGGTTGAGGGGTCTATTTGGAATTAAACACAATATGTTGAAAGAAATACGGCTGGCCTCTGAGAATCAGCACTACCGGCTCAAAATGAGACCACTCGCCTGGCTGGCTCGGGGAGGGAAAACGTCGCTTTCTTCGGTCGGGTTTTGAAGGTGGGCTAAAGTGGATCGGTAAGCCGGATTTTGTCTTGACCCTTACAAAGAGCCATAGCGATCATTCATCTTGCCCTATGATTGCTCACAGGGTCTAGCGACCTCACCCGAGGGCTAAGGGCGGACCACCCAACCCTCCTATTTGGTCTTGCTCCGGGTGGGGTTTACCTGGCATCCGCCATCACTGGCGGACCGGTGAGCTCTTACCTCGCCTTTTCACCCTTACCTGCCAGCAAAAGCGACAGGCGGTATCTTTTCTGTGGCACTTTCCCCCGATCGCTCGGGGCCGCCGTTAACGGCCACCCTGTCCTGTGGAGTCCGGACTTTCCTCTCTCCGCCTGAGGCAGAGAGCGA
>MGSI01000155.1 GCA_001798455.1 Deltaproteobacteria bacterium RIFCSPLOWO2_02_FULL_57_26 | reverse complement strand
GCCCGCGCCATTGCCTACCGCGAGCACTATCACATCCCACACACCTGGTGGACGGCCGCCAACGTCCAGGCCATGGTGTTTGGTAACATGGGCGAGAACTGCGCCACTGGAGTCGCGTTTACACGGAGTCCCGCCACCGGAGACAAAGGTACCTACGGCGAGTTTCTGGTCAACGCCCAGGGAGAGGATGTCGTGGCCGGGACCCGTACCCCTCGGGCGATCGCGGAGCTTAAGCAGGTGATGCCGAAAAGCTACCGGGAGCTTGATCGGGTCTGTAAGACCCTGGAGCGCCATTACAAGGAGATGCAGGATATCGAATTCACGATCGAGGAAAACAAGCTCTGGATGCTGCAGACCAGAGCCGGCAAGCGGACCGGCTTCGCTGCCGTGCGCATCGCGATGGATATGGTCGAGGAACGGATGATCTCCAAGGAAGAAGCCTTGCTACGGATTGAACCGGATCAACTAAACCAGCTTTTACGTCCGATTTTTGACAGTGCCGATAAAGAGCGTGCTACCAAAGACGGACGCGTCCTGGCCAAGGGTCTGCCGGCTGGCCCCGGCGCGGCCAGCGGCCGGGTGGTGTTCACGGCCGAAGATGCAGAGGCGTGGGGAAAGCGCGGAGAGCGAGTCGTTCTGTGCCGCGTTGAAACCAGCCCGGAGGATATCCGCGGCATGGTTGCTGCGCAGGCGATCCTGACTGCCCGTGGAGGCATGACTTCGCATGCAGCCTTGGTCGCGCGGCAGATGGGGAAGATCTGCGTGGTCGGCTGCGAGGCGCTGCATATCGACTACGCGAAATCGCAGATGGCGGTGGGGTCCCGTATCCTAAAAGAGGGTGATTGGATCTCCGTGGACGGCTCGACCGGTGAGGTGATTGAGGGAGATGTCCGGACCTTTCCCTCGGAAGTCTTGCAGGTGCTGATTGGAAAGACACTGAAGCCCAAAGCTTCACGTGTCTACCAGCAATTTGCCAAAGTCATGAAATGGGCGGATGCCACCCGCAAGCTCGGGGTTCGCACCAATTCGGACCAGCCGGATCAGGCTCGGATCTCCCTGGCTTTTGGGGCGGAAGGGATTGGCCTGTGCCGTACTGAACACATGTTCTTTGAGGGAGAGCGGATTCGGGCAGTGCAGGAAATGATCTTGGCGGAGAGCGAAGAGGGACGTCGGCAAGCCTTGGCCAAGCTCTTGCCGATGCAGAAAGAGGATTTCAAGAGTATTTTGGAAATCATGGGGCATCTTCCCGTCACGATTCGGACCCTGGACCCGCCCCTGCATGAGTTTCTGCCCAAGAGCGAGGAGGAGACCGCAGAGTTGGCTGAGATCATGCGGGTCCCGGTTGAGACCCTAAGGGATAAAGTTACGGCCTTGCACGAATTCAATCCCATGCTGGGGCACCGTGGCTGCCGCCTGGGAATATCTTTCCCGGAGATTACCGAAATGCAGGCCAGGGCCATTTTTGAGGCAGCCTGTGAACTGCGCCGAGAGGGGAAGAACCCTTTTCCCGAAGTGATGATCCCTTTGGTGGCAACGCGTCAGGAGCTGCATGTGCAGAGGGAGATCGTGGAGCGGGTTGCCCGGGAGACCATGAAGGCTTACGGGGTGAAGGTTCGCTATCTGGTTGGGACCATGATCGAGCTGCCGCGGGCCTGTTTGGTTGCGGATGATATCGCTCGGGAAGCGGAGTTTTTCTCCTTCGGGACCAATGATTTGACGCAAACCTGCATGGGGCTGTCGCGCGATGATGCCGGGAAGTTTTTGCCCAGTTATATTGAACATGGTCTCCTCCCGGAGGATCCGTTTGTCAGCATCGACCGAGACGGTGTCGGGGCTTTGATGCGCATTGGCATGGAGAGGGGCCGCAAGGTGAGGGGAGATCTTGAGGTCGGCATCTGCGGGGAGCACGGCGGCGATCCCAGGTCTGTCGCTTTTTGTCATGAGATAGGGTTGGATTATGTAAGCTGCTCACCTTATCGGGTTCCCATTGCTAAGTTGGCGGCGGCTCAGGCTGTTTTGCAGCGCAGGCGGTAGCCAATTTGCGTTATTTATAATGATCGTGTTTATTTCCAAAAGTTGTCCAAGGGCGCCTTTGCTGTAACCAGCGCCGAGCAACGGAAATTGACAAAAAAGGGCATTTTTAGGATAATGTTGGTTCTTGTTGCCGGAGCCTTTCATGGAAGCACGTTTGGGCGATGTCTTGGTACGGGGGGGGATTGTCACCCGTGAGCAACTCAACGAGGCGTTAGGAAAGGAACGAGAGAACGGATCCAACCTTATCCAGGAACTGATTCGCCTGGGGTTTTCCACTGAGGAGCGGCTTGCCGACTTTCTTGCCACGCAATTCGGCTTCCAAAAGGTCGAGATCGATAACTCTGAACTAACCGAATCGGTATTTAATCTCATTCCCGCCCATCTCATCCAAAAACATCAGGTCATTCCGTTGAAGCTAGTCGGCTCGACCTTAACGGTGGCGATGACCGATCCGACCAACCTGGCAGCGATCAACGAAGTTAAGTTCATTACTGGCTATGGTGTCCGAGTGCTCTTGGCCTCGGCGTCGGCGATTAAAAGGGTCCTGGAGCAACGCTTTGGCGCGGTCAGCTACGACGAGGTGCTGAGGAAATTTGGCGAGACGGGAGTGGAGGTTATCCGCGACGAGGAAGATATCAACCTGCAGGAACTTCAAGAGGCCACCAACGAGGCTCCGGTGGTCACGCTGGTCAACGCTGTTTTGGCCGATGCAGCCAAGCGTGGCGCCAGCGATATCCACATTGAGCCGTACGAGAAGATCTTCCGCATACGGTTTCGGGTGGACGGGGTACTCCATGAGATCATGAACCCGCCGCTTCGGCTCAAGAACCCCTTGATTTCGCGACTTAAGGTCATGGCGAACCTTGATATTGCGGAGCGGCGGCTGACGCAGGACGGTCGAATCAAGCTCAAGATGGGCAATGGGCAGGAACTCGATATCCGGGTCTCCGTCCTTCCCACACTTTTTGGGGAGAAAATCGTCATGCGGCTTTTGGACAAGGCCAACTTGCAGTTGGACATGTCCAAGCTCGGCTTCGATCCGCAAACCCTTAAAGACTTCCAAGACGCGATCCATAAACCTTACGGAATGATTCTCATCACCGGGCCCACTGGAAGCGGCAAATCGACCACGCTTTATTCAGCTCTTTCCGATCTCAACAAATCGGATGTGAACATTTCTACCGCCGAGGATCCGGTGGAGTATAACCTCATGGGCATTAATCAGGTCCAGGTTCGGGAAGAAATAGGGCTCAATTTTGCGGCCTGCCTGAGGTCCTTTCTGCGCCAAGACCCGGACATTATCATGGTGGGCGAAATCCGCGACTTGGAGACCGCGCAGATCGGTGTCAAAGCGGCTCTCACGGGCCACTTGGTGCTCAGTACCCTCCATACCAACGACGCCCCCTCGACCATTGATCGCTTGATCAATATGGGGGTGGAGCCTTTCCTACTTACCTCTTCGGTTAACCTGGTCGCAGCGCAGAGGTTGGTGCGCAAGATATGCGCTACCTGTAAAGAGCCTGCGGAGGTTAGCCCGGAGGCCCTGATCAATATCGGGGTCGATCCCGCAGAGGTGAGCATGGGCTTTCAACCGCGTCACGGCAAGGGGTGCGGGAACTGCAATCAGACCGGATATAGGGGCCGCGTGGCGCTCTACGAGGTCATGGTCATGCATGAGGCGATAAAAGAGTTGATTCTCAGGGGGGCGTCGGCGGCCGATTTGAAGCGCGAAGCGGTGAAGCTTGGAATGAGCACCTTGAGGATGAGCGCCCTTCAAAAAGTACGACAGGGGCTCACGACCATCGAAGAGACCGTGCGGGTCACGGATTCGGACAAGGGGTTCGGCTCGGTCTTTTCGCTGGGGATGTAAACAGTGAATGGCAAAAGGTGAATAGCAAATGGTGGGTGGGGAGGAACCATTCGCCATTCGCTATTAACTGTTCACTAAAACCGGAGGGTTTAAAGATGCCAGTTTTTCTATGGGAAGGAAAAACCGCCCAGGGCAAGGTTCTCAAGGGCGAAATGGAGGCGGCAAATCAGCAGGCGGTGCTAGCGCGCCTAAGGAGCCAGAGGATCCAACCGATCCCCACGCGGGTTCGCGAGAAAGGCAAAGGGCTGGAAAAAGAAATCACCCTCCCCGGGTTTGGGGTTAAAGTGACAGCTCATGACGTGATGCTCTTCACGCGCCAATTCGCCACCATGATCGATGCGGGGCTTCCCATCGTCCAGGGCCTCGAGATCTTAAGCCAGCAATCCGAAAACAAGGCCTTCAGAAATATTATCCGGGTTATCAAGCAGGACGTCGAAGGCGGGTTTACGTTGGCGGATGCACTAAAAAAGCATCCCAAGGCCTTCGATGACCTTTACGTGAATATGGTTGCGGCCGGAGAGGTGGGCGGCGTCTTGAATACCATTCTGAACCGAATCGCACTGTTCATCGAGAAATCTGCCAAGCTCAAATCAAAGGTTAAGGGGGCCATGATCTATCCCTGCACGATCGTTGTGGTGGCCGTGGGGGTCGTCACGATCTTGCTCCTCTACGTCATTCCCGTCTTCGCTGAGCTCTATGGCGGGATGGGCAAGGCCCTGCCGGCCCCGACGCAGATAACTATTAATATGAGCAACTGGTTCCGGGCTTATTTCGTTTACATGGTGATCGGAGTCGGTATCCTCGTCGCCGCGATCCGCTATTATTACAAGACATCCCAGGGGAGAATGGTTATCGACGGTATCATGCTAAAGATGCCGATCATCGGAGACCTTCTGCGCAAAGTCGCGGTGGCGCGCTTCTCTCAGAACATGTCGATCCTATTGAGCTCTGGAGTGCCGATTCTCGATGGTTTGGCAATCACGGCGAAGACCGCCGGGAACAAGGTCGTGGAACAGGCCATCATGGACGCGCGGGTGAGCATCAGCCAGGGAAAGACGGTAGCGGAGCCGCTTACGGAGAGCAAAATTTTTCCTCCGATGGTCTGTCAGATGGTGGCCATCGGGGAAAACACGGGAGCTCTGGACGCGATGCTCAAAAAGGTGGCGGATTTTTACGAGGACGAGGTGGATAACTCCGTGGCCAATCTAACCTCGCTCATGGAGCCGTTGATCATGGTGGTCCTGGGGGTAATCCTCGGAGGTTTGGTCATCTCGATGTATCTGCCGATCTTCCAACTGGGCTCCCTGGTCTCCTAAGAAGGAAAAGGGGACAGTCCCCCTTCCGAAAGGGGACTGTCCCCTTCTGTGGGCGCGAGTTTAAAAACAAGGAAACCGAGCCTTGAGCGAAGAAAAAAAAGAGCTTACCCGAAGACTCAAATGGCTGCTCTTTCTTAGGGTAGTCATCCTGACGTTTTTCCTGGGCGCCACGGCCCTCTTTTCTTTTGTCAAAGGGGACGCCGATCCCGCCCTGCTCCGATCGCTCCAGTTCCCTCTAATCGCGGCTTATGTCATTTCCATAAGCTCCGCCTTGGTTTTGCCCTGGATTAAGAACCTGGTCCTGTTTTCCCATGCCCAGATCGACTTCGACGTCCTGTTGATCACCGGCATTGTGTCACTCACCGGCGGGGTCGAGAGCCCGTTCCCATTCCTCTATAACCTGGCCATCGTTAACAGCGCCATCTTGCTCTTTTATCGCGGGGCGTTCATTACCGCCGGCTTATCCGCACTTTTCTATGGGGTTCTTCTCGTGTGGAGTCATCACGGCCTGTTTGGGAGCTGGTTCTCCAGCTTCGAGCCCCTCGTCATGGGCTTGACGCTCAACATACCCGCCTTCTTTATCATCGCCTTTTTGAGCGGCTTTCTTGCCCGCAAGCTCTACGAGGCGGAACGTCTCCTCAGAGAAAAACAAAGGGAAGCGACTGACTTGGAGGCCTTGAAGGAGGCCCTGATTCAGGGTGTGGGGAGTGGTGTGGCGGTTACCGATCTCAAGGGAAACATCAATTATTTTAATGCTCAGGCTCAAACGCTCACGGGCCTTCAGGAGGTGACCGTTGCCGGAAGGAGGCTCACGGAGATTTTTCCCGCGCTCACCTACAA
>MGSI01000154.1:13450-21963 GCA_001798455.1 Deltaproteobacteria bacterium RIFCSPLOWO2_02_FULL_57_26 | reverse complement strand
CCTTGACCGCGTGCGAGTAAACAGAGGACTTATATAACGTCGCTGGATTGATGTATTCCTTCACGTTCGATTCTCTCCTTTCTTATCCTGCATAAGGAATGGTTACGGTAACGGTCGACCCTTTTCCGACTTCGCTCTCGACTTCCACCCTCCCTCCAATAAGCTCGGTAAATTGCTTTACAATACCCCGGGCTTCGGCCCTGCCCCGACCTTTTTGAGCTAGAATGGCCTTGTCGATCGACGCATCAGGTACTGTCTTGCCGATCCACCCCTCTCGATCCGGGTACCGGGCTAAAAGGTAATGACTATATGGATTGTACAAAATCAGTGCTCAAGTGTCTAACCTTGCGCTTGCCCGCCGGTCGAGATGGGCGGCGTAAACAAGGGACGAATTCTGCTTCAAGGGGACTGGCTCCGAGAAGCGGTGCCTGTCCCCGTCCTTTCAGTTCAAGAAAAGCAACCGATATCACGCTCTGATAACTCCACCACGATATCGATATCACGAATCATACGCGGTACCGTATAAAAGTTTGCCGCGATGGAGCCCGTAACCATGTAGGGGATCTTGGCCCGGTTAAGGCGTCGGGTCACCTCTTTTAGAACCGCTAATTCTTCGGCATCCGCCATTCACAAGCTCCCCCGGCTGGGGTCCTTCGTCGCCCCTGTCCTCACTCCCGCTCCAGGCCCAGTTCCTCCCACATCCACCTGAAATCGTAGGCAGGCTCTCCTGCGCGGCGCTGGCGCTCTGCGTGGCTCTCAAAATCCTTCAGCAGCGTGATCAGCTTAGGACGCATGGTTTTCAAGCGGGCCGCGTGGCGCGGCGTGCGGTTGCCCAGGGCTTTAACCGGCTGGTCGAGCCACTCTCGATAGTGCCGTTCGTAGAACTCCCCGAGCAGTTTGTGCTGCAGCTCGGGAGGAATCTCCGGCTCTCTTCTTTGAGCCGGACTCGGCCCTCGCTTGAGCGCCTGGCCAACGTCCTCGTAGCTTATCGCCCTGAACCGGATAGCCTCTCCCAGAAGGCCTTCTAGAAACTCCCGCCCTCGCTCCGCCCGCTGCCGGGAGGTGGTTTCCAGGACCAGGCGATTCCCTTCTATTGAGAATGTGCCCAGGCTGCGCTCGAATGCCCCGGCCTTCTCCACCCACCCATAGCTTCCGTCACTATGGTCAACAAGCTCCGGACGACCAGCCAGGGACTTTGTCACGGAACTACGGTCGACCACGTCAAACAGGACCTTGCCGAAAATGAAGGGATCCCCCTCGGCCGTCATGATCTTGGGAAGAGGCCGGAGTGCCACCCGCTCCAGCCACAATTGATGAAAGACCGGCGCCATAGACTTGAAAAAGTCAGCGATACTCTTCTGCGGAAATTCGCGCGTAAAAATCCGGTGTGCCTTGCGGAGGCCCTTTAAAAGATCGTCTTTGGCCCCCGCCGGGTAGACGTGAGGTACGGTCTCAAAAACCACTTCCCCTTCCGCGCCGCGCCCGACCCTTGCGGCGATCACGTCCCAGGCCACGAGCTGCCGGGTGGCCAGGCGCTCCGGCACCCACATGCGCTTGTCCTCCCATAGGTCGCGAATCTCTATCCCCTCGTCGGGTTTCACGTCAAGGACCTCGTAGAGCCTGAGATGGCTACCCCGCATGCCCTCCAGGTATCTCCGCTCCCGGGAACTCAACCTCTCCCCCTCTCGCTCAAGGAAGAGATCCAGCAGCGTCCGGCTTTCGCCGAGGTTGAAATCGAAAACAAACCAACTGTGGTAAGCGAGATTCACCTGCTCGGAATCCATCACCTGGTTTAGTTCTTCATCCGGCTCTTCCGACAGCCAGTCGCCCCAAAAAAGTTCCAGCGCCGCCCTGTGCTTGTCATTGAACTCGGATCGGGCCGAAAAGCGCATGAGCTTCCCTAGTGCGCTGTCGCGCTCTCCCGAAGTGTACGTCCCGGCGGCCTCCTCTTTCCTCAGGCAGCACCTTTTGAACTTGAGCCCGCTTCCGCAGGGGCATGGATCATTTCGACCGGCCATATTTCTACCTCCACCCCCCCGCCTGCATCCAGTTTGCCGGTCTCATCAATAATTCAGTGCGCTCCATACCAACTCGCTCTGCCTCCAAAACAAACTCTCTTCATATCACAGATTTGTGTCATTCAGTGTCACGTGTTTTTGGCTTTTTTCGTCCCGGAAAACAGCTCTTGACGGCATACGATAAAGGCATATAATCAAGGCATAAGTAGGAGGCATCAGATATGCGCACCACATTGGCCATAGATGAAAAGCTGTTAGAGGAAGCCATGAAGTGCACCGGCGAGAAAACCAGGACCGCTGTAGTGAATCGCGCCCTGAAAGAGTTTGTGCGACGCAAGAAGCTGGAAGGCTTAAAGAGCTTGAGCGGCAAGATTCATATTGATCTGGATTGGCGAAAGATGGAAGCCGAAGAATTAAAGGCCATGAAAGAACACGAAAGGGTCCGGCGTGGTCGTCGCTGATACGACGGTTTGGATTGAGTTTTTTAACGATCCGGAATCCGAAGAAAAGCAGGTTATCGATCTCCTGATCGACGAGGACGACCTAGCTCTTGTAGGACCAGTCCTGGCTGAGCTTCTGCAGGGTTGTCGAACCGCAGGAGAGGCCAACGCAATACTTGATCATGTATCTGCTCTTCCCTTTCTAGAGATGAACGTTTCCGCATGGCGGCGGGCAGGAGAGCTCTCTTCCAGTCTGCGAAGGAAAGGAACCACCCTCCCGCTTATGGATGTCATCATTGCCGCGCTTGCCTTGGAACATGACGCGGAAGTTTTTACGATCGATCCCCATTTCCGGAGTATTCCCGGCCTGAAACTCCATCGCCCAAAGTAGGCCGCTAGCTCCTTTCGTAAGCCTTCAAAGTCTTCTGCAAATCTTCTCTAACCTCTTTTTGGATCACCTCGATGAACTCTGCTATTGCGAAACGCAAAGAATTGTTGCAGAATCTTCCCGCTACTGATCCAAGGCTACAAAGGACATCTCCGGAAAAGGGAGATTGCGTGACAGTGACATGAGCGGATTTCTTGGAACCAACGCACTTCTCGAAGCAGACATCAATCTGGTTATTCAGCTTTTCATGGGAATTGCCCTGTTGGTAGGAATGATGCTTGCGCGTCGCAGGTGTTATCGTGCTCATGGCATTTGTCAGGGAAGCGTTATGATGCTCAACCTGGTTATGATCGCTTTGATAATGTTTCCGTCGTTTCGGGAAGGGGTGATCCCCGAGCTGCCCGGCAGGTTGCGCAACCCATATTATTCCGTTTCCACCGTGCATGCTGCACTGGGGATTACCGCGCAGTTGTTGGGCTTGTACATCGTCCTCCGAGCAGGCACCAACCTTTTGCCCCGGGCGCTTTGTTTTCAGAACTACAAGCTATGGATGCGGACAGAACTCGTGCTTTGGTGGGTCGTCATCGTTTTCGGCGTTGCCACTTATTATCTCTGGTATTAGGCTGGATTCATTTTGGACACGCCTTGAAGACCGCTCGGAAATTTCGCTAAAGCTCTTTGACCCCGCCCGTAACCGCAATCTGGTCCAGGACCCCGTTGATGAAGGTCGCCGAGTCGTCGGAACCGTAGCGCTTGCCGATCTCGATGGCTTCGTCCATGCTCACGTTGAGCGGGATATCCGGGCAGAACAAGAGCTCGTAGGTAGCGATGCGCAGAATCGTCAGGTCGACCTTCGCCATCCGGCTGAGCTTCCAGTTTTCCGCGCATTGCTCGATGAGCCGGTCGATCTGCTCTCTGTGAGTGATCACGCCGGAGATCAGACGCCGGGCGAAATCCCGCGCCTTAGCGCTCCCTTCAAAATGGCTCAAGAAAAGCTCCCGGGCGGCGGGCGAGGCCTCCCCGGTCATCTCCATCTGATACAAGGCCTGGAGGGCAAGCTCCCTACCCTTTCGCCTAATCCCCATAATGAAATACAAGGCCTTTAGCTATCAGCGGTCAGCTTTCAGTAAAGAAAGTTTCAGCTGATAGCTGACGTCCGGCTGCTGAATACTGGCTTTATTTTACGGGATTTCTTTGTTGAGGTTCGCCATCTCGATGGCCGTCAGGGCCGCCTCGAAGCCCTTATTGCCCATCTTCTCCCCGGCCCGCTCCATCGCCTGCTCGACGGTATTGGTGGTGAGAACGCCAAAAGAGATGGGCACGCGGAATTGCAGGATTGCATGCCCGATGCCTCTGGTCACCGCGTCGGAGATGTATTCGAAGTGAGGAGTATCGCCGCGAATTACAGCGCCCAGACATACCAGGGCATCATACTTTCCCGTGGCGGCCATCTTGTGCGCCAGGAGAGGGATCTCAAAGGCGCCGGGCACGCGCACGATATCGATGTCTTCCTCTTCCCCGCCGTGATTCCTTAACGCCTCCAATGCCCCTTCGAGCAGCTTGTCGGTCACGAAGTTGTTGAACCGGCTCACGATGATGCCTATCCGTAACCCCCGAGCATCCGCCTTCCCTTCGATTACCTTACCCATGGCTGCCCGTTTTCAAAGGGCCTGGCTAGCCCGGAAAGATCGGCCTCTATCCTCCTCAGCTCCCGGGTTTGGCCTCGAGCTTGGTCAAAAGATGCCCGAGCTTTTCCTGCTTCGTGCGGAGATAGCCGATGTTCGTCGCATGTGGCATTACTTCCAGGGGAACGCGCTCCACCACGGTCAGGCCGTACCCCTGCACGCCAACAATTTTGCGCGGGTTATTGGTCATTAAACGGATCTTTTGGACTCCCAGATCGCGCAGGATCTGGGCCCCGATCCCGTAATCCCTGAGGTCATCCTTAAAGCCTAACTGGAGATTGGCCTGCACCGTATCCATCCCCTGATCCTGCAGGGCGTAGGCCTTGATCTTGTTCGTCAATCCGATGCCTCGTCCCTCCTGATGCATGTAGACGAGCACGCCCTTGCCTTCCTGGTCGATCATCTTGAGGGACTGGCGGATCTGCTCCCCGCAGTCGCAACGCTCCGAGCCAAAGACATCTCCCGTCAGACACTCCGAGTGCATCCGCACCAGCACCGCCTCGTCCCTGCTGATTTCCCCTTTGACCAGGGCCATATGCTCAAGGGCATCGACGTTGTTGTCATAGACGATGGCCTTATAGATACCCCCATCAATGGTTGGAAAACCCGCTTCCGCGACCCGCCGCACCAAAGACTCGCTGCGCAGGCGAAAGGCGATAAGGTCGGCGATGCAGGCGATTTTAAGGTGGTGTTTCTCAGCGAAGCCGTCAAGATAGGGCGTCAGGGCCACCGAGCCATCATCCTGTAGGATCTGGCAGACGACTCCGGCAGGCTCGTAGCCGGCGAGCCGGGCTAAATCCACGGAGGCTTCAACGTGACCGGAGCGGACCAAGACGCCTCCTTTACGGGCCTGAATCGGAAAGACATAGCCCGGGGACATGAGGTCGGCGCGCTTTGTCTCTTTGGCGACCGCCGCCCTGATCGTCTTTGCGCGGCTGGCTGCGGAGGCGCCCAGGTCTCTCTCGGAGCGCGCGCAGATCGACACGCCGAAAGGGTGGCTCGGCGGAGCGCCACCTTCCTGAACCATAAGAGGAATGGCTAACTGCCTCATCCTTTCCTCGGTCAGAGCCAGACAGACCAAGCCGCGACCGTACAGAAGCATGAAGTTAACCGCCTCCGCGGTGATCGTCTCGGCAGCGACACAAAGAAAGCCCTCGCTATCATGGCCATCCTCATCCACCAGGACAATCGTCTTCCCGGCACGGACATCCTGGATGGCCTCTTCGATACTGGAAACCGGCATGGTCGTGGACTAAACGGGGTTAGAAAGCTAGAGTCAACTTAAAGGATCCTTGGAGCCAGCAGATGTTAGTTCACTTGCTTCCCAACAAGCGCTTGACATACTTCCCTATGATATCGACTTCAAGGTTGACTTTATCACCAACCCTGCGCTGGCGCAAATTCGTATGTCGGAGAGTATAAGGGATAATCGCGGCGGAAAAGCGCCGGTCTGTGCATTCATTGACGGTCAGGCTGATGCCATCCACGGCGACCGAACCCTTGGGGACAACCAGCGGTGCCAGGGGAGCGGGGACGCGAAACCAGAAGAAAGTGAAATTTCCTCTTTTCTTGACTTCCTCAATCACTGCCACCCCGTCGACGTGGCCGGTGACCAAATGGCCTCCAAGGCGATCCTGAAGTCGCAGCGGTAACTCAAGGTTGACCGCGTCTCGGAGCTTGATCGACCTTAAATTCGTCCGCCTCAGAGTCTCCAGGGAAACCTCGACGGTAAAGCGTCCTTTGGCTTTTGCCACCACGGTCAAACAGGTCCCGTTCACGGCGACACTCGAACCCAGACCGATCGCTTTCGAAGGAAGGTGAGACTTGAGGGTAAGAACGCCGGAGCCGCGCTTTAGTTGCCACTCATGAACTCGACCCACGTCCTCGATGATACCGGTAAACATAAAATATCCCTCTTCTAACTATAATCGAGCCTGTTGATGATTGTCGAGTTTAGCTGATGACTAACTATAGCGAAGGAAAAAAGAAAATTACCATAATCCCCCCATCCCCCCTTTACAAAAGGGGGGTAAGAGGGGATTTGATGTCAATTTATTTAATTCCGCCACTATAGGTCAATAAATGATCCCCTAACGATAAACCTCCTCGTGGCTCCCGATATCGAGCAGAATAATTTCCTTCTTTTTCGTCCTGAGCATCAGGGTAATGCGGTATGCCTGCGTCAAACTGACGGCATGGAGACCTTCCAGGGATCCCTTGAGCGGATGCAACCGCAGGTGGGGTTGGAAAGGATCGGATTCAAGATCACGCAAGATTTTTGCTAGTTGTCTTCCGAGTTCAGGGTGGGCACGGCTAAATTTGACTATGCTGCGGTCAAAGTGTTGAGTCGCGACCAGCGCGTACATCAGTCTTCCAGACCGAGTTCGTCAATCAGCTTCTTGGCAGTGACGCGACGCACCCGTCTGGCTTTGACATCCTGGAGTGAGGCTTTGACCCTGGCCACGTAGGCCTGTTCCTGGGCCTCCAGCAACTCGCGGTAATGCTCTTCGTCCAAGACAACAAACGCCAGCTGGTCGTTTTTAATGATGTGAACAGGACCCTCCTTTAACGCCTCTTGGACTGCCCCTATGCCCCGCCGCTTGATCTCTCTGGCCGGTATGGTCCTCATATCGGTTCTCCTTTCAGCACTAAAAAGAGTACTCCATCCAGTTCTGATTTGCAAGGTGTCCTTCGACGTCCCGACCCTTCAACCAAACCGGCCTGCCGTGAGGCTCATCAGTCGAATGGAGTAAACTGTTCCCCGAAAGCCAGCCTAGATTAGCTCTTTTCGCGTTCGCGACCCTCTACGCCCAAATCTGTGGCGATTTCGCGGAATTCTTCGAGGGCGGCTTCGAGGTCTTCGACCCCTCGACGCGGTCCACGGGCTGGCCGTGGGTCCTGGCTCGGGGTCGTCCCGAGCGAAGCGAGTCGAGGGACGACGATTTCCTGGGCCAATACGTCGGGATCGGGCAGGTTGTCGGATTCTTCGAGGCTTTCGTCTCTGAGCCAGAAGATATCGAGGCCGGCCTTGTCGCGGTTGATTAATTGTTCGTAATCGTATGTGCGTGAGCGACCGCACCCGCCCAATCCTGACGGAGCTTTTTGCCTTTCTTCTTTCCCTGTTTCTTGAGCAGGCTGTTTACGAATTCCTCCACTTCCTTTTTCAAGGCCGGAGGAAGATTCTTAATTCGCTCGTCGATGCTTTTCATAACCTTCCCTTTCCAATGAAATTTATCTTACCACCTCTCAAAGCCCCTTGCGACCGCGTTAAGATCCGCTCATCCGCCATCTTCCTGCCTGCAAATAATGCGCAGGCAACCCAAATAAAGATTGCGAAACGTCTCCCGACCCGTGAAATCTTCTTACTTCGCAAAACAGTTGTAGAGCCACGAAAAGACCGCGCCGGCGATCCCGCCGTCAAGCAGCGCGTAGAGAGTCCCCACGATCACGCTGCCAAAAGTGCCCGCTACCTTGTAACCCGGATAGACCGAGCTCACGACGTCAAGGAAGGCTCTTCCGTAAGATGGCCAGAGGAAATTCAGGAACCCGACAAAGAAAACGGTGAGAGCCCAGAAAATTCCCGCCGCAAGCGTTAACCCCTTTAACGATAACTTCATGCTCCTACCCTCCTTTCAGGAACAAACAACCAAAGAGCCCAAACCGATTCCGGATATTATCGTACTTTCGGAATTGCGAAAACGTGAAAGTTGGGTCGTTGAGATCATAGATCGCCCTGCCAGATCAGCTCTTTTCGGTTTCTATTCTCTCGCCTCCCAAGTCGTTTGCGATCTCACGGAATTGTTCGAGGGCGGCTTCGAGGTCATCGACGATTCCCTGGCCGAGGACATCCGGATCGGGAAGATTGTCGGACTCTTCGAGGCTCTCGTCTCTGAGCCAGAAGATGTCGAGGCCGGCCTTGTCGCGGTTCGCTCGGAACTCGAAGAATCAGAATGATTTCCCCTTTTCTCCTCCTTTAGTCGAT
>MGSI01000154.1:0-13420 GCA_001798455.1 Deltaproteobacteria bacterium RIFCSPLOWO2_02_FULL_57_26 | reverse complement strand
AACTCGAAGAATCAGAATGATTTCCCCTTTTCTCCTCCTTTAGTCGATTCATAGTATGTCTCAAGAGCCAAGAGCGGACTTGACCCCATTCCCTCGGATCATTCCAGGTTGGAAGTTTACGCCGAGACTTAATTAAAGAGGCTTCCTTTGCTACCGCGTCCAACAAAGAGGCTTTAGACTTTAACCCGGCGGCATTTGCATTCTCTACAAACTATGCTTCTAATTTTACAGCGATTTTACGCGAAGGAGCGGTAGGCTTACAAGAGGAAAAAATCAGGCAAAAGGGGTTTCCACCCGCCTGGATGGCCTTGACGATAAGGCTACTTGAGATATCCCGAGATCAGCAAATCCGGCCCGAACCTTTTTACCTCGACATCCCTGATTCTCCGGCACCGGCTCACCTGCTTGATCCCCAGCGCGCCGATCATATCTCTACCGTCTCCGCCGAGGATTTTGGGGGCATAAAAAAACAGGACTTTATCCACCACATTCTCCTGCAACGCACGGCCCGCCGTCGTCCCTCCGCCTTCAATCATGACGCTCAGCAAACCGAGTCGACCCAATCTCTTCAATAGCGATGGGAAAGAAAGGCCGCTTCGAACCAGAGGAACGCGCCACACCCGCGCCCCGAGATCTTCGAGGGCCTTGATTTTTTTCCCTGGCGCGCGGGGTCCGGTAACCACAATGGTTTTTTCCGCATCGGCCTGGCGCAGAAGGCGGGCAGTTAAAGGAATGCGCAGGTGGCGGTCAAGCACGATCCTTAAAGGGTTGCGACCGCCCCGAACGCGGCAGGTAAGCTCAGGATCATCGGCGAGCACGGTGCCGATGCCGACCAAAACCGCATCCACCTGATTGCGCAAACGATGGACGTAATGGCGTGCTGCAACTCCCGTGATCCACCGAGAGTCTCCCCTTGAAGTTGCAATCTTTCCGTCCAAAGAGGCGGCGAGTTTGAGGACGACGAAGGGAATGCGGCGGGTGATATATTTGATAAAGGCCTCGTTGAGCCAGCGACATTCGGCCTCCAACAGGCCGACATCGACCTGTACACCGGCGCGCCTGAGCCGGCGGATCCCTTTGCCCGAAACCAGGGGGTTGGGATCCACCATCCCGGCTACCACCCTCCGTATGCCCGAGTCGATCAGGGCGAGCGTGCAGGGAGGCGTTCGTCCCTGATGGTCGCAAGGCTCCAGATTGATGTAGAGGGTGGCGCCGCGGGCCCTTTTTCCCGCGCGCTTGAGGGCTATGATCTCCGCGTGGTCAGCGCCCGCCCGCCGGTGATATCCCGTGGCGAGGACCCTTCCCTTTCTGACCAGGACAGCCCCGACCAGGGGATTCGGGCTGGTGCGCCCCGCGCCCCGGAGCGCCAGGCGCACCGCCATGCGCTGGTAGCGTGCTTCGCGCTCATTCGACTCGCTCATGACCCTGAGTCTATCGAAAGGGTCATTCATCCATCAGGACGGCCGGTTTTCCTGGCCCTTCTTGGGTTTCGGCCCGCCCGAGCGAGCGGCCATTCCTTTGCGCTCCTTGAGAAGCTCTTCAAGCTCAACCATAAACTCGCTGATATCCTTAAAGGAGCGATAGACCGAGGCAAAACGGACATAGGCAACCTGATCGGTATCGTGAAGCTCTCGCATCGCGGCCTCTCCGATAACCGAACTCGGGATTTCCTTGTCCCCCCGCTCCTGCAGGCCCCGCTCGATGCGGTCGGCAATCGCTTCGATGGTATTGATGCTCACCGGGCGCTTCTCGCAGGCGCGCTTCAGGCCATTGACGATTTTCAGCCGGTCGTAGCTCTCGCGTCGGCCGTCCTTTTTGATCACCAGGGGCATGGTCTCCTCGACTCGCTCGTATGTGGTGAAGCGGCGAGTGCACTTCAGGCACTCACGGCGACGCCGCACCATGTTACCGTCTTTGCTCAGCCGGGAGTCGATAACCCGATTGTCGGTTTCGTGGCAAAAAGGACATTTCATGTCCGTTCAACCCCTGTCACCCCTCGCCCCCGCAGTTCAAAAAGTTCAAATGGTTCAAAACGTTTTGAACAGCTTGAACGGTTTAAACGGCTTGAACCGGCTTGTTGAGACGGTGCGGATACACCGGGAACCCTTTGCACAGCTCGACCACATCATCGGCGACCGATTTCAGAACCGCTTCATCGCCGACGTGATTCAGAGCCCGCGCGATGAAGCCGGCGATGATCACCATCTCTTTTTCCTTCATCCCGCGCGTCGTGACGGCGGGCGTGCCGATCCGGACCCCGCTGGTGACAAAAGGCGACCGGGTCTCAAAGGGGACCGTGTTCTTGTTCACCGTAATTCGGGCCTTGTCCAGCGTCTCCTGCGCCACCTTTCCCGTCAACTCCGACTGGCGCAAATCCACCAGCATCAGGTGATTGTCGGTACCGCCCGAGACCAGCCGGAATCCCCCCTCGACCAAAGCTCCAGCCAAGGCCTTCGCGTTCTTGACGATCTGCTCCTGATAGAGCTTGAACTCCGGGCCGAGCGCCTCTTTCAACGCAACCGCCTTGGCAGCTATGACATGCATGAGCGGTCCTCCCTGGAGGCCAGGGAAGACTTTGCTGTCGACGGTTTTCGCATGTTCGGCCCGGCACAGGATCATCCCTCCCCGCGGTCCTCTCAGGGTCTTGTGGGTGGTCGTCGTGACGAAATCGGCGTAGGGGACAGGGCTCGGATGAACGCCCGCGGCGACCAGCCCGGCAATGTGAGCCATATCCACCATCAAATAGGCCCCAACCTCGTCGGCGATCTGGCGAAACCTCGGGAAATCGATAATCCTCGGATAGGCGCTGGCGCCCGCGATGATCAGACGAGGCCGGTGCTGGCGCGCCGCATCCGCCAAGGCGTCATAATCGATCGTCCCGGTTTCCTGCTGCACCCCGTACGGAATGACGCGGTAAAGCATGCCCGAAAAATTTACCGGACTACCCATGGAGAGATGCCCCCCATGGGCCAGGTTCATACCGAAGTAGCAATCTCCGGGTTTGAGGATGGAAAAGTAGACGGCCATGTTCGCTTGGGTTCCGGAATGGGGCTGGACATTGACATGGTCGGCGCCAAAGAGCTGCTTGGCCCGTGAGATGGCGAGTTCTTCCACAATATCGACGAATTCACAACCTCCGTAATACCTCCGGCCAGGGTAGCCTTCGGCATACTTGTTGGTCATGACGCAACCTTGGGCCTCCAAGACCGCCTCGCTCACGACATTCTCCGAGGCAATCAGTTCAAGGTTGTACTTAAGCCGCTCGGTTTCTTTCTGAATAGCCGCATAGACATCCAGATCCGTGCGCCTCAGGAAGGATTCGCCCCGGAGCGCTGCCGCCTGCGGTTCTCTCTTCCCCACGCGCACGCCGAGTTCCTCCTCGACTTGTGCTATCTTATCCAAGCGCCGCTGGTGCCGTCCTCCCGCAAAGGGTGTCTCGAGCCACGCCTCGACGATCTTTTCAGCCGCGTCGTTCTCGATGACGCCGCCGCCCAAAACCAGGATGTTCGAATTATTATGCTCGCGGCTCATTTGGGCCGCTTTCAGATCATAGACGAGGGCCGCCCGGACCCCGGGATACTTGTTGGCCAAGATCGACATGCCGATCCCGTACGTGCACACGAGGATCCCCTTCTCCGCTTCACCCTCGGCAACCTTCTGGGCGACCAGCCGGCCAAAGTCGGGATAATCAACCGACTCGCCTCCGTTAGTCCCAAAGTCCTCAACCGGCAATCCCTTGGCACGAAGGACCTGCACTAAATGGTCTTTGAGCGCCACGCCTCCGTGGTCGCTTGCGATACCGATCATAACTCCATTCTCTCCGCCGCGTTCAGACCCGCGGGCACCCTATCAGATTATTCAGATAGAGAAAATCGCAGGAGCATGGCCGCCGTGCCATTTCGACTCCTGCGATCCGCTCTGGGCTAAAGGGCCTAGCCCTCTCCTGACGGCGCTTGGCCTTGGTTCCCCCTTCAAAAACTGGAGGACCTATCGATGGCTATCGATGTAGCTGATGACATCCTGGACGGTCTTGATTTTCTCCGCATCTTCGTCGGAAATCTCCATCTCGTATTCTTCTTCCAAGGCCATGACCAGCTCGACGATGTCCAGCGAATCGGCCCCCAGGTCCTCGATGAATGAGGCCTCTGGAGTCACCTCGTCCTCGCTCACACCCAGTTGCTCGCAAACGATCTCTTTCACCCTGGCGTCTACGGACGATGCCATGTTTTTTACCTCCTGGTTAACATTTTCTCTACATGTAGAGTCCGCCGTTCACGTTGATGACTTGCCCCGTGATATAAGAGGCGCCAGGACCCACGAGGAATGACACCGCTTCCGCCACATCCTGAGAGGTCCCAAAACGCGCCAAGGGGATAGAGCGCAGAAATTCGTCCCGAAGCTTTTCCGGGAGCCGGGTTGTCATTTCGGTATCGATTAAGCCCGGCGCCACCGCATTAACCGTGATGCCGCGTGATGCCAGCTCGCGTGCCATGGCCTTGGTAAATCCGATAATACCCGCCTTCGATGCCGCATAAGCGGACTGGCCGGCGTTGCCAATCTGTCCCACCACCGAACTCAAATTGACGATACGGCCGTATCGCTCCCGGATCATCCTCCGACAGACAGCTTTGGTGCAATGAACGGTCCCTTTAACGTTGACTCCGATGACCCGATTCCAGTCCTCAGCCGTAAGGCGGACCAAGAGATTATCTGAGGTCACGCCGGCATTGTTGACTAGAATATCAATTTTTTTATGCTGGTCAACGATTTTTTTCACCGCTTCTTCTACCTGATTTTCATCGGCGACGTCAAACGGGCATAGCTCGCCGCTCCCACCTTGTACCACAAGCTCCTTAAGGGTGACCTCGGCCGCCTCCCGACTCTGCCGGTAGTTGATCATGACCCCCGCGCCCAAGCGACCCAAAGCCAGCGCGATAGCTTTCCCTATGCCCCGGCCGCCGCCGGTAACCAAGGCGATCTGGTCCTTGAGATCCGGCATAACCCTTAATCCGCCACAAATTTCTCAAGGTCACGAGGGGATTCGAAGTTTTTGGCCTTCAATTGCGGGCTAATTCTCTTGACCAGCCCACTTAATACCTTGCCCGGGCCAACCTCGACGACCAGTTCGCAGCCCAGCCTCTCCAGTTCTCTGACCGACTCCTCCCACCGAACCGGTGAAATCGCCTGCTCCACTAGAAGGGACTTCACCCGGCCGCCATCCATATTGACTTTGGCTTCGACGTTGGTGACCACCCCTATCGACACGGGGCGAACCACCACCTCGGCCAATGCCCGTCTCAGCCCTTCGGCGGCAGGCAGCATCAGGGAACAATGAAAGGGAGCGCTGACGGGCAGATCCAAAACCCTCCTCGCTCCGCGCTCCTGCGCCAAGGCCATCGCTCGACGCACGGCCGACCTGGCTCCGGCGATGACAACTTGCCCGCCCCCATTGAAATTTGCCGGCGCCACCGCCTCGCCCCCGCCGGCCTCCTCACAAACCCGCCTTACCTCCCGAGCCTCCAACCCCAAGATCACAGCCATCAGTCCCTGGCCCTGAGGAACGGCCTCTTGCATCAACCTCCCCCGCTCCCGCACGACTTTGACCGCGTCGCGGAAGGAAAGGGCCCCCGCACAGACCAACGCGCTGTATTCCCCCAAGCTGTGGCCCGCCACCCAGACGGGTCTGAGCCCGCTCTCTTTCTCCAGGACCCGCAGCGCGGCGATCGAGACCGTAAGGATAGCCGGCTGGGTATACTCGGTGAGCTTGAGTTCCGCTTCAGGACCGCCAAAACAAAGCCGCTTTAAAGGCAGCCCTAAAACCTCGTCCGCTTCGCTGAAGATCTGGCGCGCGACATCAGACGCCTCATAGAGCTCTCTTCCCATCCCCACATACTGGGATCCCTGGCCAGGGAAAACGAACGCGAGCCTAACCCTCTCCCCCACTTTTGTCTTCTCTTTCTTCTCCCTCGGGATCTGGTTTCTCGGCCAGGGTCTCGATTTTTGACTTGACCCGGCGCCAGATTTTTCCCGGGAATTTGTCGGCAGTCTTATCGGTAAGCTCTTCCAGTACCTCGGCAATGTGGTGGTTAACGTCGTGAAGGACCGCCTCTTTGGCTACCCGAATGGCGTTCTTGATCTCCTTGGGACCGGAGCCCCCGTGGGCAATGATGGCGACTCCATCTAATCCCAGAAGGGGGGCTCCACCATATTCCGTGTGATCCAGGCGAGCGTAGGCCTCTCGGAGAGATTTTCGGCTGAGCAAATACCCCAGACGGCTGAGCGTACTTTTCTGAAATGCGTCCTTGAGCACCGACACGATAAAGTTCGCCACCCCTTCCATCGTCTTCAGGGTCACATTGCCGGTAAAACCATCGCACACTACCACATCGAGCTTACCGCTGCAGATGTCTCTACCCTCTACATAGCCGATATAATTCAGCGGACCGCCGGCAAGCTGATCGCTCGCGGCCCGTGTCAGATCGTTTCCCTTCCCCTCTTCTTCGCCGTTGCTGAGCACGCCTACCCGGGGACGAGAAATACCCAGAACCCTCTCGGCGTAGACCGAACCCATGAGGGCGAACTGAACCAGATGGCGCGGCTTGCAGTCGACGTTGGCCCCGGCATCGATGATCACGGCCGCGCGCGTCACCGTGGGCACGACCACAAGGATAGCCGGTCTTTCCACGTGCGGCAGATTCCCTAAAACGAACATCCCCGTCGCCATCACTGCCCCTGAGTTTCCCGCGCTGACCACCGCCTGAACCTCCCGCCGCTTTAACAGCTCAAAGGCGACTTTCATGGAGGAGTCCTTTTTTCTCAGCGCCGCGCTCGGGGATTCATCCATCGCGACGGCCTGAGAAGCTGGAATGATCTTCAAGGTTGCGCGCCGGGAGGGATAACGAGCGACCTCGCTTTCGACCACATCCTTCCGACCCACCAGGAGAACCTCCACGTCCAGATCCGCGGCAGCGAGCACGGAACCCTCAACCACCGCCCCGGGAGCCCGGTCGCCTCCCATGGCATCCACAGCGATCGCTATCATAGGCGAAGGGAAGCCCCTTAGCTCTCTTCGGTTTCGACCACAAGCCTACCGCGGTAGTGGCCGCAGCTAGGACACGCGCGATGGGGGAAGGCAGTCTCCCCGCATTTTGGGCAGGTGCTCCATTGGGGCACAGAAAGGGCGTCGTGGGACCTGCGTTGATTTTTCTTCCTCTTGGAAGTTCTTCTCTTAGGTACTGGCATCTTCTTGATCCACCTCTTTCCCTCTTCCTAGACGCAAGGCAAACCAATGCGAAGAGAGGAGGGAAACTATTGATTTAACTTCAGAGTGCGGAAAAGAGACATACGCGGATCGCCTGGCGAAACCGCACAGCGACACGGCTCCAGGTTGAGGTCCGCACCGCAACTTGGGCAAAGCCCGTGGCAGCCCTCCTCGCATAACGGACGCGTAGGGAGCGCTAACAGCACCTGCTCCCGGATAAAAGGGAAGAGATTGATTTCTTTGGAAGCGTAGAAACTCAACCCCATCTCGCTCTGGTCCAACTCCCCTTTCTTGCGTGATAACGGATCTGGGGTCAAAACAAAGGCAAAATTTTTCTTGAGAGCGAAGGAATAGCTCTTAAGGCAACGGCCGCAATGCCCCTCCACCCACGCTCCAAACCGGCCCTCGAAGAAGAGTTCCCGACCCGACCGGTAATATACCAGATCGACGTCGACAAACTCGGGGAAGCGATAGTCCCTGACCAAGTCCATCGCATGATTTAACTCTTCGATGCTTTCCGCAAAGCGGAGCCTTTTCGGGGGCTCGGTGATCTGCTCTACCGGAATGATCATACCCTGACACCGCGAACAAAAAACCCGCCTGAAGTATTATTGAATTCCGCTCTATTGTCAAGCCGAAAGCCGCAAGAGAAGCTCCAAAAGCCCTTGATTTTTTGACCACTTCCGAACTGTCCGCTCACCGCCCCAGGGATTTGCCGCGCCCTCAAAGGCTACGTGGGCTCTCCTGGAGGGTGCTACGATGCGAAAGTTCCGCTTCTTTCCTTGACAAACCGAGACCGAGTGGGTAGATGAGGAAAACCTGTGGTAGAGGTATCTCATCTCACCAAAATCTACGGTGAACTGCGGGCCATTCAAGACGTTTCGTTCACCGCCCGGCGCGGGGAGATTTTGGGATTTCTCGGCCCCAACGGCGCCGGGAAGACCACCACGATGCGAATCATTGCGGGTTTCATGCGGGCTTCCAAAGGCACGGTCACGATCGAGGGATTCGATGTCTTCCGGGATTCCTACCAGGCACGCCAACGGATCGGATATCTTCCGGAAAATCCTCCCCTCTACCATGACATGACAGTCAGTTCGTATCTAATTTTTGTCGGCAGAATTAAAGGCGGGGGCAAAAAAGAGGTCCGGCGGGCCATAGACGGCGTGCTGGAGAAGTGCTCCCTAACCGATGTCGCCTCGCGCCTCATCAAGCACCTCTCCAAAGGCTATCGCCAACGGCTGGGGCTTGCCCAGGCCCTGATTCACAACCCGCCGGTGGTGATATTGGACGAACCGACTCTGGGACTCGACCCGAAACAGGCCGTCGAGATCCGGGGTCTGATCAGGGAGCTTTCAAGGGACCGAACCGTCATCCTTTCAACCCACTTCCTGCCGGAGGTTTCGCAGCTATGCGCCAGGGTGGTCATCATCAATGAGGGAAAGATCGCGGTGGAGCAAACCCTAACCGAGCTCACCCGAGGCGGTAGCCTGGAGGAGGTTTTTTTACGCACCATCGCCAAAGAGCCGAGCGAGAGAGATTCGCAGGTCGAGGAATGATCGTCCTGGTGAGAGTCATCGGGGTCATCGCGGGAAAGGAGATCCGCTCTTTTTTTGTCTCGCCGATCGCCTATGTCTCCCTCACAGGGTTTCTCCTGGTCAGCGGTTGGTTTTTCTTCAACCTCCTGTTCCGTTTCGATCACCTCGTCACGCTCTATTCCGGCCTGCAAAATTCCCAAGGTTTGCAGAGTCTGAATCTCAACGAGCAAGTGATCGCTCCACTCCTTCACAACCTCGCCATCGTGCTGCTCATCATGGTCCCGATCATGACCATGCGTTCGTTCGCGGAAGAGAAAAGAACCGGGACTTACGAGCTGCTTCTGACCTCACCGCTCACCGTGCCGCAGATCGTCTTAGGCAAATTTCTCGGATGCTTGACCTTCGTCTGGTTGATGATTCTACTGACCGGCATCTACCCGGCCATCCTTCTCCTTTACGGCAATCCCGAGGTGGGCGTTCTCGCGGCCGGCTATCTCGGCCTCTATTTTTTGGCGGCGGTTTTCGTATCGGTAGGGCTGCTGACCTCATCGCTGACGGAAAATCAGATCATCGCAGCGGTGCTTTGCTTCGTCATTCTGTTGCTCCTCTACTTACTGGCTTGGCCCGCCGAAACCATCGGTCCCAGGCCGGGAAAAATCCTCAAGTATCTCTCGGTCATCGAGCACTACGGCGAGATGGTCAAAGGATTAATCGATACCCAAGGGATTGTTTATTTTCTCAGTTTGGCCTTCTTCAGCCTCTTTCTCACCCACCGCTCCGTAGAGGCGTCTCGCTGGAGATAGATGAGCGGGATTCTACAAGTCGCAGGTGTGATCGGATTTGTGCTCATCTTTTTCGGCCTCGTCGCCTATCTCTTCGGCGGGAGGCTGCAGGACCCTTACGTTTTGGCCCATTTAGGTCTCGGCCTCTTCGGCCTCCTGATTTACCTCGCCACCCAAGGACGCAGCTTTCTCAGGACGCTCAGCCGGCGGTCCACCCGATATGGACTCCACGCTGCGTTGTATTCCTTGCTCTTCCTCGCCAGCCTCATCATGGTCAACTTTCTTAACCTCCGCCACCACGCCCGCTGGGATCTGACCGCGGCAAAGGTTTTTACTCTCTCCCCTCAATCGGCCAAGGTCCTCGAGCGGCTGCAGCGTGACGTGGAGATCTATGGATTCTTTGAAAGAGGAGAAAATCCCGCTGCCTCCCGTCTCATAAAGAGCTACACGCACAGATCTCCCCGGATCAAGTTCTACCCGATTGACCCCGACCGCCACCCGGAGTTGGCCAGGCAGTTCCAAGTTCGGCAGTTCAATACCCTTCACATCCGCTATGGGCAAGAAGCGACGAACATCACGGAGACCACGGAAGAAGCAGTCACAAATGCCATCGCCAAACTGACCAAGACGACGAAAAAGACCATTTACTTTCTCATCGGTCACGGCGAGCCCAGGATCGATGACCGAGGCACGAGCGAGGGATACGGGGCGGCGAAAGAAGCGCTCGCGAACGAAAACTATCAGGCGCAGGAGCTCCTTTTATCCACCCAGGCGAAAGTCCCCGAGCAGGCCTCTCTCCTGATCGTGGCCGGACCGCAAAAACCGCTTCTGGACCAGGAGCTGAAGGCGGTGGATGACTACATAAAAAACGCCGGCAGGCTCCTGATCCTCCTGGCTCCTCCCGGGGGTGATGACCTGAAGGCTTTCCTCCGCGACTGGGGGGTAGAGGTGGGGGACGATATCGTGGTCGATCAAGAGGTCCGGCTTTTTGCCGGCCCCTCCCTCGGAGTCCAGCCGATCGCCGAAGCCTACAGTTCGCTCCACCCGATCACGCGCGAGTTCAAGGAGCGAACCATTTTCCCGATGGTCCGCTCCGTCGAGCCTGCAGCCTCGACCAGGGAGGGGGTGCAAGTAACCTCCCTGGTCAAGACCAGCCCCAGCAGCTGGGCCGAGAAAGACCTCGCCGGCATCTTCCGCCAAGGCAAAGCTTCCCTCGGACCCGAAGACAAAAAAGGGCCGGTCTCGGTCGGCGTCGCGGTAGCCGCCGAGCTGAAAAAAATCGGCATCGAAAAAGACGGGCAGGCAAAGATCGTGGCCCTTGGGACCGCGGAGTTCGCGAACAACCGTTTCATCGACCTTTTCTTCAACCGGGACTTCTTCCTCAACGCCGTCAACTGGCTTGCCGAAGAGGAGAGCTCCATCTCGATCCGCCCCCGCTCGCTGCGCCCTTCCCGCGTCCAGTTGAGCCGGGCGCAGGGCACTCTCGCCTTCTACCTTTCCTTCCTGATTCTCCCGGAGGTTCTGCTCATCATCGGCCTGGGCGTATGGTGGAAGAGGCGGTAGGACTATGCGTGCGCCGGCGGTCGAAAAACAGTTCTCACTTGAGAATCCCTGCTCTTTCTGTTAACCATGCTTAGGGATCGCTTCATGAAGCTCCCGGGCCAGCTAGCAGAGAAATGGGGCGGCAAGCGTTACAACTCGTTTCATCGCGTCCTCGAAGACGCCTTCCACGCCCGAGTTCATAAGGTGAGTCTGAGATGGGACTTCACCTGTCCCAATCGTGACGGGCGGGTCGCCGTAGGGGGCTGCACCTATTGCAACAATGCCGGCCATACACCGCGTGGTTACCATCCCGGGATGCCCATCCACGAGCAGATGGTGCAGGGGATGGAGGCGCTCCGCCGGCGCTACAAGGCACAGAAGTTCATCGCCTATTTCCAGAGCTACACCAACACCTACGGTCCGGTAAGAAAGTTGGAGCGGCTCTACCGGGAAGCGCTCGACATCCCCGGCGTGGTGGGTCTCTCTATTTCCACCCGCCCCGACTGCGTTCCGAACGAGATCCTCGATCTCATCGCCGATATCGCGCGCGAGAGCTATGTCTGGTTAGAATTAGGACTGGAATCCATGCACAACAAAACGCTTCGATGGGTCAATAGGGGGCACGGCTTGGCTGCATTCCTGGACGCCGTCGAGCGAAGCAAGCAAAGGGGACTGCGCCTTTGCGTGCATCTCATTTTAGGTTTTCCTACCGAAACTCGTGAGGAGATCCTTGAGAGTCCCCCGCTCCTGAACCGGCTCGGGGTCGATGGGGTTAAACTCCACAACCTTCACGTCATCAAAAACACGGTGCTGGAAAGGATTTATCGCTCGGGGGCCTTTGTCCCGCTCACCCGCGAGGCCTATGTTTCGATGCTTGTCGATTTTCTCGAGCTCCTGCGGCCGGAAGTGGTGATCCACCGATTAACCGGGGAGACCTATCGAGACCTCACTGCGGCTCCAGATTGGTCTGTCAATAAGCTCGGGGTGCTCAATGCCATCCAGGCCGAACTCGAGCAGAGAAACACCTGGCAGGGAAGAGCTTGCTTGGAAAAATCTGCCTCAGGCGCGCGGCCAATGGGGATCCAAATATCGGAGGGAATGGCGCCTTGAATGCCCATTTGGGTTTGCTCCATGGCATCCTACCGGCCACGGTAGACTTGAAGGTTTCGATACCGGAAAACCATCCTTCCACCCGCAACCTGGGCGCGGAGCGCGTGGGATCAGGGACTCTCGTCGACCCTGATGGTTACATTCTCACGGTTCATTATGTGACCTTGGGAGCTCAGTCGATCACGGTCACGTTGCTCGACGGCGAGCAGTTTCCCGGAGAGCTGGCGGCTCAAGATTACGAGTCCGGTTTGGCCCTCGTCAAGATTAGCGGCCGGGAACTCCCTTTTCTCCGACCTGCCCCGCCCGAATCGCTGTCTATAGGCCAGGCTGCCATGATCGTGGCAAGCTCCGGTGAGACCGAGAGGAGGGTGAGCGGCGGCTACGTCACCTCGACGGAAAGTTTCGACGGGCACTGGGAATACATGTTGGACAAAACCATCCGGCTGACGGCTTTCAATCCGGGCTATGGAGGCGGGACGCTGGCCGACATGCGCGGCCGTATTATGGGCGTGGTTTCACTGAACCTCAACCAGGTCGGAAAATTTTCGCTGGCGATTCCCATTGAGTACTACCTCCGGCACGAGCAGGAACTCAAACGATACGGCCAGATCCAGAGCCGTCCCCGACGCCCCTGGCTCGGATTCTACACCCAAGGCTTTGGCGGTCACCTTGTCGTCGCGGGCGTCGTACCAGGAGGACCCGCCGAAAGGAGCGGGCTGCGTGAGGGGGACATTATCCTCGGGGTGGAGCAAAAAGAGATTCGCTCGCGCCCAGAACTGTACCGTGAGATGTGGAAGAAACAACCTGGAGATCGGATCTCGTTCCGAATCCTGCGTGAGGAGGAATCTCTGAACCTGGAGGTGGCGAGCGGAGACCGGTGGGATTTCTACCGCTCCTGATCGCTTCGCCCCGCTCGATTCTTCTCCTGCTCGATCTTTGGTTTTGGACGGGCTGCCAAAAAAGACTTGAGAACTCTGGCCAGCTACCGGGTGATCTACGGCGACACGGACCAAATGGGCGTCGCCTATTACAGCAACTATCTCAGGTGGTTCGAGATTGGCCGGACGGAACTGCTCCGGCAAACCGGCGTCCCTTACAAATCGATCGAGAGCCAGGGACTTTATTTCCCGGTAACGGAAGTCTCCTGCCGCTACTTCCGGCCTGCCCGCTACGACGACAATATCGTC
>MGSI01000153.1 GCA_001798455.1 Deltaproteobacteria bacterium RIFCSPLOWO2_02_FULL_57_26 | reverse complement strand
GGAACGCCGCAGATCTTCTCGGCCCACTCGGGCGTTTTCGGGGTGCCGTCATCTTTCCCCAAAATGTAGTCACTCCACTCCTCAAAACCCCTACGGTCGACGCACCTCTCCACGTAGGGCCGGTCGTATAAATTCTCGCTGATCACCACATGGCCCACGGCGAGCATCATCGCCGTATCGGTGCCGGGCTTGATCGGGATCCACTGATCCGCCAAGACCTCGGCAGCAACCGTGTAGCGGGGCTCGATGCAGATCACCGGAGTGCCGCGCTCGCGCGCCATGCGGAGGTAGTACGCCACTTGATGGCCTGGTCCGAAATGATTAATCGTAGGCTCGAAGCCCCACAGTACGATCAGTTTGCTGTTCATGAGCACGTCGGCGGTATCGTTCGACGTCTGATTGTACGACCACCCTGGCACCCCACCCATCAAGTGCATCGCGAGCCGGCCGGGGTCTTTCGAGCACCAGCCCCACCCCTCGATCCCCGCACCCCAGAGGCCAAAAAGCCGCTCGAGGGCGGGACTGGGCTGGTAGGCGGTGGTGATAGAGTACGGTCCGTATTTGTCGACTATCTCCTCCATCTTCGACGCCACCAGATCCAGCGCCTCATCCCAAGAAATGCGCTCGTAGCGCCCCTCCATCCGTTTGCTTCCCGCAACGCGCTTCAACGGGTATAGGATGCGGTCGGGTGTGGTGGCCAGCTTGTGGAAGACCCAACCCATGGGACAGCCTCTTAGCTGGAGGCGGTTCTTTATCAGATCTGTGTCATTCAGCACGCTATCTTCACGCCCCACACCCCGATTGTAATGGTCATCCGGCTCGATGGCCGTGATCTTCCCATTCTTGCGTCTAACCTTCAGCAGGCAATGTCCCGCGCCGCAATTGATGACACAGCCCGTGTAAATAGACTCCTCATCGGTATGGAGCGCTTTTAACTTCCCCACAACCGTCTCTCGCGGATTCTTCACTCGTGTTTGTATGGCTTCCATAATTGGCTCCCTTTCCTTACTCATCATTGCGCGTGGCAACCATCAGCTCTTCCGCCGTCTTGGGCTTCAACACCAGCCGGTCCCTTCCAACCGTTCCCGGAGCAGGCCGGGTCACCGCATCTTTATCCGTGAAGGTCGGCGGAAGATCGGTCGCGGCGAATGGCCCCCGCTGCTGCCATAGCTCCAGCACTTTATTCCCATCCCAAGGAATGAGCTGTTTTTTACCATCCCGGGGCTTGAACACCACCGATGGTCGAGTCTGGCTTCCGTCGGGTAGCCCCTCCAACGTGTCAAGTTCGCCGTATTTCTTTCTCAGCTCTTCTACCGGGCCGAAGTCCAGCGCGCGCAGCGAGCAGGCGGTCACACAGATCGGAATGAGGCCTTCCTCGAGGCGATCGACGCACATGGTACATTTTTGGGCCTTCTCGTCACGCTTGTCGCTCGGATAGACAATCGCGCCATAGGGACAGGCATCCCAGCACTCGCGCTCGCCCTCGCAGCGCTCTTGATCGACCAGGACCGCCCCGTACTTATCCTCTTTGAAGATCGCCTCGTTGGGGCAGGCAGTCGCGCACACCGGATTCTCGCAGTGGTAACAGTTGACGGCCAAAAGGCCCAGGCGCGTGTTGGGAAAGGCCCCTTGCTCCCACTGGTAGACGCGCATGTATTTGAGCGGCCCGGGCGGAAGATCATACCACCCTTTACAGGCGATGCTGCAGGCATGGCAGCCTGTACAGCGACTCTGATCGAAGAAAAAACCGTATTGCGTCATTTGGATTCTCCTCTCCGGCCACGGCCGCCGCCATGACCTATAGGGCACGTCCCGTTATTCTTATGCGACAAATCGCTCACGTCATTGTGCATGAGTCGGTGCTTTCTCTATCTCAACGCGCGTATCCCGGTCGCTGAAACCAGGATAGTTGGCCATGGTAATGGGCCGGATCTGAAAATAGTCTCCGGCCAGCTCGATCGGATTCATCGGGGAGGCCATGACGTTTTTGAAATGCTGCCATCCCTTGAACTGGTAGTTTTCCCAGGCATGGTAGATCATCACCTGGCCCGGCCTGACCGCGGGCGAGACCACGGCCTGGATTCTGAAGGAGGCCACGTCGTTAGAGACCTCGACGTCATCACCGTCGTGGATCCCCCTCGAAGCGGCGTCCTGCGCGCTCATGAACATCACCGGCGCGCCCCGCTGCAGTTGGAGCATCAAAGAATCATCGACCTGGTCGCTGTGAATGCTCCACCGGGCATGCCCCCCGGTGACCTTGAGCGGATAGTTGCCCCCAGCCAGCGGCTGATCCTTATGCACCGGCAGATCCTCACCCAGTTCTCTAAACAGCTCGTGGTCAATTAGGAACTGGAGTCGCCGCGTCAGCGTCGGATAGGGATCCTTTCTCTCCGTATGCCAGGTGAGCGGGACCACGGGCTCCCCCGGAACTATGTCGCAGGCATTCCCTATGGAACGCATGCCCGTGCCCACGCCCGTGTAATGAGCCAATCCCCGCTCCCGGAACTCCTCCCAACCTATTTCCTCCACGTTGCTCGCATTCAGAAAGGCATCCCTGGCAACCCCCTCCTCATCGTCCTCACCATAGAGCCCACCAAAGGTCACCTTGTCCTCCAGGCCGGCGAAACGGCGCTCCACGCCATTGCTGTCCTTATAGCTCTCCACCCCGCGCTGGCGCGCCCGCTCCTCAACCTTGCGCGCGAGCAAGCAAAACATCTTCCACTCTCCCATGGAATCGTAAAGGGGCTCAACGGCCTGGTTGACGACATGAACGAAAGGCTGGACGGGCGACCCGACCATAAAGGTGGATGTCTTCTCGTACCAGGTACAGGCAGGCAGAACGATGTCGGAATAAAGCGCCGTGGTATTCCAGCGCCAGTCGATCGACACCAGAAAGCGGAGCTTGGGTAAAAACTTCTCAAGCAATGTATCCGTGCATCGCGCCCGCCGGAGAAAATTGCCTCCCAGGGCAAACATCATCCGCGGCTGCTTGTCCGGCCCGGGGGCCATAAACTGCCACTTCTTCGCAAACGCCTCACGGACATAATCCCCGATCGGGCGCTTCAGATAAGGGTCCCACCCGGGATTTTTTTCGCACAGGTCGAGAATACCGCCGTGGATGTAGTACATGAGCGAGGTCGGCGTGATCCGCCCCGAAGCAAAAGAGTCGTGGACGTATTCGTATAGGATCATCTCGTCGGTGTACCCCTCTTCCCTCCACTGGGCGAAGCGGGGATCTGCACCGGCCGCAGACAGGATAATCTGATCACCCCGCCGCTCCAGGCCCCCGATCGAGGTATCCAGGCCCATCATCGAGAAGGCGCTGTAGGTGGCGCCTTTGCGACCCATGTGACCACACAGGGCAAAGACGAGAAGAATAGCCCGTTCGATCAAATCCCCATGGTAAAACTTGCCCCAATTGTAGGTGCTGATGTTGACCACGCCCTTGGCCGTCGCAATCTCCCGAGCCAACTGCTCAATCAGGCGCGGCGATGTGCCGGTGATTTGGCTTGCCTGCTCCGGTGTGTAGTGCTGGTCTAGATGGGCGCGCAGCCGCTCCATGAGCGGCATTACGGCGACCGCACCGTGCAGGGTTTGAACCTGGTAGGTCCCCTCCAACGCCGGCGCCAACCCGTTGAGGGCCAGGCTTTTCCTCGGCGCCTCCGCAAGCTTCCCGGCTCCGAGGTCCCAGAGATAAAAGATATCTTCGCGCCCTCCGGCCTTGAGATCTTTTTCCCGCAAAAACCTGCCGGTGGACTCCACCACTAAAAGAGGAAGGTCGGTCTGCTCCCGAACAAACTCCTCCTTGTACAGTTTCTCTCGTAGGATCACCTGGCAAATAGAGAGGGCCAGGGCTGCGTCGCTGCCGACGTTCACCGGCACCCAGAGATCGGCATGAACGGCTGAAGGACTGTAGTCAGGAGAAATCGTCACCACCTTCGTGCCGTTGTAACGGGCCTCAGCGATAAAGTGAAAGTTGGGGATGTTCGTATACGCGGGATTCCCGCCCCAAATGAGAATCATGTCGGAGTAAAACCAGTTGTCGGCAGAGTCCGCGACGATCACCTTGCCCATCGTGACCGCCACGCCTTGATGCTCATCGCCGTTGTCGGCAGTTACATTGGAAAGCGGCGCTCCCAGAGCAAGAAGAAAGGCCGAGGGCCCGGCCCCCTCGCTGCCCGCGTTCATCACCCGGGTTCCACCCGCCTGGACGATCGCGTCCGGGCCCTCCTTTGTTGCGGTATCGATAATAGCATCGGCAACCTCCGTGAGGGCCTGATCCCAACTGACGCGCTTCCACTTCCCTTGGCCCCGCTCGCCAACCCGCTTCATCGGGTACTTGATCCGAGTGGGATCGTAGACTCGGTGGACGTAGCAGGCGCCCTTCTGACAGCCGCGCGGGTTGAAGTCAGGAACCAGCGGGTCGTTGCGCCGGGGGTAATTGGCCGCCTGCTCCTCCCGCACCACCACCCCGTCTTTAACGTAGAGATTAAAGTTGCAGGCCTGCTGGTAAGCGCAGTTGGTCAGGTGCGAGCTCTTCACCACTTTGTCCCAGCGCCAGGGAGTGCGCCGAACCTCGCCTAGTGAAAAATCAGGGGTCTCGGGAAGGCCACCCCCATTTACCTCCAAGCCTTCCAGCTCCAACTTAAGTTCAGCCATCGCCGTTCAAGTACGGTCTACGAAAAGTCTACATATCCCCGAGAAACATGCGGGGATCGTAGCCCGGTTCTTTTTCCCCGTCTTTCTCCGGAACGTATTTCTGAGGATCGCGCTGGAACGTGGCGCGACATTTCTTGTCACAGAAGTAGATAACCTTGCCCCAGAAACGTGCCTTGCCTCCAGGCGCAGCCTTCTCATCTACTTCTTTCTTACACACAGGATCGATCACCATGAGTAACCTCCTCGGCTCATTTTTGCTTCACCGAACTCCAACATTTCGTTCGACTTCGACCAGGTTGGTGACCGGGGGAGCCGTGACAGGGCTTTCCATATCGGTAAAGAAAATATTCGGCGTGCACCCCCAGTCCACCCCGTCCTTGTCCGGCTCGTAATTGCCGCCGTGATGAATCACGACCATCCCGGGTAGAATCCGAGAAGTGACGTAGGCCGGAAGAACTCCCACACCCTTGTCGTTATGAATCCTGACTAAATCCCCGTCCTTGATTCCCCTGGCTTGGGCGTCCGCGGCATTCATCCAGATGGCGTGGCGATAACAATCGCCGCGCAACCACGGGATGTTCCAAAAGGTGGTGTGATTGCGATACCTCGGATAGCAGCTCAAAAGCATCAAGGGGAAACGGTTCACGTCGGCATGCTCCATGCCTCGGTATATGGGCTGATAAGCTGCGAAAGGAGCTAGATCCCGCCAGTCGTTAGGGAGGTTGTCAATAAGCTGGCCGTGATCATCGAAGTGGAGCTTCCCTCGCTGCGACTCGTCGTCAATAATATGGCTATAAAGCTCAATCTTGCCACTCCGAGTCTTCAGAGGCTTTCCCCCCTCGATAAAACTCTTGTATCCGTGCCAGGGCTCGTCATACGCCTCATCCACATTGATCAGGCAGCTCTTCGTGAACTTTTTCCATCCGGGAGCCTTAACCCCTTCCTTTTTCAGCTTCTTGGCAAGCTCACGGTATTCATCTTGGAGGTATTCCTCCCAGCACTCGTCCCAGTTATTACCTTTGTAGTGGCGGTTGTACTCCTCACCAATGCCCAGCCGGCGCGCCAGCTCAGAGTAGAGCCAGTCGTCCGGTTTTGCTTCTCCCTGTGGCGGAACAACCCCGGGGAGGAACGTGTAGTTTGCGAAGCCTCCATAGCCGGCAGTTTGAAGTGTCCGTTGTTCCAGCGTCATCTCGGTCAGAGGAAAGACCACGTCGGCATGACGGGCCATCGAAGCCATCTGGGTACCCGCCCACACAACAAACTCGAGCTTCTCAAGCGCCTTAAGCTGATCATTGGTGGAATCGACGTTGTTATTGAGCGTGTTCGTACCTGGACCATAGTATGTTCCCCAGAGCATCATCTTTGGATTGGGTAGGGTTTCTTCTATGGCTATGCCATTCTCCTCGATGGTGTCTTCGATTCCGGCGCCTGCGGCCCCCCCAGCCCAAACCCTTGACAAGGGCCGCTTGGGAAGAGGGCCAGTACGCCATCCGATCTTTCGTTTGTATTCTTCGACGCTCATCTCGCCGGAGCGGACCTTATCCAGAAGCAGAACCATCTGCGCCCACTTATGGCTGCGGTACATCTTCGGAACCATTTTCCTTGGAATATCTCCGTACGGCATGAGCACGTTGGGCTTGTCGCGACAACGCAAATGAAGGGGCACGGAGCCTCCCGCCACACCCCAATTGCCCATAATGGCCTGGAGACTAGCCGCCCCACGAGCCGTGTTTTCCCCCCGGCTCTTCCTGTCTATTCCGTAGCCTTTCCACAGCCAGGTAGGTTTCATCCGCGCATAGAGGCGAGCGAATGCCCGAATCGTCTCCGCCGGCACAGCGCAGACCTTCTCCGCCCATTCGGGCGTCTTCTCGATACCATCGGTCTCGCCAAGAATATAGGCGCGCCACTTCTCGAAGCCGTGGAGATCCACGTACTTTTCCACGAACTCCCTGTCATATAGATTCTCTTTGATGAGCACGTTGGCCACGGCGAGCATCATGGCCGCATCCGTCCCGGGCTTGATGGGAATCCACTGATCCGCTAGAACCTCCGCAGCGACCGTGTACCGGCAGTCAATACAGATGACAGGCGTGCCTCGCTCTCTAGCCATCTTGATGTAATAAGCCAACTGGTGCCCGGGTCCGAAGTGTGTGATGGTCGGCTCAAACCCCCAAAGGACGATCATTTTGGTATTCATCAGGAAATCAGCCATGTCGTTGGAGCCTTCACCGTAGGACCAACCTGGCACCCCTGCCATGAGGTGCATGGCAAGCCGCCCAGGATCCATAGAGCACCATCCCCATCCCTCGATCCCTGCACCCCACAGACCAAATAGCCGCTCAAGCCGCGCATTGGGCGCATACGGAGTAAACACAGAGTAAGGCCCATAGCGATCCACCACCTCATTCATCTTGTTGGCCACAAGGTCGAGAGCTTCATCCCAGGTGATGCGCTCGAATTTTCCCTCTCCCCTCTTAGTTCCTTCCACCCGCTTCATGGGATAGAGAATGCGCTCAGGCGAGTAGGCGAGCTTGTGGAACATCCAGCCCATAGGACAACCCCGAACCTGAAGCCGGTTTTTGATCAGATCGAGATCGGAGACAACAGTGTCCTCCCGCCCAACGCCGCGGTTGTAATGGTCGTCGGGTTCGATGGCTGTTACCTTGCCATCGCGCCGGCGGACCTTGAGCACACACTGGCTCCCGCCGCAGTTGATACGACAGCCCGTGTAAAGCACCTCCTCGCCAGCGTGAAGACCCTTGAGCTTCTTGAGGACAGCGACGCGGTGCGCTTTCTTTCCGGAATTGCCCTTTGACTCCATGTTCACCTCATGCCTCCTGGAACCGCGGGAGCTCAGCCCAAGATTCAACCCGGGTTAACCAATCGCACAAATCGGTATAAAAACCACTTTCCGTTCTTCTCTCAGCTGCGCCAATCGTCCGGAACCTTGCTGTAGGGGGGCGCCTTTCCCTCAGCGGTTTCTGACGTGAATTTTTGGGGTTCATGCCGGAAAGCGGAGCGACAAGCCTCCGAGCAAAAGAAGAAAAGTTTACCCCAGAAACGCACCTTGCCCCCTGGCGGATTTGTTTCGTCAACTTGCTTTTGGCAGACCGGATCACTGGCCATGATTCGCCTCCTCACTGAGATTTTCTTATTTCCACTCTCGTCCCGCGGTCGCTCGGACTAGGACTGAAACTCACAACGTCGGACCGAAGGTGACCGTACCCTCCGACCATCTCAATCGGATTGAGAGGATTGGGCATGACGCTCTTGAAGTGTCGCAAGCCCTGGAACTGGTAATTCTCCCAGCCGTGATAAATGATTATCTGCCCAGGTCTCACCGCCGGTGAGACCATCGCCTGAATCCTGAAGTTTCCCACATCGTTGTAGACCTCCAAAAATTCCCCATCCCGCACGCCCCGGCTCTCGGCATCCTTCACGCTGATCACCGCCACAGGCTCACCCCGCTGTAAACTCAAGATGATCGAGTCGTCTATCCAGTCGCTGTGCATGCTCCAGCGCGTGTGGCCCCCGGTTACCTGCAGGGGATAATCTCCCCCCGCCTTCGGACAGTCCTTATGCGTCGGCAAGTGCTCTTCCAATTCCAGATACCAGTCGTGGTCGATGTAGAACTGAATGCGACGGGTCAGTGTCGGGTACAGCTCCTTCTTCTCCGTGTGCCAGGCGAGCGGCACAATGGGCTCCCCTACCTCCATGTCGCAGGCATTGCCGAGAGACCTTATGGCTGTGCCAAGGCCTGAGTAGGCAGCAATCCCCCGCTCTTTGAACTCCTCCCACCCGATCTCCTCCCTGTTGGTGGAATTCATGAAGGCGTCCCGCGCCACCCCCTCCTCGTCGTCCTCGCTGTACAACCCGCCACTGGTAACTTTCTCTTCGAGCCGATCCAGCTTTCTCTCTCTACCATCCTTGTCAAGGTAGGTCAGAATGCCACGTTCCCGGGCCCGCTCGCTCACCTTCCGAGCCAAACGAACGAATATTGTCCAATCGTTCAGTGACTCGTACAGTGGCTCCGCCGCCCGGTTGTTGACCTGCATAAACGGCGACTGGGTAGATCCTAACATAGAGGTAGAGGTGCGCTCGTACCATCCGCTGGCCGGCAAGATATAGTCGGAGTAAAGCCCGGTTGTGCTCATGCGCCAGTCCACTGTCACGATCAGCTTCAACTTCGGCAGAAGGGTCCCCAGAAGCTGATTGGTCCCTCGCCCTCGGCGAAACACATTCCCGCCAACTTGAAACATTACGCGGGGTTCTTTTTGCGGGGCGGGGATGACCACTTGCCATTGTTTGGACATGGCCTCATCCGCGTATTCGCCTAGAGACCGTTTCAGATAGGGGTCCCAACTGTTGTGCTTCTTGCTCAGGTCCAGCAGCCCGCCATGAAAGTACTGAACCATGGCTGTCAACCCGACGGAACCGGCGGCGACTGCTTGTTTTGTGTACTCGTAAAGAATCATTTCGGTGGTATAGCCATCCTCTTTCCATGCGGCATAGCGGGGATCACTCCCCGAGGCGGAAAGAAGCATCTGGTGCCCATGCCGCTCCAGCGCGCCCAAGGCCGTGTCCGGGGTCAGCGCCGGGAAGGCGCTGAAAGTCGCCCCCTTTCGCCCCATGTGCCCGCAAAGGGCAAACAGAAGAATAATCGCCCGCTCTATCAGGTCACCGTGATAGAATTTCCCCCAGTTGGACGTCGTGATGTTAACTACCCCAGTCGCCTCGGCCACCTCCCGTGCCAGCCGCTCAATCAGAGGGGGTGCCACACCCGTAATGCCCGCCGCCCTCTCCGGAGTAAAATTCCCATCAAGCCTCTCCCGAAGCAACTCAAACACCGGGCGCACCCGCACCTTCCCAGAAAGTGTCTCCGCCTCATACTCCCCCTCCAGCGCGGGCACCAACCCACCAAGCGCTAAACTCTTGCGCGGGGCCTCCCTGATCCGGCCAGATGCCTGATCGTAGAGATAAAACGCGTCCTCACGCCCGCCCCGCTTCAAGTCCTTCTCCCGCAGCAGCTTGCCGTTGTCGACCCGTACCAACAACGGAAAATCCGTTTGCTCTCGCACAAACTCCTTCTTGTAGAGACTTTCACGAATGATAACCTGGGCCATCGCCAGTGCCAGAGCAGCATCAGTTCCAATGTTCACGGGCACCCAGAGATCCGCGTGAATAGCCGAGGCGTTGTAGTCCGGAGAGATGGCGATCACACGAGTGCCGTGATAACGCGCCTCAGCGATGTAGTGATAGTTGGGAACGTTGGTGTAGGCTGGGTTGCCGCCCCAAACCAAGATCGTGTCCGCGTGAAACCAGTTGTCCGCTGAGTCTGCGAACATGATTTTCCCCACGGTAACACCGGCTCCCTGGTGTCCGTCGCCAATCTCTGCGTTCTGGCTCGGAAGGGGAGAACCAAGAGCTTCGAAGAAAATGTTAGGCGCCACACCCTCACTGCCTTGACTGTGAACACGCGTACCGCCACCCTGGATGATGGTATCCGGACCGTCCGTGGTGAGCACGTCAATGACCGTATCCGCAATCTCTGTCAGAGCCTGGTCCCAACTCACACGCTGCCAACGCTGCCCACCCCGCGGACCTATCCGCTTCATAGGATACTTCACCCGCGTCGGGTCGTACATGCGGTGGACGTAGCAAGCGCCTTTTTGACACCCTCTCGGGTTAGGATCGGGCACCTCAGGATCGTTCGGCGCCGGATAGTTCCCTACCTGCTCCTCCCGCAGCACCACGCCGTCCTTAACGTAGAGATTGAAGTTGCAGGCGCGTTGATACCAGCAATTGGTAAGGTGTGATGCCTTCACAACTTTGTCCCACTCCAACTCCTTCTCTCTCAACGCACGAAGATCATAGCGGGACTCCGCGCTGGGATTTCGTTCGGCAGCAGCCAATCCTTCGGGCTCGAGCTTGAGCGTAAACACGGCCTAATTCTCCTCTTGAGCGCCCTTTGCTGACACCGTCCTACGAGGGTCCTGCCAAGGGAGCTTTGAAACTGCCGGTGGTAAATCTCTGAAGCAGCCGGCCAATTCCTTCCCCATAGCGCCTCAGGTTGCCTTTAACGGAAGCAGATCGCTCCAACCACTCTTGACAGTGCGTGCATCCATGACAACCTAAGCGGCAATCCTTCTTCTTGAAAAAATCTATAAACCCATCGAGCCGGGTGTTGTTTAAATAAATCGGGAACTCACCGAAGGGATCAATGCCATCGAGGCCAATCACCAGGTCATTAAGGTTGCCGCCGTATTTCCTCGCCGAGTAGGCGGCCACGGCCCGCAAAACCCACTCGCCCCCCTTTTCCCTCCCGGCCAATTTGAACTGAGTGAACCCCAGCTCTTCATAAACAGATAAATCCTCAGGGCGAATCCAAGTGGCTTTGATCAACTCGACCGGACTGGCCGATTTGATCTGGGTGCATTTGGCCAACGAATAATCGAGATAGCATCCCCGGTCGAGGCATTCCGACGCGTGGCTAATGAAGTTCGCGTGATAGTCACGCAGGGGGCAATGCACCAGGCAGCCCAGGTTAACAAGGATCGCAAGGTCGCAGCTAATTTTTTTCCTCAGCACTTTGAGGAGCTTAAAATTGCGGTTGAGATATTCCGGCAGATAGATGGCATCTACGCCCAGGTTCTCGTAGAAGAGAGCTTTATCTACGCTGTCGAGGTTGACCAGGCTGGACAGAGTCACGCGCAGCCCCGGGTAGCGACGCTTGGTCATCTCAATGACATATGGGTTGGCGGTTACGATGCCTTCCGCACCCACATCTACAAGCCACCCGAGTCTTTCCGCCAACCACCTCTGTCCTTCCGCCGTGAAGGCGCGGCTCCCATCGCAGGAGGAGTTCATGGTGTATAGAAAGCCGACGCCGCGGGAACGGCTTTGGGCAATATGATCTTCTACCTGCTCTTCTCTGACCGCGGGAAGCCACATTTTCGCCCGGGCCCCTGGCTCCTCCGAAAGCGAACCGTACACCCGACTCACCGGGTACGCAGCTAAGGCTTCGACGAAGCCCGGCTCAAACGTGGTGGGCACAATGAGTTTCACTACGCCACCCTCTTCAGCTCAACCCGCGTCTCGCGGTCGCTGAGACCCGGATGGAACGATTCGGACGTGGACTGGAGATGGTAATAGCCACCGGCCAGCTCAAGCGGGTTCATCGGAGAGGCCATGACCGATTTGAAGTGTCGCCACCCTGGGAACTGAAAGTTCTCCCAGGCATGGTAGATGAGCAATTGCCCCGGCCTCGCCGCAGGGGAGACTGCTGCCATGGCCTGAAAAGAAGCCACGTCATTATAGAGTTCTATACGATCCCCGTCGCTAATGCCTCGCGAAGCTGCATCAACCCGGGAAACGAAGATGACCGGCTCGCCGCGCTGGAGCCTGAGGAGCATCGCGTCATCCGTTTGGCAGGAATGGACGCTCCAGCGCGCATGCCCGCCGGTGAGTCTCAGCCGATAGTCTCCTCCCGCCTTGGGGTCCTCTTTCTGCACCGGCAGCTCTTCGCCGAACTCCAGGTACCAATCATGGTCGATATAGAACTGCATGCGCCGCGTCTGCGTGGGATAGGGCTCCTTTTTTACGATGTGCCAGGTCAAAGGCACCAAAGGCTCGCCGGGATTCACGTCGCAGGCGTTGCCGATGCTGCGCGCAGTGAGGCCGAGGCTAGTCACAGCCACTAACCCTTTTTCCTTTGCTTCTTCCCAATGGAGCTGCTCGACATTCGAGGTGTTGAGATAGTAGTCCCGCGTGACCCCCTCCTCGTCCTCCTCATCATAGAGGCCATTTCCCGTTACTTTCTCACGCAGATTGTCAAGCCGCCGCGTGCTTCCATCGGGGTGGAGGAAGCTCGTGAGACCGCGGGCTTTGGCGCGCTCTTCGATCTTTTTTGCCAGAAGGCATGCAATTTCCCACTCTCCTTTGCTTTCGCCCAACGGTTCCTCGGCCTTGTTGATGATAAACCCGTACGGGTAGTCGATCTTTAGGGGGCCGTAGAAGCTGAACTTCTCGTACCAGCCTGCCGCTGGCAGGACATAATCAGAATAAAGCGCCGTCGAGCCCCAGCGTGTGTCCACCGTAAGCAGGAGCTCAAGCTTGGGAAGAAGCGTCTTTAGGATCTGCTTCGTCGCCCGCGACCGGTGCAAGATGCTCCCCCCGAACTGAATGACCGCCTTGGGGGTCCGATCCGGACTTGGCCAGACGTTGTGCCAACCCTTTTCCAAAGCCTCATCAACATACGCCTGGACCGAGCGCTTGAGCGACGGGTCCCAGCTCTGGTTTTTCTTACTCAGCTCCAAAAGACCGCTGTGAAAATAGTGAAAGAGTGAGCTTGGATTCACCCGGCGCTTGGCGGCCGCATCTCGGGCATACTCCAGGATAATCATCTCGTCCGTATAGCCCTGAGACTTCCACTGGGCGTAGCGAGGATCCGCGGACGCAGCCGCGCGAAGAAGAAGCCACCCCGCCACCATCCCACCGGGAGCTAATGTGTCGGCCGCCAGTCCCGTATAGCCGTTGTACACGGCTCCTTTTCTGCCCATATGGCCGCACAGAGCGACAAGGAGGATGATCGCACGCTCGATCTCATGCCCATGGTAGAATTTACCCCAGTTGAAGGTACTCACGTTGCTCACGGCCCTGGCTTGCGCGATCTCGCGGGCAAGCGTTCGGATCATGGTGGCAGAAACACCGGTCACACGAGCGGCCTCTTCAGGCGTGTAGGAGCGAAGATGCTCTTTCAGAAGTTCGAAGACAGGCTTGACCTCTATCTCGCCGTTTGGGGTGGCGATCAGAAACTTACCCTCAAGCGCCGGCACGGCATCACCCAAAGCGAGACTATCCCGGAGGGCCGCCGTGAGCTTATCGGCCTTAAGGTCCCAGAAGTAGTAGAGGTCATCGCGACCGCCCCGTTTTAAATCCCCCTCGCGAAGGAATTTTCTGTTATCGGTTCGAACCAAAATAGGAAGATCGGTTTGCTCGCGGACGAAGTCTTCCTTGAAAAGCCTCTCGCTCACGATGACCTGGCACATGGAAAGAGCCAAGGCGGTATCGCTCCCTATATTTAGAGGCACCCAGAGATCGGCATGAATGGCAGATGCGCTGTAGTCAGGACAGATGCAGACGGTTCGAGTCCCGTTGTAGCGGGCTTCAGTTAAAAGGTGGAAGTTGGAGATATTCGTATAGGCTGGGTTTCCTCCCCAAATGAGGACGAGGTCCGAGTACCACCAGTTATCTACCGAGCCGCCCACAAAGGGCTGCCCAAAAACCAGGGCAGCTCCCAAATGCTCGTCTCCCAGCTCGTTTGTGGCTGGGCTGTAAGGAACGCCCAAAGCGTCCATCAACGCTTCAAATCCCGCTGACTCACTGCCCAACGTCCCGCTCCCCGGAAAGCGCGCGATCGCTTCCACCCCATCATGGGCAATGACATCGATGAGCTTGTCGGCGATCTCCTTCAGGGCTTCCTCCCAACCAAGCCGTTGCCAATCGCCGCCGCCACGCTCACCCGCGCGTTTGGAGGGATAAAGGATGCGGCGCGCATCGTGGAGGTGTGAGACCAGTCCCTTCTGGCAACCCCGTGGCTCCCAGTCTGGAACATCCGGATCCCCAGAACGGGGGTGGGTATTGCTTTGCTCCAGGCGAACGATGGCCCCGTCCTTGACATAGGCATTGAGAATGCACGGTTTCTGGTAGGAACAGTTGTTGTGGCACGTAACCTTAACGACTCGATCCCAGTCCATGGGGTCGCATGCTTTCCCAGCTACGCCCGTCATAGTTTTGCCTCTCAGGGCGCCTTTCTCTTCACACCTTCCTCAGCTCAACCCGCGTCTCCCGGTCGCTGTAACCCGGATAGAAAGTGTCCGAGGTGGGCTGAACATGATAATAACCGCCTGCGAGCTCCAGGGGATTTAGAGGAGAAGGCATCACGCTTTTAAAGTGGCGCCATCCCCTAAATTGGTGGTTTTCCCAAGCATGGTACATGATGACTTGCCCCGGCTTCAGTGCGGGTGACACGGCCGCCACGGTCTGAAACGAGGACACATCGTTGCGCGCCTCCACGCGGTCGCCGTCCCGGATCTGTCGCGCATCGGCATCTTGCCGCGAAACAAACATCACAGGCTCGCCTCTTTGCAGCCTGAGGAGAAGGGTATCATCGACCTGGTTCGAATGGACGCTCCAGCGCGCATGCCCGCCGGTAAGCCGGAGGGGATAATCCCCACCCGCTTTGGGGTCTTCTTTCTCGACCGGCATCTCTTCGCCGAACTCAAGGTACCAATCATGATCGATATAGAACTGCATACGCCGCGTCTGCGTGGGATAGGGCTCCTTTTTTACGATGTGCCAGGTCAGGGGAACCACGGGTTCGCCCGGTGTGATGTCGCACGCGTTGCCGATGCTGCGGGCGTTTAACCCGATGTGAGTCAGGGCCACCAGACCTTTCTCCTTGGCCTCCTCCCACGGCATTTGCTCGACGTTCGCCGTGTTCACGTAGTAGTCCCGCGTGACTGCTTCTTCATCATCCTCCGCATACATTCCGTTCGTGGTGACTCGGTCATACAGATCATCCAGGCGACGTGTGGTGCCGTCCGGATGGGGGATAGTGAGAACGCCGCGGGCCCTGGCTCGCTCCTGGATCTTTTTGGCCAAAAGGCAGGCAATCTCCCACTCTCCTTTGCTTTCCCCGAGGGGCTCGATGGCCTTGTCGATCACGAAGCCGTAGGGGTAGTCGGTCTTCTGCGGCCCGTAGAAGCTGAACTTTTCGTACCAACCCGCCGCGGGGAGGAGATAGTCAGAGTATAAGGCCGTAGCCGTCCAACGCGGGTCGATCGTGGCTATGAGCGTGAGTTTCGGCAGGAGGGTTTTCAGGATCGTCTCGGTGGCGCGGGCGCGCCTGAACATGCTGCCGCCGTAATGAATGAGCGCGCGCGGGTCCTTGCCCGGCCTCGGCCACACCTTGTGCCAGCCTTTGTCCAGGGCCTCTTTCACATACTCTGCCACCGGGCGTTTGAGCGTGGGATCCCAGCTGTTGTGCCGTTCGCTCAACTCCAGAAGCCCGCCGTGGAAATAGTTGAAGAGCGTGCCCGAGACGATCTTTTCCTTGGCCATCGCCTCCTGAGCATATTCCAGTATGATCATTCCGTCCGTGTATCCCTGGG
>MGSI01000152.1 GCA_001798455.1 Deltaproteobacteria bacterium RIFCSPLOWO2_02_FULL_57_26 | reverse complement strand
GAGATATCCAACACCGGGATAGAGACAATCTGGTAGCGGCCCTATGTCCCACGACGATCCGCTAAAGCCAGAGCGAGTGTAGATCCTATCGTTGCGGAGTCGGCCCACGCGAGCAACAATACTCAGGACGTAGTAATACATCGGCTCTGCGCATCGGGACATATGGATTGAACCAACGCCCGAATGAATGGCGAATCATGACTTCTTCAGGGGAGACTAGGGGTCAGACCTGAGTCGTGATTCTGCTGAAGAACCCCCAGGAATTCAGGGCCAGGCCTTTACTTTTGATATCTGCCCTTGCAATCGCAGCCAGTTGGCTGACTCACCTATTTATTACGGTTACATAGAAAAGCCCGACAGGGGAGACCCAGTCTGGGCCATGGTGTAGAATCAAAGATGTGACCTGCCTGCCGGCAGGCAGGCCGGATCGGAGACCCACCCGAAATTAGCATCGCGTAAAATAGGGCACCTATTGGGGAAGGGCGTCAAGTTGACAACATCTCATTCGGCGCGGTAAACAGCCGATAGGGTGCCTGCGCTTTGACACCCAGCGAAACGGAGGGTGAGCTTATGGTCAACGTCATCCATATTATCAATCAATTCTTCGCCGGGGTCGGAGGGGAAGACAAGGCGGGAATTGCGGTGGGTGTCGCGGAGGGCGCGACCGGGGCGGCGCGCGGGCTCCAGATGGCGCTCGGCGAGCAGGGAAGGGTGGTGGCCACAGTCTATTATGGGGACAACTACTTTCATGAACATCGCGAGGAGGCCAAGGCTCAGATTCTCAAAGAGGTGGGTTCCCGCAAGCCCGATGTCGTGGTCGCCGGCCCTGCTTTCAACTCCGGGCGCTACGGGGTGAGCTGCGTGGAAATTTCCAACTGCGTGGCCGAAGGCTTGGGCATTTCCTGTGTGACCGCAATGCACGAAGAAAATCCCGGGGTGGGATTTTACCGGGAATGCCGCAATCTCAAAGTCTTTCTGCTGCCGACCAGAGAGACGGCCGCGGGAATGAACGAGGCGCTGGGCGCGATAGCCCGGTTCACTCTCAGGCTGGGGAGTGGCGAAGAGATTGGGCCGGCCCAAGAAGAGGGGTACATTCCTCGGGGCATCCGGCGCCTGGAGCGGAGCGACCGCCCCGGCGTGGAGCGGGCCATCGAGATGCTTCTTAAAAGGCTGCGCAACGAGCCCTTTGCAACCGAAGTTCCGATCCAGGCTTGGGATCAGGTCGTCCCCGCGGCCCCGCTTTCTCCTGGCAAGAAGGCTAACGTGGCGGTGATCACAACCAGCGGGGTCGTGCCGTGGGGCAACCCGGACAGGTTCAAGACTTACCGGAACACTTTCTGGCGAAAATACAATATCGCCGAGGTAAAGGCCTTGGAGGCGGGAAAGTGGGAGGCCGTTCACGGTGGTTACAACGTCAACTTCATGAATCAGAACCCGCACTACGGAATGCCCCTGGACGCGCTGCGTTCGCTGGAAGCCGAAGGCGAATTCAGGCTCTACCATAGCTATTATGTCGTTCCGGGGAACCAGGGTTCTCCGTCCGTGATGATGCGCATCGGACAGGAGATCGCGGCGGATCTCAAGAAGGAGCAAATCGATGGAGTTCTCCTGGTGGCCACCTGAGGGACCTGCAGTCGCAGCGGTGCTGTGATTACCAAGGAGATCGATCGGGCCGGGTTGCCGGTGGCCATTATCAGCGCCATGTATCCTGTGGCGGAGCAGGTGGGAGCGAGCCGGATCGTCAAGGCCGTGAGCATTCCTCATCCCTGCGGAGATCCTGGCCTGCCGTCGGAAATAGACGCGCGCGTAAGGCGAGAGATCGTTGAGACCGCCTTGAAGGCCATTCACTCGGAGGTCAAACAGCCGACGCTTTTCTACCCGAACATCACTGTGAGCGCGTGATCCGAGGGGAGAAAGATGCGACTTGAGCTGGCGGAGTTTCCGGTAAGTAAGATCGTCCTGGGAAAGAGGTTCCATTATCGATCTGGCACTTTGGAGGTGGATCGAGAAGCTCTGACCCAAGATCTGCTCAAGGACTCCCGGATCCAGGATGCGAGGGTGGCGGTAGCCTATCCGGGGGAGAAAGTCCGGATCACGGGAATTCGGGACGTGGTGGAGCCGAGGGTCAAGGTGGAGGGGAAGGGGCAGGTCTTTCCGGGCGTGCTTGGGCCGGTCGCATCGGTCGGAGACGGAAAGACCCATCGGCTATCCGGAATGGCCGTGGTGACGACCGCTGAGTTTGAGGGCATGGTGCGCGCCGGCACCGGGGTTCAGCGAAGCGGCATCCTGGACATGTGGGGGCCGGGCGCCGAGATCTCACGCTATAGTTCCCTGGTCAACCTGGTGCTGGTCCTCCGTCTCGCACATGGTCTTCCAGACCTGGAGGCGCACACGGCGGTCCAGAAAGCGGAGTTTGCGGTGGCCCGGCGGCTAGCCGAAGCGACCCTCGGGCAGGAGCCTCGGAAGGTCGAGACCTATGAGCTGAAAAAGAAGGCCGGCTTACCCACCGTCGTGCTCATCCAGGGCTGTCTCACCGAGTCGCATCAGTTCCATTCAGGTGTGGCCTACTATGGGTTATCGATCAGGGAATCGCTGGCGACCTTTGCTCATCCCAACGAGCTCTTCGATGGCGCAGTCACGGTCAACACGACCCGCGGGATCGGCTATTTCCCTAATAGCTGGGACTGGCAGAATCACGCGTTGGTGATGGGGCTTTACCGCCAACATGCGACGGAGATTAATTTTGCCGGCGTCATTCTCGAGCGGATTCGCTACGAAACCTTCCATGGGAAGGAGGTTGCGGCGCACGGCGCGGCGCAACTGGCCCAAGCCCTCGGGGCCGACGGCGCGGTGGTGACGTGGTTGGGTTCCGGGAATGCCTTCGTGGATGTCATGCTCACGGTGCGGGCCTGCGAGCGGCGCGGGATCAAAACGGTGCTCGTGACCTACGAATATGGAGGCAAAGACGGGATCGACTCGCCGTTGCTCTATTATGTGCCGGAGGCGCAGGCGGTGGTCAGCACGGGGAGCCGCGATCGTTGGGTGGAGCTGCCGGCGCCGCAGAGCGTCATCGGTCCCTACGAGCAGATCCGAGTGCTCAGTTATCCCGGAGCGCCCCTGACACCGGCGAACGGCCCATTGACCTTTGACGCGCACGACATGCTCATCGGAGGGGTCGACAACTGGGGCCGGCAGCCCTGGACTTGTAAGGCCTATTAAAGCGATAATAGCCTGGATGGCCCTCCCAAGCTCCGGATATGGCAAATCTCATCCCCGTCATTAAAGGCGCCCGCAGCGTTCTAATTCATACTCCCGGCCTTGTCCGCTACGGCTCCAAGCCATGGCGGGAGATTAATGCGCATCCTTCCAGGCTGGACGAGCTGAAGAGAAGTCTTCAACCCGAGCAACAGGCCGAGTCCTATCTGCCGAACCGTGTCTTTCTGGGAAAGGCTTCGCTGGCGAGTCTCTACGAGACCGAAAGGCCGTGGTATGGACGCGCGGCTCCCATCTCGAACGATCGTCTCGCTATGGGCGAATTTGTCGAGGAAAAGAAGTTCATCGCGCTATTGGCGCTGGCGGATGTGTTCAAGCATGTTTCCCTCCTCGAGGGTTTCTGGCAAGATGCGAGTCCGCTTTTGCGGGATTCCCCTTTGTGCGAGCCGTTCGCCAGGACGACTCCTGCGCTTGTGACTCGCGAGCGGCTCAAAGCCGAGATAGAAAAAGGAGAGGGGATACCTCTCTTCGCGGGGGGCGATGCCGAACCGATCGGATGGATCAGGCACGCGCACCACGAAGATGCCTCCCTTCATGCGCACGTTCTGCTGGAAAACCTGTGCGCAAAGGTCTCGGCGGCATTGGCGATGCGGGAACTCCTCCTGGGCCAGCGTGACGTATCCGAGCCGAATATCGATTTTGTCTTAAGCTGTTCGGAGGAAGCGGTGGGAGACCGCTACCAGCGCGGGGGAGGCAATCTGGCAAAGGCGGCAGCCGAGTTTGCCGGCTTCGGGTCGGCCTCGGGCATGGATATCAAGAACTTCTGCGCCGCCCCTATCCCGGCGCTGGTGACGGGCGCCGCTTTGGTGCAGAGTGGCGTCTTTGAGAACGTGGTCGTCGTGGGCGGCGCCTCCCTTCCCAAGCTGGGGATGAAATTTCTCTACCATCTGGATAAGGGCATACCGGTTTTGGAGGATGTCCTGGCGGCGGTCGCCGTGTGGATCGGTCCGGATGATGGCGCGAGTCCGGTCATCAATCTCGCCAGCGTGGGGCGGCATCCGGTTCGGTCGGGTGCGGCTCTGGATAAACAACTCAAGGCCATCATCGTAGAGCCCATGAACCGGCTCGAACTGAAGGTTTCCTCAGTGGATAGATTTGTCACCGAGCTTCACAATCCCGAGATCACGATTCCGGCCAACGGCGGGGACATTCCAGAGCGCAACTATAAGATGCTCGCTGCTGTGCTGGTTTCCAGCGGCAAGATGGAGCGCTCGGAAATGCCGGACTTCATGAAGCGCAAGGGGGTTCCCGGCTACGCGCCGACCCAGGGGCATATCGCATCGGCCCTGGCTTACGTGCCCCACGCCCTGCAAGCTTTGACGAAAGGGGAGCTGAGAAACTGCTTTCTCTTCGCCCGCGCGAGCTTGTTTCTCGGTCAGCTGACGCAATTGAGCGACGGGATGTCGGTCTTACTCGAGCGGCATCCCTAAACGAAGAAGGCACATCACAGGAGGATCTCTATGGCAGGTATGAATCCTTTGGGTCTGGAGGGGAAGAAACTCATCGTTCTCGGGGAGAGGGACGGCGTTCCGGCCCAGACCATCGAGCAAGCATTGGAAAGTCTGGGCGCTGAAGTCGTTTATTCCACAACTCAGTGTTTTGTCTGAACGGCGGCAGGCGCTATGGACCTTGAGGTTCAAGGTCGAATCAAAGAACTTGCCGAAAGTCTCGGGAGAGCCAACCTGATGGTGGTCCTGGGAGCGCCGAACGTGGATAGCTCTCTCATTCAGTTCGAGACGGTCACTCGCGGCGATCCCACCTATTCAGGGCCGCTGGCGGGCGTCGAGCTGGGGCTCGATACTTACCACATTTTCGAGCCGGCAATGAAAGCCGTCATCGACGCTGAAAAATACGAGGAGCTGCTCGGGACCATAGAGCTCGCTCTCGAAGCGGAGACCATCGTGCAAGCCCTGCGGGAGGCTCGAGGGGCGCCCGCCCAATAGAGTGAAGGCTGTGCCCCGCCGCAGTCTCCTGAACGAGGCGGCCTCGGAAGCGAACTCATCGGCAAAACAGGCTGGTTAGTCCATCCAAGGCCGCCTATCTTTGCTACGTGCTTGAATCGTCGAAGGGCTGAGCATATTATACTTGAAGGAAGGAGGTTTTATGAGCGAAGAGGTGACAAAAGACAAACTCATATCAGACTTTAAGATTTTGGCCGGCGACGCCGAGGAACTATTGAAAGCGACGGCAAATCAAGCCGGCGAAAGGGTAGCTGCGGCGCGTAAGCGCATCGAGCAGAGTCTAGAAGAAGGGAAAAAGACATTTTCGGAAGCAGAGACCGCCTTCGTGGACAAAACCAAAGAGATGGCTAAAACTGCGGACGACTATGTGCGGCAAAATCCCTGGAACGCGGTAGGGGTTGCAGCCGGAATCGGCCTGGTGCTTGGGCTCCTGCTGCGCCGGGATTAATCTATTGCGCAATG
>MGSI01000151.1 GCA_001798455.1 Deltaproteobacteria bacterium RIFCSPLOWO2_02_FULL_57_26 | reverse complement strand
ATTTTACTTGCTTTTATCATGCAAAAAGGATACTCTCAGATTAGCAAAGGAGGGTGCCATGGAAACGAACATGAAACGGCCTCTCTATTCAGAAATACTCACAGCGACAATTGACGACGAAGGACGTTATGACGCCATGAAGCTGGCAGGGGTTTTAGACTGGACTCAACAAGAAATTGCCCAGTATTTGGACAAAGACCCATCAACGGTTTCTCGTTTTAGCGCCTCCTTAAATTACCAGCAGCCTCTTAGTGAACTGGCTGCAGTGATCTTTCATCTTCTCAAACTAATGGATAATGACCTCCGGATTACGCGCGCCTGGTTGCGGACACCTATCCATGTCTTCGAGGGTAAATCGCCAAAAGAAAAAATCTTACACCATGATCTGAGGGCCGTTGATTCGCTTCTAGAAGAAATCGAGTCAGGTTTCTCGGTATAGCCAAGGCAGCGGGAAACCAAGTTGCTTAGTGGAGCACAACTCGATGCCGCAATCCGGAAAGTTGTTTCGCGTCCGAAGCGAGATACGTTTTATCGCGCAATGCTTGCAAAACATGTCAACGACCCTTTAGGTAAACAACGTCCCATAAATGCCAATAGATTCAATGTCGCAGGCGGTGCACGAGTTCTATATTTTGCAGGACAAATTACGACGGCCCTCCACGAGGTCCAGGCTTTTGGATTTCCTCAGCGTTCCGTTGCCATTGTACCAGTCCAAGTTGACCTACGGGCAGTCGTCGACTTGCACGACTGGAATACACTGGCGATATTACAACTGACTAAGAACGAACTTTCGGCGAACTTTAGGAGTTCGGGACCAGGAGCATCTCCAACTCCAACCCAAGAACTCGGTGAATGTGCTGCAGCCAGTGGTTGTGTTGACGGGTTCCTTTTCGAGTCTCTTGCGCTTCCTGGGGCCATAAACCTTGCAGTTTTTGAGGCGAATCTTAGAGGGTTGAGTGCCTCATTAAGCGTTAACGATCCAGCAAACAATCTACATGCTACATTGCCTTAGATGGCCTCCTCTCAAGACGAAGGCACGGTCGAACCGCGTGCCATAGGGATGGGGGAGAATCCGGGACGGAGAAATAGCCCTGGGGCTTGCCTTTCGAGCCGTTTCGTCGTCTGCTCGCCAGTTGAACCTCACTATCTGGACAGAGGCGCCCGCAAGCCGGGCCGCCTGGTTTCGGGGTGGAATCTGGTAGTCCCGGGCGAGATCCTCGAACGGTCGTGGGGAGAAACTTAAACCTGGTTTTCCGTCAACACGGAGATGAACTTTTTCACGGCGGGCGGGAGCGATCGGCTGCGGCGGTAGAGGACCGCAATGGGACGGATAAAGGGCCCTTCGGTGAACGAAAGCGACTTCAGTAGCCCGGCCTCGATCTCTGACTTTACGGTCGTCGAAGGCACCATGGAAATCCCCATCCCGATCTCGACGGCGCGCTTGATCAGGTCGATGTTGTCAAATTCGACTTTGGGGCTGACGGTCACCCCATGGGCGTGGAGGATTTCGTCGAGAGCCCTGCGAGTAGGCATATCCTTCTCAAAAGCCACAAAGGGCTGTCCGTCGAGTTCCTTCATGCTGATGGAGTCGTATTGGGCCAATGGGTGGTTTAAGGCGCAAATCAGCACGAGTTCGTCGTCGCTAATCGGGATCGACCGGAGCTGCGGCTTGTTGGGAGGGTAGGCAACGATCCCCAGATCGATGGAGCCGCTGATCAGGTCGCCGTAGATTTTATCGGCCCGGCTATACTCGATGTGAACCTCTATCTCGGGATAGCTTTGGAGGAAACGCTTCACGAAAGGATCCAGTTCGTAGAGACCGACGCTATAGATAGTGGCCACTCTTACGGATCCGCCCGTTCTGCCGCTAATCTCCTTCATGTGTTCTTCCAGCTCTCGGGCCCCAGCCAAAATCCGCTCGGCCCCTTTGTAGAGGACCTCGCCGGCCTTGGTAAGCTTTAGATGGGTTCCGTGTCTCTCGATGAGAGCCATGCCAAGTTTCTTCTCCAGGACCTTTATCCTTTGGCTGACTGCTGACTGGGTAAGAGAATTGGCGGCGGCTGCGAGGGTAAAACTTTTATGTTTGATGATGTCGCAGAAAATCTTTAGTGTCTCGATGTCCACGGTGCCTAGCCAAGGATGCTAAAGCAAAAGCGGGGCCATAAGTTACCGGCAACGGTTTCTTCCTCAGGTTTGCTCATTTCCCGCCGCTCAATTCCCAGTCGTGCAATTTACATTGGGTGATTTTCCTAAATTTCGGAGAGAAGGGACCTTTTTTCGAGCCGTGGTCTTATTGCCTGTTAGGTGATCTCTATGGGCGCCCCGGAGAATAAAAGGTGCTGATTTCCTTACCGGAATTCTTCCTCGGTTGACCCTGACCATCAGCTTTTGGAGTAAAACCATAAGCTTAGGTCATAATCGAGAGTCTGGCATAAGGATTGCTCCATGTTGTTCGTGCGACGAGGTCGGCCGGTCGGTAATCTCTCCAAGATGAAGCACGAGGCTCGAACTCGGAAGAGGCGAAGATGTTGGGGATCGTTGAGGGAAATTCGCGGTCCGGGTCTGTGATGACCATGGAAAAGCCGGATAAAAAGCAGAGACCCAAGCTCCCCAGAATCGATCCTCCCATCCGTTCGCCGGAGGAGCGGAAGAGAGATTTTCGCGAAGTCTATCGTGGATATGATCCTGAGTCCGGGATGCGGGAGGCGCAGCGTTGTGTCGAGTGCAAAGATCCTGCTCCCTGCGAAGAGGCCTGCCCCCTCCACAATCGCATCAGAGACTGGCTCGTCTTGGCCGCGGACGGTAAATTTCTCCAGGCAGCAGCTATCTCTCGTTTGACGAGCAACATGCCGGAGATCTGCGGTCGAATCTGTCCCCAGGACCGGCTGTGTGAGTCCGAATGCATCATCGGGGTCAAAAATAAGCCAGTGGCGATTGGTGCCGTCGAGCGCTTCATCAATGAATATGCCTTCGAGAAGCTCGGGAGAATTCCTGGGCCCAAGATGGCGTGGCGCAAAGATAAGCGCGTGGCGGTGGTGGGGGCGGGCCCGGCTGGTTTGGCCTGCGCCGAGGAACTGGTCAAGCGCGGCTATGGAGTGACTGTTTTTGAGGCCATGCCACACCCCGGTGGTCTTTTGGTCTACGGCATCCCGGGATTCAAGCTGGAGAAGGTGGTGGTGGAGCGTCGGGTCGAATACCTGAAGCGCTTGGGAATAGAGTTTCGCTGCAATACGACGCTCGGGTCCGGACTTGCTCTCGAGGATCTCTTCGGCCAGGGCTACGAAGCCGTGTTCGTGGGTATTGGGGCTCAGAAACCGAAAAATCCCAAGATCGCCGGAATGGATCTCCAGGGAGTCCACGTTGCGCTCCCCTTCCTGGTGCGGAACAATCTTGGGCCGGATCGACTTCCCGAGGGACAATGGGCGAGAGACGACCTCGACGGCAAGCTCGTCACGGTGTTTGGCGGCGGCGATACAGCCATGGATTGTTTGCGCAGTTCGGTTAGGCTCGGGGCGGCGCGGGTCGTGTGCGTCTATCGCCGCGACGAGGAAAATATGCCTGGAAGCCGACAGGAGGTGAAGCGGGCGAAGGAAGAGGGAGTGGAGTTCTCCTTTTACACAGCCCCGGTGAAGTTTATCGGCGACGAGGCGGGATGTTTGAGAAAGGTCGAATGCATCAGGATGGAATTGGGCGAGCCCGACGCGAGCGGGCGTCGAAGTCCGATCCCCGTCGATGGGAGCAACTTCGAGATCGAGACGGATTTCGCCATTCTGGCCTTTGGGTTCGATGGCAACCCGCTTGAAGATGCCGGCGGGAAGCTCAAGGTCAGGAAGGACGGGTGCTACGAAACAGACGGAAACAAAATGACCTCATGGCCCGGTGTGTTCGCCGGAGGAGATACGGTTCGTGGGCCCGACCTTTTGGTGACTGCTCTTAAGGACGGGAGAGATGCGGCCGAGGCGATCGATGGGTACCTTTGTAGGCGGACACAAGAGGTAACTCAGCGGGAAGGGAGCCAGGCACCTTATGCGTGAAATATCGGCCACGGTGGAGGGATCTCTCCGCCGCCGGGTAAGCGGTTTTCGGACATAGGAGTCGTGCCATGGGAACGAATACTCTTGCCATAACGGACAACCGCACGGGAAAAAGTTACGAAATCGCAATCGAACATGACACGATCCGGGCTTTGGATCTCCGCCGGATCAAGGTCTCCGAGGACGATTTCGGCCTTATGACCTACGATCCCGCCTTCATGAACACCGCCTCGTGTCACAGCCGGATCACCTATATCGACGGGGATAAGGGGATCTTGCGTTATCGGGGGTATCCCATTGAGGAACTCGCCGAAGGGAGTAGCTATCTGGAAACTGCCTACCTGGTTCTCTATGGAGAACTCCCGACCTCCGACGAGCTTAAAGCGTGGATCCATAACGTCACGTATCACACCTTCATCCATGAAAACATCAAAACATTCATGGATGGATTCCACTACGATGCTCATCCCATGGGCATCCTGGTCAGCACGGTAGCCGCCCTTTCAACTTTCTATGTCGACGCCAAAAACATCTTCGATCCGGAATCGCGAAAAAAGCAGACCCATCGTCTGATCGCCAAAATGCCTACCCTGGCGGCGTTTGCCTATCGCCACAGTCGAGGGATGCCGTACTCCTACCCGGACAACGCCCTGAGCTATACGGAAAATTTCCTCAACATGCTCTTCAAGATGAGCGAAGTAAAATACCAACCCAACCCGACCCTCGCGCGCGCCCTGGATGTGCTTTTTATCCTTCACGCCGATCACGAGCAGAACTGCAGCACCAACGCGATGCGCAGCGTCGGCAGCTCTCACGTCGACCCTTATTCCGCGGTGGCCGCCGCGGCCGCGGCCCTTTACGGGCCTCTGCACGGTGGGGCGAACGAAGCGGTGCTGAAAATGCTGGCTGAGATCGGCGCGAAAGATCAAGTTCCTGGATTCGTCAAGAGGGTCAAGGCCGGCGAGGGTCGGCTCATGGGTTTCGGTCACAGGGTTTATAAGAACTATGATCCCAGGGCCAAGATCATCAAGCGGGTGGCGGAAGAGGTGTTCGAGGTCACAGGCAGGAACCCGTTGCTCGATATCGCGGTGGAGCTCGAGCGGATCGCCCTCGAGGATGAATATTTCATCCAGCGTAAGCTCTACCCCAATGTCGATTTTTATTCCGGGATCATCTACCAGGCGATGGGCTTTCCGGTGGAGATGTTCCCGGTTCTGTTCGCGATTCCACGGACCTCCGGCTGGATCGCCCAGTGGGAGGAGATGCTTTCCGACTCGGAGCAAAAGATCGCCAGACCGCGCCAGGTTTACCTCGGGGAGGCGCAACGGAAGTTTGTGCCGCTGGAGCGCAGAGGTGCCAATCCAGGAAAGGGAAGGGTTTGATCGTGGGAAAAAAGAAAGGGCGTAACGAAATTCACAAGAACCGCCGGAAGCGAAAACGGTTTCTGGTCCCGGGTCTGGTTATCGGCTTGATCCTGGCTGTGCTGGCCTGGAATTGGATTGGCGCGAGGAGCCCGGAGCGGTTGGCCGAGGGCGAGATCCTGATGCCGGGCGATTACGTTCGGCGGGAGACGAAAACCCCGCTTTCGCCGGCGCTGTTTGTCGGGAAGACGGCGCGGGCCTATCAGGTAGCAAGTGAGATCCCCGAGGTCCTGGACCAGATCTACTGCTACTGTGAATGCGACAAGCACATGGGCCATTCGAGCCTGCTCTCGTGCTTCACGGACAGCCACGGCGCCACCTGAATTGATTACTGCCAGAACGAGGCGCTGGATGCGTCCGACATGGTAAAGCAAGGCTACAGTGTTAAAGAGATTCGCCAACGGATCGACGCGAAGTACAGCCGCATGTGAGGGGCGAGACTGGGAGACGAATGGCGCGAGGTTATGGTGCCCGAATTCTCTTTTGGCTAATCCTGCTTTGGCTTTCGAGGGCGGAACCCCTTTTTGCCCACGGCGATCACGGCGATGCGGCCCCCCCCGAAGGCGGTATCAGTCTGGTTGCCTTTGACGGTTTTCAGGTCGAGCTTCTCACTTCTCCTCGTCCGCCGCGCGTAGGCGAAGAGAGCAAAATCATTATCAAGATCCTGCGCAGCGGTTCGCTCGAGCCGGTGCGCAACGGGAAGGTCTTGATCGGGGTCTCTCCTGTCCGACTGCTCGATCATTCCGGTCCCCAACACAATCCTTTGACTCACGCCGCGGACGGGACGGATTCCTCGTCCCTTTATCCCGCTCCGGAGATGGTCTGGGCGGGCAGTTATACCCTCGTACGCCAACTGGACCAACGGGGTCCCCATCGGGTGCGGGTCGCGCTGGCCGAGGTGGATGGGAGGAGCTTTCATCCCCCCGCACTGTTTGAGTTTTACCTGAACGTGGCTCCTGCCTCGGGCTTGACTCCCCAACTCGTCTTTCTTTTGCTTACGGCTCTGGCCATCGGTGGGGTGGGGATTTACTGGGTCGCGGTTCGCTCGCACTCCCCGCTGGACCTCAGCATGCCGCTGAACCTTCTCGATGTTTCGTGGCTCGATCGGTTCGTCCGCTGGAAGGGTTTCCAACCGGCGCTGCAGATCCCCCTGCTGGTTCTCACGTTGCTCATAACGCTCCTGGGCCTGTTCGACGTTCAGGATGGGGCAAAGAATCTGGCGACCAAGCTGACGTGGGTTATCTGGTGGCCGGCAATCATTTTTACCTTCATTTTAGTGGGCCGTCTGTGGTGCGTCATGTGTCCTTTCGGCACCCTCAACGAATGGTCAGCCAGGTTGTTTAAGCCCGGCAGAATGTTTCCCAAGTTCCTGCGCAACCTTTGGCTGGCGACGCTTTTCTTCGTCCTGCTTACCTGGGCTGACGAGCAGTTGGGCATCATCAGGTCGCCACAGATGACAGCCTGGCTAATCCTTTTATTGGCCATCGTTGCCGTTGGCACGGGCATCTTATTTCAGCGGCGGAGCTTTTGTCGCTATCTCTGTCCCATCACCGGTCTCCAGGGACTTTACTCGATGGTTTCCCCGGTGGAACTGCGGATGGGGGACCGCAGCCGTTGCCTCAAGGACTGCCGTCAGGATTGCTATCGAGGAAATGAAAAGGGAGAGGGCTGCCCGATGTTTGAGTTTCCCATGACCATGGAGCGAAATACCTATTGCAACTTCTGCTTCGAGTGCGTGAAGAGCTGCCCGAGCAGCAACCTGGCCTTGCGATTCCGCCCCTTGGGAAAGGACCTCTGGGCTGCGAGCAAACACTGGCTCGATGAATCCTATCTGGCCGTGGTCCTGGTAGGGCTCACTACCTTGGTGACGGCTCAGATGCTTGCGAGTTGGAGCCAGTGGATCTCCACGCTTTCACGGCTCATTCCTGTCTCTGTGCGAATCCTGATGAAGCCAGCGACCTATCTGAGCCTCACGGAATCGGCGCTGTTTTTTCTGGGCTCGCTGCTTATCTTCCCCCTGATCGTGATTCTCGCGGCCTGGCTTGCTGATCGGATGGCCGGCGAGAATGGAAAAGGCGTGAAGCGGGTCTTTGTTACACTCGGCTATATGTTTATTCCTGTCGGGTTGGCGATGCACCTGGCGCACAACTTATCCCATCTTCTGAGTGAAGGGCCGGGAGCCGTCCCCGCATTGCGCCGAGCGATTATCCTTTACACTCCATTCGATGCCGGCAACGCGGATTGGCGGGTTGTTCCCCTGGTTTCCTCAGAAGTTGTCTATTGGCTCCAGATGCTGCTCATATTAGCGGGCATGATCTTTTCCATCGCAGTAGGCTACCGCCTGGCTCGGCCTCTTTTTGACCGGGGAGAAGCAACCGGAAAGGCATTGGTCCCATTCATTGTCCTTTCCCTTATTGCCACCCTGATCAATCTCTATCTCCTGAACCAACCGATGGGGATGCGCCACGGAATATGAGGAAAGCATGCCGGGTTTTGCCCCAGTGTCTTCCTATTTTTGGAAGAAGTTTTGTTTGTATTCCCATATTTCGGAAGTTCGACTAATAAAATAAAGGATTTTTGTAGGATCTAACCTTGGTATGCCTTTTGCACTCCTAGAAGGCAGGGGCTCTCGTGTGCCCGTTTGCCGATTCTAGGGTGTGAGGGAAATGGATGTCCTGCTGAAAATGGTCGAGGCTATGGTGGTCACCCTCCGTGAAGGGGTCGAGGTGGCTTTAGTGGTGGGAGTCGTTCTTGCCTACCTCAGGAAAACTGGGAGGGTTGAGTTAAGCCGTTATGTCTTTCGAGGCCTCTGGGCGGCCCTCCTGGCGAGCCTCTTTGCCGCACTGCTGGTTCAAAAATTCGGTTGGGATCCGGAGAACGAGCTGCTTGAGGGATCCCTTATGTTGGTGGCCGCCCTTTTTGTCAGTTCCCTACTGATCTGGATGTGGAAGGCGGGTAAGACTCTAAAACAGCGGATGGAGACCCGGTTACAGGCTGTGACCTCTGGCAGAGCGGGCGCGGGTCTTTTTCTTTTCAGCTTTCTCATGGTTTTTAGGGAAGGGGTTGAGGCCGTCCTTTTCCTCTTCGCTCTTTCAGCGACCATTGGGGCGAATCCCATGTTTAATTTGTTGGGGGGAGGGGTTGGCCTTCTCCTAGCCTTTCTCTTTGGATGGCTCCTGGTCAAAGGAAGCGTGAGGATTAACCTGAAGCGCTTCTTCACGGCCACCAGCTTCGTGCTTACTCTACTGGTCATCAAGCTTGTAGCCAATGGCCTTCACGAGTTCTTTGAGGCCGGCTTGATCCCTTCCAACGAGTCGCTTCTGGTCCTTGTCGGGTTTCTCACCCAGGAGAGGACCTCAATCCTCATCCTGATAGGCCTGATCCTTCTTCCGGCACTGATCATGCTCCGGGACGCGTGGGGTTTGCGCCCCCAGTTAGACGGCTCTCTGTCCTTACCCGATCAGAGGAAAAAGAAAGCGGAGGTGCGCAGCGTAAAACGCTCGACTACCGTCGCCGCGGGAGTCGCCCTGGGGATTAGCTCTCTTCTGGGACTCTCTCTCGTAGCCTCAGCGACGCGGGGCTACGACCCAACACCGGTTCGCTTGGCGTTCGGAGACGAAATTCGCCTCCCTTTGGAAGCGATTCACGAACACGCGATGCAGAAATACGTGGTGAACCTGGCCGGTGTCGATGTTCGCTTCTTCATCGTCCGCAGCCGCGAGGGGAAAATCGCGGGGGCCTTCGATGCCTGCAATATCTGTCCCTTGAAAGGTTACGTTCTCGAGGGGGAACAGTTGGTTTGTCGTAACTGCGGCGCCCCGATCGCGTTTGCGACGATTGGAACTCCCGGAGGATGTAATCCCCTGCCTTTGAAGGCCATGAGGATAAACGGTCATCTTGTCATCGATCGCCAAGCCCTGGCCGAAGGGCGGGCCCGCTTTGACCGCGCGGGGAAATGATCAAGCAGATGCTTACGCGTTTGCTGGCAAAGTCATTGTGGAAACAAAAAACAAGCACCGCCCTGATTGTTCTCTCGGTGGCGAGCGCGGCTGCTCTGGTATCCGCTTTTCTTAACCTGGCCTTTCACCTAACCGAGCAAGTCGCCAAAGAGCTCAGATCTTTTGGCGCCAATATTCTTTTGGTGCCCAGGAGCGACCCGCTGGAGGTAGAGATCGGCGGTTTGAAATACGTCGCGCCCGAGGAGTCGGCCCATTTAGAGGAGGCCGATCTGGTGAAGCTAAAGACCATTTTCTGGAGACATAACATCGTGGCCTTCGCTCCCTTTTTGTCTCGCCTCGTCGAGATCGAGGGAAATCGGGCCCTTTTGGTAGGAACCTGGTTCGAAGAAGAGATCGCCATTCCGGCGGGCAAGGGGCTTTTTACTTTCGCCAGCGGAATTCAGAGAGAGGTCGAGCCCGATTCAGGGAAATTTCGCACTGGCTTGAAAAGCCTCGCTCGCTGGTGGCGGGTTGAGGGGGGTTGGGTCGGAGAGGACGGACAGGGTGTGCTCCTTGGGAGCCAACTGGCGCAAAGAATCGGGGTTGGCCGGGGGGGAGTTGTCCGGATAACGTACCAGGGTAGGACTGTTCTTTTCCCCATTCGTGGTCTTGTCCAGACCGGCGGAGTGGAAGAAGAGCAAGTCTTTGTCCATCTCAAGAAGGCCCAAGATCTCTTCGGCCTTCCAGGAAAAGTGGATAAAATTCAGGTGAGTGCTCTGGTGACGCCGGACAATAGCCTTGCCATAAGGGCCAGCCGGATCGGCCCAGCGCGCCTTTCCCCGGAGGAGTACGAAACCTGGTATTGTTCGCCCTTTCTTAACTCTATCATCCATCAGTTTGAGGAAGCGATTCCCGACTCCAGCGCCAAGGCTATCCGCCAGGTGAGCGAGGCGGAGGGGGCGTTTATCGGCAAGATGAGGCTCACCTTTATGTTGACGGTTGCTTTAGCCCTGCTCGCAGCTTCCCTCGGCGTTATGGCCGCCATGATGACGGCGATCTTCGAGAGGCGCCAGGAGATCGGCTTGATGAAGGCCTTGGGAGCCGATGGGAAACAGATCAGTCTCTTTTTCCTTCTAGAGGGAGGGATAAGCGGCTTTTTCGGTGGCGTGCTTGGCTACTTCGGCGGGCTGGCCTTCGCGCGTCTGCTTGCTGCCCGAACTTTCTCGCTCGCGAGTTTCTCGCTTCCACTTTCGCTCCAAGGAGTCATCCTTTTCACGACTTTAATTCTGGCGGTAGGCCTGGCCGTGGTGGGTTCGTTTTTGCCTATGAGGGAGGCGACGCGGCTGGAGCCCATCAGGGCCATGAGGGGAAGCTGAGATGAGGGAGATGACGTGGCAGATCCTGTTGGCATCGCTTCGCTACCGTAAAGGACCCATCGCAGGCTCTGTGTGCGCGGTTGCCTTGGGCGCCACTCTGGTCGTGGCTGCGGTTAATCTGCGACTGGGAATCATGGGGAGGCTCGCAGGGGAGTTAAGGAACTACGGGGCCAATCTTCTACTAGTGCCGCAGAGCGGGACGGGGCCATTCCTCAACGAGACGCAACTCCATAATCTTGAGGATAGCAGGGTGAAAGATCGGCTCAGGGGATACGTTCCGTTTCTTTACAGTGTGGTGAAAATCCGGGGTAGAGATATCGTTTTGGGAGGGACTCTTTTTACCGCCGCCAAGGCGGTGCACCCGTGGTGGCAGGTGGAGGGAAGGTGGCCCAGGGAAAAAGGCGAAGCCCTTGTGGGGCTGAACGTTGCCGCCAAGCTGGGCCTTCGTTTGGGAGACCCTCTTTCGGCGGTTTACAAGAGTTCCCGACTCACCTTCTCCGTGGCGGGGGTGTTGCGCACCGGTGGATCAGAGGAGCATCAGGTTTTCGTCTCTCTGGAAAGCGCCCAGCAGCTGACCGGGCATCCGGGGTTGTTGACCTCCGTTTACGTCAGCAGCTCGGCCACCACGAGGCTGGATGAGACCGTCGCGGCATTGCGCAAGCTATGGCCAGAGGCCGGGGTACGAACCTTGTTGCAGGTGGCCGAGGCCGAGGAGAAGCTGCTGACTCGCTTGGAGATTTTCCTGGGGCTGGTTGCCCTTTTTGTCCTTCTCGCCTCAGGCCTGAGCGTGTTTTCTACCATGACCAAAGAGGCGCTGGAACGAAAGGTTGAATTGGCGCTCATGCGGGCGCTGGGAGCGGGTGCAAGAGAGGTGGCCTGGATTTTCGCCTGCGAGGCAGCCGGCATCGGTGTGTTCGGCGGAATACTCGGGTCGGCCCTGGGTGTTTTATTTACAGAGATGATCGGCCTTAGCGTGTTTGGTTCGCTCGTTTATCCTAGCCTCATGAGCCTTCCAACAGGGCTCGGCATCGGGCTGGGGGTTTCGCTCTTTTCCAGCCTTTGGGTTGCAAAGCGTATCGCCAGACTCGCCCCGGCGGTCGTCCTGAGAGGGGAGTGAGGGAGAATGGAGCCACTCATTTTGTCGCATGAACTGAGCAAGAACTACAATGGGAAGGTTTGTGCTCTGGACCGAGTCAGCTTAGAGATCTGTCCCGGAGAATGGGTTGCCGTGATGGGCGCCTCAGGTTCCGGCAAAAGCACGCTCCTGAACATGATCGCCGCCCTGGATCTTCCCACGTCCGGCGCTCTTTGGGTCGATGGGGTCGACATTGTCACTTATACAGAGGAGGAGAGGGTCAGATTCCGCAGAGAAAAGGTGGGGCTTATCTTTCAGCATTTTTACCTCATCCCTTATCTCACGGCTGTAGAGAACGTCATGTTGGCTCAGTACTTTCACAGCATGCCGGATAAGGGAGAGGCCGAAGAAGCCTTGCGCCGGGTCGGGCTTGGGGAAAGACTGGATTCTCTCCCCTCGGAGCTTTCAGGCGGGGAACAACAGCGCGTCTGCATTGCCCGAGCCTTTATCAACCAACCCAAGATCGTTTTGGCGGACGAACCCACGGGCAATCTCGACGCCACAAACGAAGAGACGATCATGAAGATTTTTCATCACCTTCACCGCGCCGGTCATACCCTCCTCGTGGTAACTCACGATCCCCACATTGGCCAACAGGCTGATCGGATCATCGAGCTCGACCACGGCCGCGTCGTTCCGGTCGTGTCTTCTCAGCGCTCTTTTCTTAAAAATACGAATTTCACCTTAAGCATTCCAATAAAAGAGAAGCATCCTACCTAAACGCACTGATCGCCCTTTCTGGGAAAAAGGTCGCAAGATCCATTCGATAGCGGCACAGTTTTTGCGTATTTCTAGAACCTCCAAGATCGGTGTTGGCCAATTTCCTGTGCGTCACCTTGCGAGGCGATATTCCCTCGCGGGACAGTCTTGCCCTGGTCATGGATAGGCCTAATATATTTCACAAGTTTCTGCTGATTCTATTTCTTGCCACGATTCTCGCAGTGGTCATCCTTAGCAGCGCTATTTCCTATCTTCTGAGAAAGAGCCTTGTGGAGGAAGAGGCGAACGACACGGCTAGCCTCATCAGGGCGCTCAGCCACACTGATCTTTCCGCCGATATTTTTGCGCGGGCGGTCGGAGAAAAAGGTAGCGTTGTATTTGCACAGTTTGCTGAGCGGCTCACTTCAATGCCTGATGTTATTCGGGTCAAGATCTACGACCGGATGGGGACTCTGGTATGGTCGGATGAAGAGAGGCTCGTCGGCAAAAACTTTGAAGGCAATAGTGAGCTTAAAAAGGCCCTGGGCGGGAAGGTCCAAGTTGCCATGGGGCTTGTGAAGAATGAGCACATATACGAGAGAGATAGATACAATGAAAGAAGGCTCTTAGAAATCTATGTCCCTCTCCTAAGTCTGGGCTCGAATGAGGTTTATGGCGTCCTAGAAATCTACAGGCATCCAGTCTACCATTTTGCTCTAATTGACAGAATGCGGAGAGCAGTCTGGGTCCTGTCCGTAACGCTTGGGGTCTTTTTGTTTGCTTCTTGCTCATGGCTTTTCTGGGATGCCCTCAAGCGCCAAGAAAAGTCAGATAAAGAACGTGGCCTAATGCAAGCCGAGCTTATTCATGCAGAAAAGCTAGCTTCTGTTGGAGAGATGCTTGCTGGATTGGCCCATGAGATCAACAATCCCTTAAGCATCATCATGGGCAAGGTCCGACTCATCCTCAAGGATCTGCAAGGCTTAAACCCAGGGACG
>MGSI01000150.1 GCA_001798455.1 Deltaproteobacteria bacterium RIFCSPLOWO2_02_FULL_57_26 | reverse complement strand
CTCGTCCAGAGGCGGTGTTAGATGGGTTGATGGAGCTCCAGGGCCGCATAGCCCGCCAAAAACATCCGCTGGGACTCAAACGATCCCAACCGTCATGAGTCAGACGGAAGAGGATAGCAAGGCCGAGCGGTCAAAAGACCTCTTCTATCACGGGTCCATCAGCAAGCTTTTCCCCAGTAACAACATGGGCCTGGTTCGAACGGAAAGCGGCAGGGAAGTGCCGTTTTCCTTCCAGTTCGTGGAACTTTTGGGCGAAGTAAAGAGTCCCAGCGAGCTTCAAGAAGGGCAAGAGGTAGGCTACGACCTGGGCTGGACCTCAAAAGGGCTCAGGGTGACAAAGATTAAAACCTACCCGTAGTACTCGCTCTGCAAGGAATCTCAAATCGCAGATCTCAGATCTCAGATTTGTAATTTGAGATTTGAAATCTGCCATTGCTAGAAGGGTAGGAAGGTTAACGCGAGGATCTGCTTACCCAAAATTTCCCCGACAAAAACCCCCAGCAAAGCAATATAAAAGAGTCCCGTGGCCGCCATGGTATGCGGGATCTTCAGCGTCCGCCATATCATAAAAGATAAACCGAGCGGCGCTACCTGGCCGATGATCACGCGGGCGGAAAGCAGGAAAAAGTGATCTCCCCACAGTCGCTCGAGGCCTGAGAGGGTTTCCGCATTGCCAACCAGGACCAGCGATAAAGGCAGCGCTAAGAAATAAGCGGTCTGCGCAATCAGACAGAAAACAAAGAACTTAAAGATTCGGACAAAGGGTTCGATGCTTTGCCCGGTGTCAATCAGGTACCAATGCCCGATCAACATTCCGACGGTTACCCCACCCAAGAGGAGAGCGGAGAGGAGGAAGCTTACGGGGTAGAGCAGGGTCTCAAACGACCACCATGGGGTTTGCCGAAACGCATGGGAGCTGAGGGCCAGCCCCGCCAGGCCAAAAAGGAGAGAAAAAGAAAAGGCCCTGGCGCGCAGGTAAACGCGCTCCTTCCAAAGAGAAAACAGATAGAGGGCGAAAAGAAGCAGGAAGAGGAAATGGAAAACGATGTCGACGCTCGCGCCTGCTTTTATCACTTCGGATCTGGATGTGAGGTAGAGATTTGCCTTTCCCAGGAAACTCAAAAAGGCCGCAACGAAGAGAACCCCTGCCGTCGATTTATAGAAACCCCTTTCCAGTTCGTGAAAAGGGGTAGCCGCAAGGGCCAAAAGACCTCCGAGCGCAAGCTGATATAAAAAAAGCAGAAAGCTCAAGGGGAACGGGTGCATCGGGTCAAACCTGCGTCTGCCTTGAGGCCGGTTTCTCCGCCCGGTGAAGACAGACGGCGCCTCGAAGAAAGCGCTGAAATGTGACATTCGCGAAGCCCGATTGCCGGATCAGTTGGGCGACGCTTTCGGGTGGCTCAAAGGCCTTGACGGAATCAGAAAGATACTTGTAGGCGCCGCGCTCGCCCGCGATACCTGCGCCGATCCACGGCACCAGACGGTAAAAGTAGAAGGCGTAAAGCAGCGAGAAACTCGAAGCCGCGGGCGGGAACATGTCCAAGGTGACGAGTCTGCCGCCCGGCCCTAAGAGCCTATAGGCTTCGAGGAAGAAGCGGGGTAGATCGGGGACATTCCTGAGCACAAAGGCCGTCATGACGACATCGAAGAGCCCATCTTTCAGCGGAGGCGCGAGCGCGCTTCCCAAAACGAAGACGGGATGGCTCTCGCACTTTGCCTTGCGACTTTTCGTTCGAGCAAGCCGCAACATTTCCAGAGAAATGTCCAAGCCGATGATCTTTCCTTCTCTGTTTATCCTTCTCGCGGCCGCGAGGGCAAGGTCTCCCGTGCCGGTGCCGAGATCCAGGACTAGCCTGTCCTCCGGTTTGAGGGCTGCCCTGATGGCTCTGGTGCGCCAGCGGGTGTCCAGATGGAAACTTATGATGCGATTGAGCAGATCGTAGCGGCGCGCGATACGATCGAATAAATCTTGGATAAATTTCTCGCCCGGCTGCCGGGCCGGAAGCTGGTCATTCACTGCGGGCTAAAAGCGTTAGAAAAGCGTAAAAACCGGGGCTAGAAGTTTCTTTCCACAATAAGCTGAACCAGCGTTTTGAGTCCATCTCGGTAAAGCGACGGCGGGAGCTTCTTAATGGGTTTGGAGGCTAGTTCTGCATAGCTTCGGGAATAGTTTTTTGTCTTATCAATCGCGCTGCCCTGCCCGATGGCTTTAAGGGTCGCTTGAATCATCTCATTCGTAAGATGATCGCTTTGGAAAGCCTCTGCCACTTGCCTCTGTCCTCCACGGATGGCGAGGATGATCGGCAAAGAGGGGTTGCCGTCCCTTAGGTCCATCCCGATGGGTTTCCCCAATAGTTCTTTGTGCCCAACCACGTCCAGGACGTCGTCGATCATTTGAAACGCGATCCCTAGATTCAACCCATACTCTGCAATTTCCTCCACAAAGGCCGGACTGGCGCCGGCCAGATAAGCTCCAATCTTGGCCCCGGTTTGGAACAGGGAAGCCGTCTTGCGCTTGACGATTTCAAGGTAGTCCTCGAGGGTCACGTTCATGTTGCGGTTGAAGAACCCCTGGAGGATTTCCCCTTCGGTCAGATGGGTGCAGGCATCGGCGGTCCACTGGACAACCGTCGCGTCGAACTTTCCAGCGAACTCGAAGGCTTTAATAAAAAGGAAATCTCCCGAGATCAGGGTGGGTTTGAGTCCGAACTTCTTGTAGGCCGACTCCTTGCCCCGGCGGATTTCCGCCCCGTCCAGAATATCATCGTGGAGCAACGTAGCCGTATGGATAAGCTCGATCGCGGTTGCGATATCCACAATATCGGCGGTTTTCTGTCCCCCGAAGACCTTGAACGCAAGTAAGGTCACCATTGGCCGAATCCGTTTTCCCCCGCCCAAGATGAGGTGGGCAGAGATCTCCGTAAGGATGTGTTCAGTGGAACGGATGGAACGCAGGAGGTTTTGTTCGACTAATTCGAGCTCCTTGGCAACGCAACGGAATGGGTCAATGGCCCCTCTGAAGGGAACCCCCTTTCTGACGAAGCCGGTCAGAAAAGAGGGGTAGGCTGGTTTTTTTTTGCTCTGTTGAAACAGAAGCGGCTCCATCGCCTCGCTGAGGCTACCGGGGAAAATGGCATAGATCAGAGGCTAGGTCAAGCTGTTTTGCCCCCCCGAAGTAGGGTTTGGGTTGAAGGGGATATCGGCTCTGTGACAGGTTTTTCGCTTGACAACGCAGAGTATCCGTTAATATAAGAGCGCATTCGCAGGCGAAGCGGTTTCGCTCGAAGAGCGGCCGGAAGAAGGAGGGACAAACTATGGAAGTGTATTTATTCTTCTTACGCTGGATTCATTTTCTAGCTGGCATGACATGGGTCGGGATTCTGTATTATTTCAATTTTGTTCAGACACCTTTCTTTGCTGAGACCGATGCTGCCATAAGGAGCGGTGCTATTCAAAAACTCGTGCCTCGTGCCCTTTGGTGGTTTCGCTGGGGGGCCATGTTCACCTTTCTTACGGGAATTTTAATTTATCTGCACCGGCTGGTCGAGATGGGAGGGGGCGTTTTTTATACTTCTTCCTACGGCACGGCCATCACGGTAGGCGGGCTGATCGGCACGCTCATGTTCCTTAACGTTTGGCTCGTCATTTGGCCGAAGCAGCAAGTGGTGATCGCGTCGGCCACCCAGGTCGCCAAAGGGGGACAAGCGCTTCCCGAGGCGGCGGCATCTGCCAGGCGCGCCGGCTTAACCTCCAGGACCAACACCGTATTCTCCATCCCGATGCTCTTTTACATGGGGGCCGCGAGCCATTACCCCTCGCTGGCAGGGCAGACGAGCGGGGCGGCCCGGACCTGGTTTTGGATTATCACGTTGGTGATCACTGCCGCAGTGGAATGGAACGCGCTGGTTGGGACCCAAGGTGCGACCAAGAAGCCCCTGGATTCAGTTTCGGGAACGCTGTGGGCGGGGTTCATTCTGGCGGCTGTTCTGTACTTACTTTTCCTGATTTTCTTTTAAGACGATTCGTGCGTCCGGCTTTAACCGTAGAGCCTTTCAGTCGGCCCCGAGTGCGCGATCCTACGGAACCGGGGTTTAGCTAACTCCCTCGGCATCGCCTTGGTTGAGAAAGGCGGCGAGGTCCGGGATCCCGTTCTTGAGGTACGGCATGGCCGGCATAACTTTGGTCATGCGCTTCGGCTTATAGCCGGGCGGATAGTTTGCGTGAAGGACCCTCGCTTCGACCAGCTGCTTGGAAGCGCCCCGGATCGCGGGGCCAAGCGGTCCGTCCTTGCCAGGATCGTTACTGTGACAGGCAACACAATTGGCAAGATAGATTCCTCGCCCCCGATTGGGGTCTCCTGCCCCGGCCGTTTTGATCGGAGAGTTGGATTCTTTAGAGCAGGCGCTTAAGGTCAGGGCAAAAACAACGATCCAATACCAAGCTTTTTGCATGGGGCAAATTTACTTGACGATCTCTCCGACCGCAACTCCCGCCAACTTCGTGGCCTTCCCCGACCGCCGCGCGTGAGAGCGGGCGCAGCCGTATCGGGAACGCCGAAACTTTGGGATTCCTGACAGAACGGCCCGGCCGCTTCTCTCTTTGAAGAGAGCACCAGCGTTCGTTAGAGAAATTTAGGCGGCTGTGTTAAATGAATAATGGTGCGAAAGGGGGGAATCGAACCCCCACGGGCGCAAGCCCACAGGATCCTGAATCCTGCGCGTCTACCAAGTTCCGCCACTTTCGCGCCAGACGTTGTTTGTCCGAGAGAGCCTTATCATACTTGAGGTGGGAGCATTGTCAAGGTAAGAGTTGGAGGCGACTGAAGCGACCATGGGTAGAATCCTTCTGGTTGAGCCTCAACGGATTGTGCAACAGGCGATTGCGCTCGCTCTTTTCCCGGAACATGAAGTGCAGGCTGAGGAAGGGTTCGGGTCGCAGAGTGCTGGGTTGCTGCAAGGTTATGAGCTGCTCATTCTCGACGCGGCAGCTTTGCGTGATCTGGGTCAAATGACTCAGGAGGTCGTCCGGACCATTCAATCCGCCAAGATTCCAACGTTGTGGCTGGAAGAGGCCGAGAGCCAGCGTGCGCCGCAGCGCGCAAACCTGCTGATCGTGAAAATGCCCATCCAAAGAGAAGCCTTCCTGTCCGCTGTGGCGGATCTCCTTTCGCCTTCCGGCTCACCGAAGAAGGGAGCCAAACCGGCTGCGGCGCCCGGCTCGGCAGCTGAGCTTTCGAAAGGCGCCGCAAAAAAAGCGACCGTGGGGGCTTCGCCACAGGGAAGCTTTCAGTTCATTGATCTCGTCGATGTGGTCGAAGAGGCGGCTTCTTCCGGCCAGAAGAAAGAATCGCCGCGGAGACCCAACTAGCCGATGGAATTGGCCAGGGCATATTCTCACAAGGATGTCGAAGAGAGGTGGTACCCGTACTGGGTCGAGAAGGGCTATTTCCAGCCTGCGGGGCCGGCGCGTTCCTATTTTTCGATGGTGATCCCTCCGCCCAACATCACCGGTTCGCTGCACATGGGACATGCCCTTAACAACACCCTCCAGGACGTTCTCTGTCGGTATAAAAGGATGGACGGCTATCAAGTGTTGTGGGTGCCGGGGACCGATCACGCCGGGATTGCGACGCAGAACGTCGTCGAGCGCCAGCTGGCCGAGCAGGGGTTGAGTCGGACTGTGCTGGGAAGGGAGAAATTTATCGAGCGGGTCTGGGCTTGGCGGGAGCTGGCAGGGCACACCATCCTGCATCAGCTGAGAGCGTTGGGAGTTTCTTGTGACTGGAATCGTGAGCGGTTCACAATGGACGAGGGACTGTCTGTGGCTGTCCGCGAGGCTTTTGTGCGCCTTTGGCGGGACGGGTTGCTATACCGCGCGGAGCGCTTGATCAATTGGTGCCCCCGCTGCAGGACTGCCCTGGCCGATATCGAAGTGGTCCACGAGGAGACCGAAGGGCACCTGTGGTATGTCCGCTACCCTCTGCTTGAGGATCCGTCCCAGGGCGTTGTGGTCGCGACGACTCGGCCCGAAACCATGCTCGGGGATACGGCCGTGGCGGTTCATCCGGAAGATCCGCGCTACCAGCGTTTCCTAGGGAAGAAAGTCCGACTGCCGATCGTCGGACGGGAAATTCCCATCATCCCAGACCCCTTCGTCGACCGCGAATTTGGTACCGGCGCCTTGAAGATCACCCCAGGACATGACTTTAACGATTTCGAAATCGGCGAAAAGCACGGCCTCAGCAAAGTCTGCATCTTCGACGCGGAGGCCCGCATCGATCCTTCACCGTTCCTGAACGAAGCCGGTGGCGAGCCGGAATGGTTGAGCCGCTATCGGGCTAAGGATCGATGGGAAGCGAGAAAAGTCATCGTCGAAGAGCTTAGGGAAAAGGGCCTTCTAGAAAGAATCGAGCCTTATCGCCATGCGCTTGGCCGCTGCTATCGCTGTCAGACGGTGGTTGAGCCCTACCTTACGCCCCAGTGGTTCGTCAAGGCCAAGCCGCTGGCCGAGCCGGCCATCCTGGCAGTCAAGGAGGGCAAGATCAGAATTATTCCTGAGGGATGGACGAATTCTTATTTTGCGTGGATGGAAAACATCAAGGATTGGTGTATTTCGAGACAGATTTGGTGGGGACATCAAATCCCGGCGTGGTACTGTAAGCATTGTAACGAGTCTCATGTTCTGGCGACCGGACTTGGGGAGATCATGTTCCTGCCCCAGGCCAAGCCGCTGGTCCAGGGCGAAAGCCCGAAGCGCTGTCCCCAATGCGGCGGCGGCAGTTTTTTGCGGGATCCTGATGTCCTCGACACCTGGTTCTCGTCGGCTCTGTGGCCTTTTTCCACGCTGGGATGGCCGGACAAAACAGAGGACTTGCGAACCTACTACCCGACCTCGGTACTGGTTACGGGCTTTGACATCTTGTTTTTCTGGGTTGCCCGCATGATCATGATGGGACTCAAGTTTATGGGAGACGTTCCTTTCCGGGATGTTTATATCCATGCCCTGGTGCGCGATCAGGAAGGCCAGAAAATGTCCAAGTCGAAGGGCAATGTCATCGATCCCCTCGAAGTCATGGGGCGCTACGGCACGGATGCCTTTCGCTTCACCCTGGCCTCCCTGGCCGCGATGGGACGGGATATTAAACTTTCGGAAGAACGCATCGGCGGCTATCAGAATTTCGTCAACAAGCTGTGGAACGCCGCCCGCTTCGTCTTGATGAATTTAAGCGAGGGGGTGCGCTCGGAAGAGAATCCCCGGGACTCCTTGCGCCCGGAGGATATGAACTTGGCGGATCGCTGGATCCTGTCGCGCATGGCCTCGACGGTAGTTGCGGCGCGAGAGGCGCTGGACTCCTATCGGTACAATGACTACGCGCACCTCCTTTACCAGTTTACCTGGCACGAGTTTTGTGACTGGTACATCGAGATGAGCAAGCTTTCCCTGGGCGGAGTTTCAGGTGACCACCGTGAAAATACCCAGAGGATCCTGCTCTGCGTCCTGAAGGAAATCCTGCTCCTACTTCATCCCCTGATGCCGTTTGTGACCGAGGAGATTTGGCAGGGGTTGAGGGGAGGGCGCGAGAGCATTATGATTCAGCCCTACCCGCAGCCGGATTCCAGCTTGATCCAGCCGGAGGTCGAGAGCAGGATAAATTTTTTGATCGAAGTCATCCGGGCGGTCAGGAACCTGCGCGCCGAGCTGAACGTGCCGCCGGTCCGAGAGGCCAGAGTGATCCTTTTTGCGCCGCAAGAGCAGAGGGAGTTCCTCAGGACGCACGAACCCTATCTGCGCGCCCTCGCGCGGGTGGGTGGGGTGGAATATCTAACGCAGGGGGAGAGACCCAAAGGAGCTGCCACGGCCGTGGTTGGACCCCTGGAGATCTATCTGCCGCTGGGAGACCTTATCGACCTCAAAGAGGAAAAGAAACGGCTGGCCCAAGAGGTCGGCAAGCTGGAGGAAGAGTTGGAGCGTGTCCGGAGAAAACTCGGGAACAGGGATTTCCTCACCAAGGCCAAGGAAGAAGTCGTCCAGAGGGAGAGGGAGAAGGCCGACCTGTTTGAGGAGAAGATCCGGATGCTCAACCGGGGCCTGGAGCGGCTTCAGGAAATCCGATAGCTCTTTGGGAGGTGGGGGCATGGATGTGCTGATCACTCTGCAAATCGAGCAACTGCTCAAGAATGCTTTAGAGGAGGACATTGGTGCTGGCGACCTGACAACGCTCAGCACGGTTCCTTCCGAGGCCCGCGGCGTGGGACGGTTCCGCGCCAAACGGGACTGCGTGGTCGCTGGCCTCATCGTGCTGGATAAGATATTTTCTCTGCTCGACCCCGCGGTGAATGTCCGGCGCCTGCGCCGCGACGGAGACCAGGTTTCTAAGGGAACCGTCGTGGCCGAAGCGCGGGGCCCGGTGAGGGCTCTGCTCATGGGAGAGAGAACCGCGCTCAATTTTCTTCAGCGCCTGTCGGGAACGGCTACGCTAGCCCGCACCTACGTCGATGCGGTTAAAGGGTTTCCCTGTAAGATCATCGACACCCGCAAGACCACTCCCGGGCTGCGTACGCTGGAGAAATACGCCGTGCGCATGGGCGGCGCGACGAACCACAGGCTTGGCCTCTACGATGCAGCGATCGTCAAGGATAACCATATCGCGGCCTCGGGCTCGATTGCGAAAGCCGTAAGGAATATCCGGGTTCAGTCCCCTTTCATGGCGAGGATCGAAGTCGAGTGCGCGAACCTCAAACAGGTCGAGGAGGCTTTGGAGGCGGGAGCGGACGTGATCATGCTGGATAACATGACCACCAAGGAAATGGCGCAGGCCGTAAAAGTCATCAACAAACGCGCCTGGGTGGAGGCCTCCGGAGGGATCACTCTAGCGACGGTTCGCGAGGTGGCCGAAGCGGGTGTTGATTTTATTTCGGTGGGAGCCCTGACTCACTCCGCTCCAGCAGTCGACTTCAATATGAAGATTACCTCTCTTGACGAACGGAATGAATGATCGAGCGCCAGGAGCCTCCGGTCCATTGCAGCCTGACGCGCTGCGGAAGCGCTTGGCGGCGGGCCGGTTCGGAAAACGGATTTTCTACCTGCCGGAGACCGGTTCCACCAACGTTTTTGCCTACCGGCGCGCTCAGGAGGGCGGTGCGGAGGGCGAGATCGTGATCGCGGAGACCCAGACGCACGGGAAGGGCAGGCTGGGGCGCCAGTGGGTCTCACCTCCCTATATGAATCTCTACATGTCGGTGATCCTGCGGCCCACCCTGGCGCCGGCCGATACACCGCAAATCACGCTCGCGTCGGCCGTGGCCTTGGCCGAGACCGTTGAGTCCTTTGCCTCCTTTCGGCCGGAAATCAAGTGGCCGAACGATATTTTGGTCGAAAGGAAAAAGCTCGCGGGGATTCTTGCCGAGTCCTGCTGCGATCGCAGCCGGGTGCTGTTCGTGATTGTCGGGATCGGGGTCAATCTCAACTTTCCCCTCGAATCGATGCCTGAGCGGATCCGGGAACGGGCAACGTCGCTGTGGATGTTGACCCGGAAACCCGTTGATCGCACCGCTTTTGCCGGCCAATTGATTCAGAACCTGGATCGGTGCTATGGGGATCTTGCGGAAAAGGGATTTGCCTTTACGGCCCAACGCTGGGAAAGTTATTTCAGGCTCAAAGGCGAAAGGGTCCGCGTGGAGCTGCCGGACCAGCCTATCTGCGGAAAAGCTCTCGGCGTCGACGCCGACGGGGCTTTGCTTGTGGAAGAGGAGGGGGGAAGGATTCGGCGGGTTGTGGCGGGGGATGTGAATCCCGTAGAACCATGACGGGGGCCTATGCTGCTGGCCATCGATATCGGCAATAGCAACATCGTCTTAGGAGTCTATCAAAAGCGCAAGCTCCTGACCCACTGGCGTCTGTTGACGCAGGCGGAACGAACTGCCGACGAGTATGGCGTGTTGATCTCCCAGCTCGCTTCTGCCAAGGGGATCGGGGTGGCCGCGATCGATGCCATTATTGTCTCTTGCGTGGTGCCGCCCATGTTGGGCATGGCGCAAGAGCTGGGGGAGACGTTTTTCGGGCTTCATCCTCTGGTGGTAGGACCGGGCGTGAAAACCGGCATGCCGATTCTTTATGATAGCCCCAAGGAGGTGGGGGCGGACCGGATCTGCAACGGCGTGGCCGCCTACGAGAAGTACCGCGATGCGTGCATCGTGGTCGACTTCGGCACGGCAACCACTTTTGACTGCATCTCGAAAAAGGGCGAGTACCTGGGCGGGGCCATAGCGCCGGGACTGCTCATCTCGGTCGAGGCGCTGTTTCAAAGAGCTTCAAAGCTGCCCCGAGTGGAGATCGTGAGGCCCAAGGAGATCGTGGGCAAGAGCCCGGTTCAGTCCATTCAGGCGGGGATCTTTTACGGTTACGTCGGGTTGGTCGAAGGGATTGTCCAACGAATCCAGAAGGAGAACCAGGCGCAGGCCAGGGTGGTCGCCACCGGAGGATTGGCGCCGCTGATCGCGCCAGAATGTTCGGTTATCGAAGAAGTTGACGAGTTTCTCACCCTGGATGGGCTGCGAATCATCTACGATAGAAACGCTATCCAGGAGTTGAAGAAGCGAGCACAGGACTGAAGCAGGCACCCAGTAGGAGGCTGTCATTCGATGATTGAGATAGAGAAGCTGCGCAATGTCGGGCTGTTGGGTCAGGGCGGGACGGGAAAAACCTCCCTCGGGGAGGCCATGCTCTTTGCGGCTGGCGTTACCCAGCGCTTGGGTCGCGTGGAGGAGGGAACTTCGGTTTTGGCGTTTGAGCCCGAAGAGATCAAGCGTCAAATTTCCATCTCGGTGGCGTTTCACTCGCTCGCGTGGAAGAAATCCCATATGTATCTCATCGACACCCCCGGGTATTCCACCTTTTTGGCGGAAACGATCCAATGCATGCGCGCCTTTGGCGGAGCGGTATTCCTGCTCAGCCCGTCAGCGGGACTGAGAGTGGAGACCGAGCAGTTATGGAGCAGGGCCAACGAGTCGAACCTGAGCCGGCTGATCTTCGTCAGCAAAATGGAGCGTGAGAAATCCAACGTGGAGGAGGCCATCGAGGCTATCTTGGGTGCCCTTCAGGCAAAGGGCATCTACTTGCAACTGCCCATCGGCGCCGAGGAAGGATTTAAAGGGGTCGTCGATCTCGTGCTCATGAAGGCGCTTATTTTCACCGGGGACGGCGGCAAGTTCTCTCAAGCGGAGATCCCGGACGAGCTCAAAACAGCCGCCGAGCAGAAGCGGGTCCAACTGTTGGAAAGCGTAGCCGAGACCGATGACGCCCTGCTGGAGAAGTACCTCGACGGCCAGGAGCTTTCCCTGGAAGAGGTCAAACTGGGCATTCGCGGCGGAGTTTTGAAAGGCAAGCTGTTTCCCATTCTTTTCGGCTCGGCATTCCGGCAAATCGGAATACCCCAGCTTTTGGACGCCGTCGTCGAATATCTCCCGTCTGGCTTGGACGCGGGTGAGGCAGAGGGGAAAAACCCGGTCACCCGCGAGGCGGAGAAGCGGCCGCCTGACCCAGCCGCTCCCTTCTCGGCTTACGTGTTCAAAACCATCATCGATCCCTTTGCCGGCAAACTCTCAGTCATGCGGGTTCTTTCCGGAAAGATCGCCACCGATATGACCGTCTACAATCCCAACAAAGACGCAAAGGAAAAGATCGGCCAGATATTCCGGCTGGAAGGAAAGAAACAAGAGCCCCTGCGCGAGGCCGGCGCCGGCGAAATCGTCGCGGCGGCGAAATTGAAGGATGTCTCATCGGGGGAGACCCTCTGCGACGAGCGGGCCCCCATCCAGTACGATGGCTTGGTACACTTCTCCTCGCTCATTTCCTTCGCTTTGGAACCGAAGAGTAAGGCCGATGAGGAAAAAGTGCCCCAGGCGCTGCAGAAAATGATGGAAGAGGATCCCACAATCGAAATGCATCGCGATCAACAGACACGAGAGTTTATCCTCTCCGGCATGGGTCAGCTTCATATTGAAGTTTTAGTTGAGAAATTAAAGCGTAAGTATGGAGCTGAAGTGGAACTTAAGGCTCCCAAAGTGCCCTATAAAGAGACCATCAAGGCTGCGGCCAGCTCCCAAGGCAAGTACAAAAAGCAGTCTGGAGGAAGGGGTCAGTACGGAGATACCTGGATCAAGATCGAGCCGCTGCCGCGGGGGAAGGGGTTCGAGTTTGTCGACGATATCGTGGGCGGCGCCATCCCGAGAAATTACATCCCCGCAGTGGAAAAGGGGATCAGAGAGGCGATGGCGGAGGGGTATCTAGCGCGTTATACGATGGTGGATGTCAGGGTGACACTCTATGATGGCTCCTACCATGATGTGGACTCCTCGGATATGGCCTTCAAGATCGCGGGCTCGATGGGATTTAAGAGCGCGGTGGAAAAGGCCAAGCCGGTGATCCTGGAGCCGGTCATGTTGATGGAGATCGCGGTGCCGGATGAGTGCATGGGGGATGTCATTGGCGACTTGACCAGCAGGCGCGGACGGGTGCTCGGGATGGAGACAAAGGGTCACTCGCAAACCATCAAGGCCCAGGTGCCCATGGCCGAGGTATTGAAATATGCCCAGGATCTCCACTCGATGACCAGCGGCCGGGGCGGTTTCCACATGGAGTTTTCGCGCTATGAGGAAGTCCCCCCACATCTATCGGAAAGAATCATCAAAGAGGCCAGGGCGGCAGCCGAAGCGCAACATAAAGCGTAAAGCCGTGCTCGTGCTCGACGATCGTGCTCGCTGAGGAATGCGACCCTCGGAGCGGAACTACGAACACGAGCCACGAACAGGGATCGCGATCCGATGGAAAAGTCATTCGACGAGTTTAACGCCTCGCTGCTGTACTGTCAGAAGTGCCGCGAGGCGATGCCCGTTCGGGAACGGCTTCTTTTGGTCCTCCCGGACGGAGAGTTATACGATTACGTCTGCCAAGGATGCGGAAGCTCGGTGGGATCCAAAAAAGACCGGAGCCCGCCCCGCGGAGGTCTCATTACTGCGCCATAGGTCTTATTCTTGGATCCTGCTGAAGAGGCCCTCCATGGAGCCGGCTCGTCATTCTGAGCGAAGCGAAGAATCCCGTGTTGTTCCGGACTTTAGACCCTTCACTGCGTTCAGGGTGACACTCAAGCGCCATTTTTCATTTGATTACCAGCAATGGCGGAAAGAGTATTTTTCGCACTTTAGCGTGGACGAGTTGTTGAAGGAGGTTAGGAACCACCACGGCGGTAAAGGTTCCTGAGCGTCATCTTTCGCCTATTGGCACGAGCACGAACCACGATCCACGATTTGCCCTTTTGCTCTCGCCTCTCGCCTATTTTGAACTTTTGCCTTATTTTCACGAAACCAACTTCGGCTGCGTCTCCCGATCCGGCCTGCCTGCCGGCAGGCAGATCACATCTTCGATCCCACACCATCGCCCGGATTGGCTCTCCCCAGCCGGACTTTTGTATTGATGTTTTTTTTGCCAAGTTGAGCCAAGAGCAGACTTGACCCCTTCTCCGGCTGGCCAGTCTCATCACCACCGCCCGGTCGAGCACAAGGCGGAGTTCGGACCCGTAAAAACAAAACATGTGAGTTCGGTAGACTCTCAGTCCGCCGAAGATTGAATGTCCTAACGCTTTGTGCTAGCATTTTGATATCACATGATCA
>MGSI01000149.1 GCA_001798455.1 Deltaproteobacteria bacterium RIFCSPLOWO2_02_FULL_57_26 | reverse complement strand
ATCGTGGCTTAAACGCCAAATACGGAGGTTGTTTTTCTTGCGACAATTTCCGATCTACCTTTTTCTACAGGCCCAACTATTGAGTATCTGGACGGCCAGATAGCACGTCCAAGCCTACTTACCGAGAACCACAAAATGTGCCTGACTATCCACCCCTTACCCCACTCTGCCAAGTCCAGTCCCGCCGTGCAATCCCGCCGGCAGTATAGCCCGATATTGGCCCGCGCGGTATGCAGCGCAAAAGCCACGGAAATTTTAAGTGCCTTGCCCTCAAGTTGACAAAGACTACCTTATTGGCCATGATCGCCTGCAAAAATGAGCGTCTTATGATTTGCACCGTTGAGGCTGGCTCTCCGGAGCGGGAAATTTAGTTATCGGGGGTGAGTTGTGAAAGGAACAAAACTTATTTGGCTCTGCACCTTCGCGCTCTTGGTTTTCTCGACCAGGGCGCAACTGTCCTTGGCCGCCACCGTGGAGGATATGGTGGCATCGGCTAACAGAGAAGGGGCGGTGGAATTTTATGGCCCTTTGCAGCTAGGTCCGGAGGGAGCTCGTCAGCTAGGGGCTGCTTTCAACAAGAAATATGGCCTGAACATAATCGTGAAATTTACTCCGTCTGCCAATATGGACAGTGACCTCAGCAGGGTAGTCACAGCGACCGCCACAGGTAGCGACCCCGGGTTTGACGTGATGGCGTTTCCGGACACTTACCACACCACCTTGTGGCTGAGAAAGTTGCACCTGCCCTTTGACTACAGAAAACTGGGGATTGATCCCAAAGTTATTCATTATGACAATGGAACAGTTTCTTTCGCGAACCAGTTTGCCCTCCCTGCCTACAATACAAAGATTTTACCAACTCATGACGTGCCTAAGAGCTGGCATGATCTCCTCGACCCCAAGTGGAAAGGCGGAAAGCTGGGAATGACCAACGGAACCCCTGCGCATCTCGCCGCGCTAGCGGCTGGGTCGTGGGGCGAAGAGAAAACCACGAAGTATGTAGAGGCTCTAACCCAACAGGGTCTGAACCTGGGAAGGCTGGGCGAGATTTATAACCGGCTCCTGCTGGGGGAAGTCCTAGTTGCCGTCACTCTGGTGGATAGCTTCATCTTCAGAGCGGAAAAGACAAACGCTCCCATCGTGTTCGCCGAGGGGATAGAACCGGTGATCTCACCCGCTTACCACGCGGCCGTACTGAAAGGCTCCCGCCACCCAACGACCGGACACCTTTTTGTTGCTTTCCTTACAAGCTCCGAGGCTCAGCAGATCTGGCAGAAATCCCCTGGGGAGAGTTCTGCCTTTGTACCAGGAACTCGCGCCTACAAATACGCCCTGGGGAAACAGGTAACCTCTATGACGCAAGACCAGGCCAAATTGGTCGAGACGCTTACCAGGCTTTACGCTAAGATTGTTGGATTCAAGTAGCCGTCAAGCCATCAGAAAGGCCGGCTCGCAGTCAAATTACTGGGCCCCGATCGAAAAAACGCGCTCCAGGTCATGCCGTGAATAAGCGCGGAAGGCGAGCATGGTTTCCGTCTTCAGGATACCTTTCACGTTACGCATGTGGTTGGTCACCGTATCTGCCAGATCCTCGTTGCTTCTGACGCGAATGATCGCAACCAGATCATATCTTCCGGCGACCGAATAGACTTCGGAGACGCCCTGCATTTCCGCCAGCCTTTCGGCCACGTCGTTTACTTTATCCCGCTCCACGTTTAATAAGACGATCGCATTGACCATGATCCACTCTCCTTTTTTCCCCTTGTCACCGCGTCAAGAGGAGCTTTTTACCATTTCCCGAATCGTCTCGACCGCCTGTTCCACGTCGTGACGATCGACATCGAGATGGGTGACCATGCGGACTTTTTCCCGATCCACGGGCACGCCCCGGACTCCACGGCGGGCCAGCTCGGCGAGGAAATCCGATGATGAAAAGCCGGCCTGTCGAACGTCGTAGATGACGATATTGGTTTGAACCTTGGCCGGATTGACGCGAATACCGGGAACCCGGGAAAGCCCGTCGGCCAAAACTGTGGCGTTCTCATGATCGACACTGAGTCGCCCGGGACCCTTTTCCAGCGCGATCAAACCTGCCGCCGCTAGGACGCCCGCTTGCCGCATCCCTCCCCCGAGCATTTTGCGGATGCTGCGACATCGCTCGGCGAAGCTCCTCGAGCCGACAATCATCGATCCCACCGGGGCTCCGAGTCCCTTGCTGAGGCAAAATTGAACCGAATCGAATTTCTTTGTCATCTCGGCTACGCCCTCGCCCAGATAGGTGGCGGCATTGAAGATGCGCGACCCGTCCAGATGGACCCGAAGCCCCGCATCATGAGCCGCGGCGCAAATCCCGTGCGCCAGCTTTGTGGGATAAACCGAGCCGCCCGCCATATTGTGCGTGTTCTCCAGACAAAGGAGCCCGGTCTGCGCCCGGGAATAGATTTTCGGTCGAATCGCGCGCGCGATTTGTTCCCAGCCCATGATGCCGTCTTCGGCACAGATGGGCCGGGGAAGCACCCCGCCGACCGCGGACATGGAGGCCATCTCCAGGTTGTAAATGTGGCTTTTTTCTTCACAGATCACCTCTTGCCCGGGGTGCGTGTGGGCAAGCAGACAGGTGAGATTCCCCATCGTCCCCGACGGGACGAACAGCGCCGCTTCGCGCCCGAAAATCTCTGCGGCGCGCTCCTGGAGCCGATTGACGGTCGGGTCTTCGAGAAATACGTCATCCCCTACCTCGGCGCCGGCCATGGCCTTGCGCATTTCGGCCGAAGGCCTCGTCACCGTATCGCTTCGAAGGTCGATGATGCGGTCTATCATTAACGAGCAGCTTAGGCCGGCGTCAAGCTCAGGGTGGCGTTGCCCGAGCCGGAGGAAGGGCCGTGGCGGGGAAAGAGGTCGAGCAGCTAAATTTTTCTGACCGGGCCTCCGGTCGGCTTCATCCCTTGAATCCGGAAACCGGCCGGCTTGCCTCTGGCCTCTTTTTCTCTCGCATCTTTCTCCAGCAGCTTGTCGATCGCCTCGTCCCCTTTCAGTCCCTCCAGCTTGACCTTCAGACGCAGGTTATTGGCGCTATCCGCATGGATGAGCGCTTGATCCAGACCGATCTTCCCTTCCTTGTAGAGCAGGAACAGGGAATGATCAAAAGTCAGGCAGCCCTCCTGAATCCCCTGTTCCATCGCCTCCTTGAGCGTGTCGATCTCTCCCCGCTTGATGAGATCCTTGATGTACGGCGTATCCATGAGGATCTCAACCGCAGGCACTCGCCTGCCATCCACCGAGGGAACTAGACGCTGGGAGACGATCGCCCGCAGGTTAAGCGAGAGCTGCATGAGGACCTGAGCATGGCGGGTCTCTGGGAAAAAGTTCAGGATGCGCTCGAAAGATTGGTTGGCATTGGTGGAGTGCATGGTCCCAAGGCACAGATGACCAGTGTCGGCGAAAGTAATCGCGGCGTCCATGGTTTCGGTGTCGCGAATCTCTCCGATCAGGATCACATCCGGAGCTTGCCGCATGGCGTTCTTCAAGGCGTCGGGGTACGAATGCGTGTCAAACCCCAGCTCCCTTTGCGTGACGATGGATTTCTTATGCCGATGGACGAATTCGATCGGATCCTCGACCGACATGATATGGCCTGGCGCATTGGTGTTACGATGATCGATCATGGCAGCGAGCGTGGTCGATTTACCAGAACCCGTCGCTCCGACGACGAGAACGAGGCCTCTCTTGGTCATGGCAATGTCTTGGATCACCGAGGGTAGGCCCAACTGTTCGATGGGCGTGATCTCCACCTTGATCTGGCGAATGACAAGACCGACGTTGCCTCGCTGGCGAAAGATGTTGACCCGGAAGCGGCCAAGATCGTCATAGGCCAGGGCCAGGTTCATCTCCAAGGTCTCCTCGAAATCCTTTCTCTGTTTCTCTTTCATGACCGCATTCGCCAGCACCTCCAACTGCTCGTTGGCGAGTTTTCCATCCCCGATCGGTTGGGTCACACCGTTGATGCGGTACATGGGGGGGCTCTCCACGGTTAGATAGATATCCGAGGCGTCCCGTTCCACCATGACTTTGAGAAAATCACGGATCTCCATAAATTCCCTCCGCGTAAGAAGCTCAGCGATTCAGCGACCGGCCGACTGACGCTGCCCCAACCCCAAAGGAACCACCACCGAACAGATTGGGGGTCATGCTCTTGGCCTGTGCCTCTTCCCTGGTCACGATGCCGCGGTTGACGATATCGACCAAAGCCATATCCATCGTCTGCATCCCGTCTTTCTGGCTTACCTGCATCGTCCCCGGGATCTGGTGGATCTTGTTTTCGCGGATCAGGTTACGAACCGCTGTGGTCCCCGTCATAATCTCCACGGCGGCGCACCTTCCTCCGGCTTTCTTCTTCACCAGGGTTTGCGTGATCACCGCCTCGACGGACTCGGCAAATTGAGTTCGGATTTGTGCCTGCTGGTTGGGAGGAAAGACGTCGATGATCCGGTTGACCGTATCCGGCGCACTGGACGTGTGAATAGTGCCGAAGACCAAGTGGCCGGTCTCGGCCGCGGTAAGAGCCAACTGAATCGTTTCCAGGTCGCGCATCTCACCGACCAGGATCACGTCAGGATCCTCACGCAATGCCCCCCTCAATGCGTTAGCGAAAGAATGCGTGTGGGCTCCCAGCTCCCGCTGGGTGATGAGACATTTTTTCACCTTGTGGACGAACTCGATAGGATCTTCAATGGTCAGAATGTGCCCCTCGAAGTCGCCATTGATGAAGTCAATCATGGCTGCCAGGGTAGTCGACTTTCCGGAACCTGTCGGGCCCGTCACCAAAACCAACCCCTTTTCTCTCTGACAGAGGTCCTTCATAATTTTCGGCATGGCCAATTGTTCCAACGTAAGAATCGTCGTCGGAATGGTCCGGAAAACCGCGCCCTCGCCTTTCCGCTGCAGATAGACATTGACACGGAAGCGAGCGACGTCCCCCATCTCAAAGGAGAAATCGCATTCATGATCTTCTTCGAAGGTCTTCCGCTGGGCATCATTCATGATGTCATAAACCATGCCATGAACTTCTTCTCTGGTGAGTGACGAGTGGTCCAGCTTCTTCAAATCGCCATGGATGCGCAACATGGGTGGCTCACCCGAGCTCAAGTGACAATCCGAAGCCCCCTGCTCCACGGCGAAGGCCAATAGCTGCGTAACCTCCATAGATCCCCCTCCGATCATAAAGTCTCAGGCTCTAAATATATAACACGGGGGCCGAAACTGCAAAGAAGAATAACCGCCAGACGTGAAATTTGCCCTCCGGACGCGGCGTTCGCAGGCGATCGGCAGTTTTCTTTAAGGGGCGTCTTCCTTGCCTTTTGCGCAAAAAATAGATAGGTATGCTGCAAGCACGCCACGAAGGAGTCCAAGCGATTCTAACCGGAAAAGTCGCCCTCGTGACCGGAGGGGGAACTGGCATCGGAAGAGCCATCAGCAAAACACTGGCTAAAAACGGAGCCCGCATCGCCGTTGCCTCGCGCAATCCAGCCCACCTCGAGAGCGCCAAAAATGAGCTGAAATTCTCCGAGTCTCCGGTGATGGGTATCCCGATGGACATCCGGAATAAGGAAGAGGTGCGAAGGGGGGTCTCCCAGGTGTTGGGGGTCTGGGAACGGATCGACATCCTGGTGAATAATGCCGGGGTTTCCGGATTGAATAGGATCGACGATGAAGAAGACGGAATGTGGTATGAAATTGTCGATACCAACCTTACCGGGACCTACCTCACGACCAAGGAAGTCTTAAGGAGCATGAAGAACCATGCTGGCGGCCGGATCATCAATATCGCATCCGTCCTGGGCAAATTCGGCGTCGCGGGCTACACCGCCTACTGCGCCAGCAAGCATGGCTTGATCGGCTTTACCCGAGCCCTCGCCCTGGAGGTCGCCGACCGCGGCATTACGGTAAACGCGATCTGCCCCGGTTGGGTAGATACCGAAATGGCGCGCCTGGGCATGAAGGAGAGCGCTGCTTATCGGGGAATCAGCGTGGAGGAGTTCAAAAAGGAGGCGATCGCGGCCGTCCCGATCAGAAGATTCATCGACGCCGAGGAAGTCGGCGAATTAGTGGCCTACCTGGCTTCGGACAAATCTTACGGAATCACGGGCCAGGCCATCAACGTCTGCGGCGGACAAACGATGGTGTGAAAAGACGATGGAGATTTCTGACCTCAAGGCGATCGCAAAAGAGCTAAGAGTAGATATCATCCGCATGTTGGTTGAGGCCGGCTCGGGCCATCCCGGAGGATCCCTCTCCTGTATCGACATGCTGGTGACACTCTTTTTCCATAAAATGCGCCACCGGCCGCACGAGCCCACCTGGCCGGATCGCGACCGTTTCGTGTTATCCAAAGGCCACTGCGTCCCCGCCCTGTACGCAGTTTTGGCCAAGGCTGGATATTTCGCCCGCGAGGAGCTGGCAACTTTGAGGAAGCTGAACAGCCGCCTCCAAGGACATCCAGACCGCCACAGGCTCCCTTGCCTGGAGACGTCGACCGGCTCCCTCGGCCAGGGGCTCTCTCTGGCGCTCGGCATGGCCCTGGCAGGCAAAACCGCGCAGAAGGACTATCGGGTTTATTGCGTTATCAGCGACGGCGAGTGCCAGGCGGGACAGGTATGGGAAGCTTCGATGGCCGCGCCGAAGTTTCGGCTCGACAATCTCTGCGCGCTGCTCGACTACAACAAGATCCAGCTCAGCGGAGCCGTCAAAAACATCATGGATCTGGAACCGCTGCTGGATAAATGGCGCGCCTTCAACTGGCACACCCTGGAGATCGACGGGCACGATTTCGCCGCAATTATTCGGGCCCTGGACGAGGCCGAGAAAACCAAAGGAAGACCCACGCTGATACTCTGCCAGACGATCAAAGGCAAGGGAGTCTCCTTTATGGAAGGCAAGTGGGAGTGGCACGGCAAGGCGCCGAATCGAGAGGAAGGAGAAAGGGCGATTCAGGAAATCCTGGCTCAGAGCTAATGCTATGGGAGCAAAAGCGACGCGCGTCGCCTTCGGCGAGGCCCTGGTGCGGCTGGGGAGTGAGAATCCCGACATCGTGGTTTTGGACGCCGATCTTAGCAAATCCACCATGACCGAATATTTTGCCAGAAAGTATCCGGGCCGATTCTTCGATTTGGGCATCGCCGAAGGGAACATGGTGGGAACGGGGGCCGGGATGGCTCTCGCGGGCAAGATTCCTTTTATCTGCAGCTTCGCCTGCTTCGTGATCGGCCGGTTCGAGCAGATACGCATGTCGATCGCCTACAGCCGGGCGAACGTGAAAATCGTTGGCACCCACGCAGGTATCGGCATCGGCGAAGACGGTTACAGCCAGATGGCGCTCGAAGACATAGCGTTGATGCGCAGTCTGCCCAACATGGCGGTCATCCAGCCCGCCGATGCGGTGGAGACCGAACGAGCTCTAGAATACATCGTGACACACCAGGGGCCGGTTTTCTTCCGCCTCATGCGACAGAAAACCGACGATATCAACCCGCCCGATTATCAATTCCGATTCGGCAAAGGAGTGATCTTGCGCCGCGGCAAAGACGTGAGTCTGATGGCGACAGGAGGGGTAGTGGCAAACACCCTCAAGGCAGCCGATATTCTGGGGCAAAAGGGCGTGGCCGCCCAGGTCGTCAACGTGCCGACCATCAAACCGGTAGACCGGGAGTTGATCGCAGAGGCGGCCTTCAGCCACGGAAAAATCATCACGGTAGAGGACCATGGAATCACCGGCGGCCTTGGGAGCGCTGTGTCCGAGGTCTTGTCCGAGCTCGGGCGCGGCAGGATCAAGAGAGTGGCGGTCGAAGACTTTGCCGAATCCGGCGACGCCGAAGGGCTCTACCGAAAATACGGCCTTTCCGAGGATAACATCGCGCGCAAGGCGCTTGAGCTGCTCCAGGACTAAGGGAGAGAAGATTTGAGATTTGAGATTTGAGATTTGAGATTTGAGATTTGAGATTTGAGGAGAGTCAGATGAGTAAAGACTTACACCAGTTTATCTCTCAGGAAGAGGAAAAACGGCCCGGTTCGGTGATCCGCGTCAAGGAGCGGATTGATTCCAACCAGCACGAGACCATCGCCTTCTTGAAGCATCTCGATTTGCGCGGCCTGCAAAAGATGGTGCTTTTTGAAAACGTCCCGGCTCTGAACGGCCAACCTTCGGCCTTCCCGCTGTTTTATAACCCCTGGGCAACCCGCCAGTTCTGCGCCGATGCGTTGGGGATGGGGGATTTGAAATCCAATATGGATTTGAGCCTCGAGGTGGCGAGAAGGGAGCTCCAAAAAGGGGAAGTGGAAACCATTTCTCGGGGAAAGGCGCCCTGCAAAGAGGTCATCCTCAAAGGGGCTCAGGTCGATCTTAGAACGCTTCCCATCCCAATGCATCACAAAGACGACGTCGGAGCTTATCTCACCATGGCCTGCGCCATGAAGAGTCTTGATAACGATTTCTATGACATCACCTTCACGAAAAACATGTACTATACACCCCAAAGGATGAGCTTTTCCGCCCACCCCCATCACCATCTGGAGGCGATGACGACGGAATATGAAAAGAAGAACAAACGCGCCCCCGTGATCGTCATTCTGGGCCACCACCCCGCTTTCTTCTTATCCACATGCTGCATGACTCCCTACGGCAACAATGATTATCTCACCGCCTCGGCATTTCTCCAGGAGCCGTTGCGCCTGACCCCATCCGAAACCTGGGGAGAGGATTTTCTGGTCCCTGCGGACGCCGAGATGATCATCGAAGGGGAGGTCCCTCCTCACGTGCGCGAGAGTCAAAACCCCTTCGGAGAGATCCTGGGTTATTACCAGGTCGAGATGAAAGTGCCCGTCCTCGAGGTAACCGCCATTACCCATCGCAAGAAGGCGATCATTCAGGATTTCTGGCCCGGACAGATGGACCACTGGAACATGGGCGGGATCCCCAAAGAGGGCAGCGTCTTCAATGTGATCAAAAAGACTGTCCCCGGGATAACGGCAATTCACCTGCCCCCTTCCGGCTGCGCACGCGTCATCTGCTATATTTCGATCAAGAAGGAATTTGAAAACGACGCGAACAAAGCCGCGATGCAGGCCTTCGTGGAGATGCCCAACTTGAAACTCGCCGTTGTGGTGGATGACGATGTGGACGTATTCAATGAGCGCGAAGTCCTGTGGGCCGTGGGGACCCGTACCCACTGGGACAAGGACGTGGAGATCATCCGCAAGGTCCAGAGTTTCCGGGGATGGCTCGGCGACGCGGTGGCGATGATCGATGCCACCAAACCCCTGAAAGGGGAATTCCCCAAGCGCAACGAAGTCCCCGAAGAGGCCATGAAGCGGGTGGATGTGAGCAAATACCTCGCCTAGGCTGAGAAGAAACCGGTGGAGGCTTCCGGCCCGGATCGATTGGCTTATCGGGCTATTCTTTGGCAGCGGCCCCGACGCGCACTCCACCCACCCCGCTCTCTGGGGCCGTCACTTCGTGATAGATTTTTGACCCCGTCTTTCTGAATTCGTCGGCCTTCTCTTTCATGCCGACTTCCAAGGCGGCTTTCTCGTCCAGCCCCTTCTTCGCCGCGTAGTCCCGCACATCTTGGGTAATTTTCATCGAGCAAAAGTGCGGACCGCACATGGAGCAGAAATGGGCGAGCTTGGCCGCGTCGGCGGGTAGAGTCTCATCATGGAATGCCCGGGCGGTATCGGGATCCAAGCTCAGATTGAACTGGTCCTCCCAGCGGAACTCGAACCGCGCCCGGCTTAACGCATCGTCGCGCAACTGCGCGCCGGGGTGCCCCTTGGCGAGATCTGCGGCGTGCGCCGCGATCTTGTAGGCGATCACGCCGTCCTTGACGTCTTTCTTATCGGGCAGGCCGAGATGCTCTTTGGGCGTCACGTAGCAGAGCATCGCCGTCCCATACCACCCGATCATGGCAGCGCCGATGGCGCTCGTGATGTGATCATAGCCGGGGGCGATATCCGTCGTGAGCGGGCCCAGAGTATAGAAGGGCGCTTCGTGGCACAGCTCGAGCTGTTTGGTCATATTCTCCCAGATGAGCTGCATAGGCACATGGCCCGGCCCTTCGATCATGACCTGGACATCGTGTTTCCAGGCAACCTTCGTCAGCTCGCCTAAAGTGGCGAGCTCGCCCATCTGGGCTTCGTCATTGGCGTCCGCGATACAGCCCGGCCGCAGCCCGTCGCCAAGAGAGAAGGCGACGTCGTACGCCTTCATGATCTCGCAGATTTCCTCGAAACAGGTGTAAAGGAAGTTTTCCTGGTGATGGGCGAGACACCACTTGGCCAGGATGGAGCCGCCGCGGGAAACGATCCCGGTGATCCGCTTGGCCGTCAGGGGGATAAAGCGCAGCAAGACACCGGCATGGATGGTGAAGTAATCTACTCCCTGCTCCGCTTGCTCGATCAGAGTATCGCGGTAGATTTCCCAGGTAAGCTCCTCCGCCTTGCCGCCCACTTTCTCCAGCGCCTGGTAGATGGGCACCGTTCCCACCGGTACGGGCGAGTTGCGGAGAATCCATTCACGGGTCTCATGGATATTGTCTCCGGTCGAGAGGTCCATGACCGTGTCCGCCCCCCACCGCGTCGCCCAGATCATCTTTTCCACTTCCTCTTCGATTGAGGAGCTCACGGCTGAGTTGCCGATATTGGCGTTGATCTTGACCAGAAAATTCCGCCCGATGATCATCGGCTCGCTCTCGGGATGATTGATGTTTGCGGGGATGATAGCGCGGCCGCGCGCGACCTCATCGCGCACGAATTCCGGGGTGACAAATTCAGGGATAGAGGCGCCAAAGCTCTGCCCGGCATGGACCCGAGATCCCCCATTCCCGCCGTTGGTCAAAGCCTTCTCGCGGCCGAGGTTTTCGCGAATCGCGATGTACTCCATTTCCGGCGTGATCATCCCTTGGTTGGCGTAGTGCATCTGGGTCACGTTCCCGCCCGGTCTCGCCCGCAGGACCGGCCGGCGCGAAGACTCGGGAAAGCGTTCCGCTCCATTTTCGCCGGAGCGCCGCTGGGGCGCCATTACTTCCTCCACGTCCCCGCGCGCTTTGATCCATTCCTGCCGCAGGGGCTTGAGCCCCTGACGGATCTCCGTCTTGATCTTCGGATCGGTGTAGGGCCCCGACGTATCGTAAACGGCCACCGGTCCAGGTTCCCGGGGCTCGGCGCCGTTGCCGACTGGAGCCCGGTCGTTTGGGGAGAGAGAGATCTCCCGCATGGAGACCCGGACATCCGCATAGCGCTCACTCGGGATATAAACCTTGCGAGACGCGGGGAAAGGCTCGGTAGTGATCGCGCTCGCTTCTGGATTAGCCACGCCCTTTTTGGCTTTTGACATCGCTTTACCTCCCTAATGTTCCTACCGCCCAAGATTCCGCAAAATACCTGGCCCGCCTACGGGGCGATTAGACATGCTGGTACCGCTGCACGTGCTCCTGGTACAGTCCCTCCCTCCCCTTCGCTTGCAATAGACGGGAGCGATTCATCAACAATTCCTTGTCTTCGACGAAATCCAGCCGTGAGAATCCCCAATTGGCTGGATGCACCCCTGTGTCCATGCGGATGGCGTCGCAGGGACAAGCCTCGACACAAAAGCCGCAGTAAATACAGCGCAAGGTGTCGATCTCATAGCGCCGGGGAAACTTCTCAAGGGGGTTATCCGGATATTCGGCGGCCTCGATGTAGATGCACTCGGCCGGGCACGCCGTGGCGCATAGAAAACAAGCCGTGCACTTGACCAACCCGTCCTCGTGGAGGGTCAGCCGGTGGCGGCCCCGGTAGGTCTCGGGATAGGGCAGCCTTTCCTCAGGATACTGAACGGTGATGGCTGCCCGGATATCCTTTGCCAGCCCGAAGAGGTGGAGCGTATGGATGAGAAGGTTGCGCCAGAAGCGCGAGCCCGTGACCCACAGACCGCGGAAAATCTCCGGGAGATACAACCTCTCCCAGAAACCCATTTCTTCAACCCTCTTCATGCCGACTCGCTACTAGAGTTTACTTTAAAGCAACGGCCATCTTTGTCAAGGAACTCGGCCTGTCTTTGGCGGCGCCTGCCGGGAGGCCAACCTATTCCGAATCGTACTGAATCAGGGAAAAGACCCGATAGGGTTTAAGCCTTTCGCGCCCCCTGAGAAACGCCAGCTCGATGACGAAGGCACACTCCACGACTTCTCCCTCGAGCTTGGAGACCAAGGCCGCAGCGGCCGCAGCGGTTCCCCCTGTCGCAATGAGATCGTCCACGATCAAGACCCGGGCCTGTGGCCGAAGAGCGTCGCGATGGACCTCAAGCGTATCGGACCCGTATTCCAACTCATAGGTCGTCCGGTGCGTTTCGTAGGGAAGTTTTCCCGGCTTGCGCACGATGCAAAAACCCGCGCCCAGCCTGTAGGCTAGCGCGGCGCCGATAATAAAACCCCGTGACTCGATCCCCAACACCACATCCAACCCTTGCGATCGGTAACGACCCGCCAGCAAATCGATCGCCTGCTTGAAGAGGCGGCCATTTCCGAGCAAGGGGGTAATGTCCTTGAATATCACCCCTGGCTTGGGGAAGTTGGGGATGTCCCGAATCGCGCGGCGGAGCTCCGCTATCTCCTGCTCCATGGCCCTTGAGCTATCATAACTGAGGCAAATAATAAAGCGGATCCCGGGCGACGTTATCCTTACGGATCTCAAAATGCAGGTGAGGCGCAGAGACTCTTCCCGTGCTTCCCACCTCGCCGATTACGTCCCCCTGCTTTACCTCTTGTCCTTCGTGGACCTGGTTGATGCGGTTATGGGCGTACACCGAGGCAAATCCCCCCGGATGGCGGATGATGATGAGATTGCCATAGCCGCGCAGCTCATCGCGGTACAAAACCTCACCCTTCTCAACGGCTCGAATCGGCGTCCCCTCAGGAGCCTCGATATCTATTCCATCATGGAAGGTCGCGCCGCGCGGTCCGAATTTCGAGCTTATGCTCCCCTTGATCGGCCAGACGAAGCCTTCGGGGCTTATCCCCCGCTGGTCAGGCGGGAGGCGGGTTTCGAATACGGCCGTCGACGGTGTGATGATTTCCACGGGGAGCTGCCGTGTCGCTCCGGGGATGAAGATCCTTTGGCCGGCTCGGATCTGACGCGGGTCAGAAATTCGGTTGATCCGGGCCAGTTCCTGGTAAGGGACATCGTAAGCCTTCCCGATACGAAATAGATTTTCACCGCTTTTAACCACATGATGGATCCCCTGCGGCCTTCTTCGAACCGGAACTGGGGACCGGGGAGCGCAACTGTCAAACAAAACTAAAAACAAAACGGAGAAAACAGCAAAGGATGGCGTGAGCTTCAGTCGGGCCAACCGTATTTCCCCCAGAGTTTAACAAAGCGGCA
>MGSI01000148.1 GCA_001798455.1 Deltaproteobacteria bacterium RIFCSPLOWO2_02_FULL_57_26 | reverse complement strand
GCACGAATAAAGCTTCATCATGATCGCCTCCTATCGCCTCGTATCCTTAAGTAGCATTATTTTTTCTTTTTCTCCAGCCAGTCCCGCAAACCGTCTCCAACCAGGTTCAGCCCCAGAACGGTGAGCATGATGGCCAGGCCGGGAAAGGTGGTGAGATGTGGCGCCACCAAAAGAAACTGCCTACCTTCGCTGAGCATGGCTCCCCAGGACGGCGTAGGGGGTTGAACTCCCAGCCCGAGGAAGCTCAAGCTGCCTTCGGCGAGGATAGCGGCGGCCATTCCGAAGGTGCCCTGGATCAAGAGGGGAGGCAGAAGATTGGGCACCATGTGTAAGCGCACGATCCGCGCGGGACTACCTCCGAGGGCCTTGGCGGCATGGATGTACTCCCGCTCTCTGAGCGCGAGGATTTCACCTCGCACCAGCCGGGCGTAGCCGGTCCATCCGATCAGGCAGAGGGCTAAGATCACATGGTTTAGCCCCGGACCGAGGACCGCGGTAAAGGCTATGGCGAGGAGAATACCCGGGAACGCGAGGAGCACATCGACCAGGCGCATGAGGAGATTGTCCGTCCGGCCGCCCAGATAACCCGACACAGAGCCCACGAAGAGGCCGATCAGAGAAGAGACCGCGACCGTGCTTATTCCCACCAGAAGGGAGATACGGGCGCCGTAGAGGACTCGACTGAAAATGTCGCGGCCCAGCTTGTCGGTTCCGAATAGATGCTCTCTGGAGGGGGCGAGCAGATCCATTTCCAGGTTCTGCTCCGTCGGGCTGTAGGGGGCGAGGAGCGGGGCGAGGAGTGCCAGGCTCAGGAGAAGGAGCAGGATCATCGTACCGATAGCAACCGGAGCTCTATTTGCCATAGCTGATTCGCGGGTCAATGAGGCGGTAGAGTACATCGGTGAAGAGATTGATCACGAGATAAGAGACGGCGATGGCTAAAACGCATCCTTGCACCAGCAGGTAGTCCCTGGTTTGGATGGCCTCGATCGTGAGGCGACCGATTCCCGGCCAGGCAAAGATGGTTTCGGTGATGACCGAACCGGCGAGCAGGGCACCAAATTGAAGCCCGAGTATCGTAATGACGGGAAGAAGCGAATTACGCAGCGCGTGCTTGAGCCATACCTTCCTCTCGCTTAACCCCTTGGCCCGGGCGGCCTGGATGTAGTCCTCGTGGATCACTTCGAGAAGGCTAGAGCGGATCATGCGAGTCAGGAGCGCTGCCATGGCTGTGCCCAGGGTGAGTGCGGGGAGAACGAGGTGGGTCAAGCTGCCGCTACCCGAGACCGGCAGCAGGCCCAAATCGATGGAGAAGACAATGATCAAGAGCGGTCCGAGCCAGAAGTTCGGCATGGCCAGGCCGAATAGCGAAAAAAGAAGGGCCAGCCGGTCCATCCAGGTATGGCTTTTCCAGGCCGCGAGGATTCCCAGAGGAAACGCCAACAGAATGGCCGCGGTCATAGCCGCAAGAGTCAGCTCCAGCGTTGCTGGAAAGCGCAGGAGGATGAGATCCGTAACTTCCCCGTGGTAGTAGAGAGAGTGACCGAGGTCGCCGACGGCAAGCCCCTGGAGATAGCTGATATATTGCTTCCAAAGTGGCTCATCCAAGCCCAGCTCCCGCCGTAGAGCCTCTTTGTCGGTCGCGCTTGCAGTCTCCCCTAACATCGCTTCCACTGGGTCGCCGGGAACGAGGTGGATGAGAAAAAAAACAAGGGTCAGTGCTCCCAGAAGGCTGGGCAGAAATGACAGGAAGCGGCTCAGGAGGTAACGCCTCATGGCGCCGGTGGAGGAGAAGCGAAAAAGACGCTTTTTAAGGATGTCAGATCGCCATCGGGATACGGGACAAAGCCTCGGAGATCGGGGTTCATCACCACGACGTTTTTGGCCCACCAGAGCGGGATAGCAGGGAGATCCCGGGCCAGAAGTTTCTGCACCCTGCTGTAGATCAGTTTTCGTTCCCTCGGGTTCAAGCTTTTTCTGCCCCTCTCCAATAGTGCGTCAATTTCCGCATTCCGATAACGCCCGCGGTTGTCCCCGTGAGGAGGGATGCTGCTTGAGTGAAAAAGATTGAAGTAGATATCCGGATCCGTAACTCCCACCCAGGCTAGCGAATAGAGATGGAAGTTCCCTTTTTTGATGTCCCCGTAGAACGTCCCCCATTCATAGGTACGCACCTCCAGCTCGATGCCAACGCGGCTCAGGTGCTCCTTAAAAGCCTCGGCGATTCTGCGACGCAAGTCCAGCGTCGTGGTTTTGTAGGAGAGCTTGAAACGCGGCGAGGGGCCGTCGCCATCGGGATCGGGAAATCCGGCCTGGTCGAGCAATCGTTTGGCCTTTTCGGGATCATAGGGGAAATGCGAGACTTGAGGCTCATAGGCCCAGTGCGAGGGTGAAAGCAATCCCGTAGCCGTTACCGCCTGTTCCTTCAACAGATGGCGGATAATCGCCTTGCGGTCTATGGCATGGGCTATCGCCTGGCGCACTTCTGGAACCCGGAGGATCGGATGATCGAGGTTCATACCGATATACTGGAAGATCGTTCCCTGGAAGACCTGGATCGTGGCCTTGGTATTTCTCTCTAACCACGGAAGCATGTCGGGCTCGATATCGTTTTGCAGGAAGTCGACGGTCCCCTTTTTGAACTCGAGAGCCCGCACAATAGCGTCAGGGATAACCCGAAAGACCAATCCAGAGACCGACGGTGGCCCCTCCCAGTAGAGCCTGTTGGCTTTGAGGACGATTTTATCTCCCGGCAGATACTGTTTGAGAGAGAAGGGCCCTGAGCCAAAAAGGTTCTTCTCTCCATCGGGGTCATTAGGCGAGCCCGCCGGAACGACTCCCAGGGTCGTAGTTTCTAGGAACGGCGCGTGTGGAGCGGCGAGGCGGAAGCGAACCAGGTCAGGCCGAAGGGCGTCAACGCCTTTGAGGACTCCCAGCGGGCCCCGCTTGGGCGAACGGTAATTGGGGTCCAGCACGGATTCGTATGTGAACTTCACGTCGGCGGCGGTTAGAGGCTCGCCATTTTGAAACGTAACGTGTCTGCGCAGGTGAAAGAGATAGGTTCGGTCGTCCAAGGTCTCCCAGCTCTCGGCCAGGCCGGGCCGGTAGCGGGAACTCTCATCCGCGCGCACGAGCGAGTCAAAGATCAAGGCGCTGATCCGGGCGGAATTGGCGTCCGTGGCGTAGCGCGGATCGAGTCGTGTCGGGTTGCTCTCCAGCCCAATGATCAGGTAACCAGAGGGGTGTTCCGGTTGAGCCGGGGAAAGACATCCTGCCAAATATGTCCAAAAGCAGACAAGACTTCCCCAGATACAAAATTGGAGATTTACCCTCACCTCTCCCCGAATAAGTTTTTGACAAGAGGATAGCTCTTTTGGTATCCTGGGTCAAATTTTAGCTCGCTAAAATGGTGATTTTCCTTAAAAGGTTCTTTGGCTCTCTCTTCCTCGTCATCCTCGTTTTTCATTTCCATCTGCTGGGAGCGAAGGGAGCTTCCGCGCAAGAGAATCCATTTCCTCTCCTACCCGGCCTTGAAGCGTCGGTGGAGTTTTGGAAGATCGTCTTCACCCGCTACAGCACCTCCGAATTAATCTTTCATGATCCTCTCGACCCGTTGAAAATTTATAAAATCTTGGAGATGCGTGAGGATGCTCCCCGACGGTTGATTCATGAGCAGCGAAAAAAGGTTCTCGCAGAGCTTGGATTGGACCAGGACGATACGAGAGTGAGAGCCCAAAGAGGGGTCAAGGAAAGGTTTGCCGTGGGCCTGCAGCGCTCTCGCAAATATATATCCCAGATCCAGCAGATCTTCCGTGAGGAGGGACTCCCGGTTGAACTGGCCTATTTGCCTCTAGTGGAATCCGCCTTTAATGTTCATGCCCGTTCTCGGGTCGGCGCGCTCGGGATGTGGCAATTCATGCCGGCGACTGGCAGAAGATTCCTTCGTATCGGCCCTGGCCTGGACGAGAGAAAAGACCCCTTAGATTCTACCCGGGCAGCAGCACGGCTGCTCAAGGAGAACTTCCGGGCCTTTGGCAACTGGCCTTTGGCGATCACCGCCTACAATCACGGCAGGGAGGGATTGCAGCGCGGAGTTTCACAGGTAGGGTCCAAAGACCTGATGGAGATCATACAACGCTACGAGGGGCGAGCCTTCGGGTTTGCTTCGAAGAACTTTTATGCGGAGTTCTTGGCTGCTGTGGAGGTAGCTAAAAGGAGTGAGGAGTTTTTCCCTGCTCTCGAGTACCACGCACCCGTTCGGTTGGGGGAGGTGGAGGTCGAGCGGACCATCCCCGTAACTGACCTGCTCAAGAGGGCGGATATTCTGCGCGACGAATTCCTCGAGTGGAACCCCGGCTTGAACTCGAAGAGCCGTAGTATTCCCGCGGGCTACCGCATCAAGGTCCCCGAGGAAAAACTGGAAATAGTACAAGCTGCTTACCTCAGAGCGATCGGAAAACCGGGCCCTGAGCCTAAGCCTACTTCTTTCGGCGAGACCGCCATGTCCTGGATCCGCCATCGCGTCGCCCGCGGGCAGACCCTGTCCCACATTGCCCGCATCTATAGGGTTTCTGTGGGTGAGCTTCAACGCCTGAACAAGCTTCCCGATATTCACTCCATTACGGCCGGCGAGTACCTCACTATCCCCCGGCACTAACTGCTTGCTCTAGGTTAGTTTTGACGACCTTGCCCCGGGATCGTGCCAGATTGTGAGGGGAATTCCGCCCTTCAATTTAATGCTTGACTTTTCTGATTGGTTATATAAGATTTGTCTTCTTGGAAGGGAGTTCCAAATCAGGGAAGGGATTTTGATCGGAGAAGGGGACAGTCCCCTTTCCGGGAGGGGGACTGTCCCCTTGTGAGTTCGAGATGAGAATCGGTTCGAAGGGTTATTATGGTCTCCTGGCTCTGAGCGAGCTCCTGCAGTATTATCGGACAGGTGGCCCAGTCCAGGTTAAAGAAATTGCTAAAAGGCAGGAAATTCCCGAGGAGTACTTGAGTCAGATTATGGTGCAGCTAAAGCGCGCCAATCTCGTTCGCGGCGCGAGAGGGCCGGGAGGTGGTTATTCACTGGCTCGTGCCCCCGAGAGCATCACGTTGAGAGAGGTGCTAACCGTCCTGGAAGGGCCTCTTATGGGCATGGAGCTTAAAGCCTATAGGAAGACGAGCGCCGTTTCGCTTATGACTCAGAGGCTGATTGAAACATGGGCGAGAGGAATTAACGCTTTCGAAAAGGTCCTGGAAGAGATTACGTTAGCCGATCTGTGTAGACCCGAAGAGAAAGCGTACATGTACCACATCTAAATTTTTTCACACTAAAACTGACTTAGTTAATCGGTTATATAAACTTTTCTAGGTTATAAAAGATTAAGAGGAGAAAATTCCATGAGTAAAGCCCTTACGTGGAAAGAAAAGCTCAAGGATCGTATGCCGGCTGACCTGGCGCGAGAAATCGACATTTTTGAAACCCAGATCGAGCTGCGCAAGCAAGGTAAAATTGACGAGAAGGTTTTCGCTGAGACTCGACTCCGCCGGGGGGTTTATGGACAGCGCTACGATAACGGGCAGAGGCACGACGGGAAAAGAGTCCAGAAGCTTAAATTACCCTCGGACGGTTTGACCAAAGGACCGGAAACTGTGTGGGACGCTCCCGGCATGACGCGGATCAAAATCCCTTTCGGCGGTCTTAACCCCGAGCAGATGGAGGTTTTGGCCGACCTGTCGGAAGAATATGCCGATGGAATATCGCACGTCACGACGCGTCAGGACATCCAGTACCACTTCGTCCATATCGATGACACTCCGTCGTTGATGCGACGTCTTGCAGCAGTCGGGATCACGACGAGGGAGGCGTGCGGCAACGTGGTGCGGAACGTCACCGCGTGCCCGCTCGCCGGGGTTTGCAGAGATGAAGTGTTCGACGTGACCCCCTATGCCAAAGCGTGCTCAAAGTTTCTGCTGGGCCATCCTGACACGCAGGATTTTGGTCGGAAGTTCAAGATCGCG
>MGSI01000147.1 GCA_001798455.1 Deltaproteobacteria bacterium RIFCSPLOWO2_02_FULL_57_26 | reverse complement strand
GCCTCATCCCCGAAGAGAGCCAACCGTAGGGTCTTTCACCCACCAGCTCCCGGAAGATCTTCACGCAGGCCTGGATCTCCTCCTTTTCCTCCTCCCTGGAAAGTAGCACCGATTGGATGTCTTCCGCATAATTATGGCCGACCACCTCGTGACCGTCCGCGTGAATCTGCTTGACAGCTTCGGGGTATTTGATTGCGGCCAAAGCATTAATGTTGAAGGAACCTTTCAGGTCGTACTTTTTAAGGGTTCGAAGGATCCGCCACACACCGGTTCTACCACCGTAGTCGTTTTCGCTTGCTGTCTTGTAGTCATAAACGCACCTGGCATCGTCCAGAGTGAGTGGATTGGACCCGCCGACGTGGCGACTCTTTCTGAGCTTCGGGTCCGGGACCTCCGTCCAGGCCTCAAGATTCCCCACCAGGCTGACCGCCAATCTGGCCCCATGAGGCCATTTGATTTTGACCCGTTCGGCCTTGGAAAAGTTTTCGTAGAAAGAATCGTGCTTGGGCAACATGTATAACTCCTCCCGATGAATCCGTTTGGATATCGGTCTTTCATAGATCAACCGCCCGCTGCTTGTCAACCAAAGCAGACTTTCTATTGACGTGAGGAGTATTCCCGACACTAGGATGAGGAGCCGGAGAGGTTCGAACCGTCAGCGGCCTAAAACGCGATGCGCGACCTTCCGCGCCGGCCCTGTCAGTCTCTCAAAGGCCGCAGACGGGAAACTTGAAGGGATAATTGTGCAACGACTCTCCCCCGTCCGGCTTGACAACCACGGCTGCGCCCAGCTGCAGGCCTGCCCGGAGGTCGCGAGTGATCGGGTTGGGTTGAATCACATGGACCATGTTTTCCACCAGAGTCCAGGGCTCCAGAGGATGAGCGGCCGACTGCGTCCCAAGCTCAGGGAACTTTCCCCGCTCCCCATGAAAGACGCTGTCGTAGCTGGTGAAGCCGTATTCCTCGATGACCGATGTGGCGGCCACGATCTCCGCGCTGCTGGTGCCCGGCTTGCAGATGCGCCGAACCCTCTCGTAGCACTCCAGCGCCGCGTCGAAGAGCTTACGATAAACTGGAGAGGGTTCCTGGCCAATGGCAAACGGGCGATGGATCTGGGTCGCATAACCCCAGTAGCTTACCGTCAGTTCGGTAATCACCACGCTGCCGACACCGATGGTTCGCGGCGTGACCCGTTGCCAGGGCACAAAGCGGTCAGGCTCCGCCATGTTGGTGGTGGCAATAAAATGGATCCCCGGGTCTCCGCCGTTCTTGATATAGGAGCCATACACAATCGACAGAATGTCATGTTCGGTCATCCCCGGCTTAAGGCGCTGTTCCAAGGCTTCGCAGGCCAGATCCGTGAGATAGCCGCTCCGCCGCAAGTAGGCGAGCTCTTCATCGCTCCTCGCCCAGCGAAGGCGGGTCAATCTGGGCCCAAAATCGACGAATTCGACCTCGGGCAGCCGGCGCTGAAGATCCGTGAAGTGCTTATAGGAGATTGTGCTGAAGCTGACGAGGCCGATTCGGCTTCGGCCCAGACCCCTGCGGCGTAGTTCCTCACCTACGGTCTCCGTCGGCGAAGGACCATACCAGCGGATATCCGGAATAATGGCCTGCGCCTTCGCGCACGGAAGATGATTATAGAAATGGATAAAACAGGCCGATTCGCCCTCGCGGGGGAACACGAGCCAGCAGGGCGACTGGGCTTGATAGTTTGCCAGATAATGTACTTCGGGGGCGCCCATGCCGCCGCTGATTACGATAGCGTCCAGGCCTTCCTGTGCCATCGCCTCGCGCACGGCTCGGTGTCGCCGAGCATATTCTTCATCCGAGAAATGAGGGAATAAGTCCCGACCCGTCAAGCCAGCTCCCGCATGCATACATAAACCTCCGGCGCGATGACCTCGCTGCCGGCAAATTAGACCACATCTGAGAGCGCCCTACAACCTTTTTTCGCGAATTGACACCCTTAAGCCGGTGATGTTAGGATCACCCTTCCTATCGGAACCGCTACGACGAAGGCAAGACGGTCTGACATTAACTCACAAGATTTTAAACGGCCTGCAGTCCCTGTACAGCCACAGGCCTGGACTCCCGCAGTGGCAGCATCAAGCTGAAAACGCTCCCTTCGCCAACCTCGCTATCGATCGTAATTTTTCCTCCCAGAGATTGGGCTAGCCTCCTGCAGAGGCTAAGGCCGAGCCCAGTCCCGCCGTATTTCCGGGTCGAAGAACCATCAAGCTGCCGGAAATCCTCAAAGATCAGCTCTTGATCTCGCTTGCTGATTCCGATTCCCGTGTCGGCAACAGAAATTTCTAAAAACGTCGCATCCGCCTCAATCACCCCTCTGACCCGCAGCGCAATCTCGCCTCTCTCTGTAAATTTTAGCGCGTTGGTCAAAAGGTACATTAATATCTGCTGCAGTTTCTTCGCATCCGTCTCTAGCTGGGCCGTGGGGGCATCGACCTGAACACGAAAACGGATGGGACGCTCCTTGATCAGCCTCCGCGTCATGATCTCTAGGGACTGGAGGATTTCCCTCAGATTGACCTCCTGAAGCGTCATCGTGAGAGTTCCCGCCTCCATGCGGGAAAAATCCAGCAGGCTGTCCATCAGCTGGGAGAGATCCTGCCCGCTGCCGACAAGACGTTCTAAAATCGGATAAACATCCCCTCGGAAACCCGGATCCAATAGCACCTCCGTATAGCCCAGGATGGCACTGATCGGCGTCCTCAGTTCATGGGAGATATTGGCGACAAACTCCTTCTTGAGTCGATCGGCCTCGACCAGCCGCTGGTTCATCGCCTGGGACTCATCGTAAAGGGAGCGGTAACTCTCCTTCGCCTTCTCCGATTCCTCGTATAGCACCCCATTCTCGAGCGAGAGAGCGAGTTGATCAGCCAGATTGCAAAGCAGCCAAAAATCATCGGCGCTATATTCCCTCCCCGAGCGCTTTCCACCGATGGAGATGAATCCAAGGATCTTCTTCTCAAAACTGATCGGGATCAAGAGCTCCGCGTTTAACACCTGGAAGATCTCGAGCATCGCGGCGCGCCGGTCGGCATAGGCAGGATCTTTCTCCACTTCTCCTCTCGAAATCCCTTCCCGGCGCGTACCGGAGTATAACCGTGACAGCGAACCTAAATCCACGGCCGCACGCCATCCTTCTGCCTCCCCATTTCCCAATGATACCGCGACGCACCGGCTGTCCTCCGCGGGACGGAAAAAAAGATGAGCCGCGCCTATCCCCATCCGCTCGCCAACGATCTTGAGAAATTTCTCCGCGGTCACCTCGGGCCTCACCAATGACCCCAGTAACAGACCGATGTCCCTCCGCAGCTGAAGGGGATCATATTCTTGTCCATAAATGTAACGACCCACGACGGCTTCGAGCCACCGCAGTAAGGGATTAAAAAGCAGGACCACCAAAACGGCAAAAAGCAATGGCCCAAGAACTTCTTTGTCGTAAGCCCCCGTCAAGAAGCTGAGGAGCCACACGACCAAGACATAAATCACCAACAGCGCCCCAGTCAGGGCCCCTCGAGTTAGTCCCACCTTGAGCACAAGACCGATATCAAAAAGACTGTACTTGACGAGAGCGTAAGCAACCGACAAGGGGAAGCATACCGCCGGAATCAATAAAAGGTTGTGAGGGATTTCCCAGCCCAAGTAGGCTCGCAAAACGGCTCCGAAGGTAGGAAGGAAAAAGCCGACGATGGCGCCGAGGAACACGACGCGCAGGCGCGACTTGTCGAGCTGGGATATTGGCCGTTTTAAAGCGCTCCAAAGCAACCCGAGAAAAATCAGAGCGGCCAACCAACTGTAACCGTAGCCCGCACGCACGGCCCACTGCCAAAGCCCCAGAGGCCGGTAGAAGGTCAGGCTATATCCCAAGGCCAGGAGAATCGATAGGGTATAAACGACGCATAGGTAACGCCGCTGCCTTGGCCGTTCCCGAAGGCCTCCGGTGAGCAAAAGTCCCAGATGGATTCCCGCGCTGGGAGTTAACGTGAAAGCCAGCACACGGATCTCCTTGGGCAGCAACTGGGTGGTCATGAAATCGTACGTCGTAGTAAACCAAAGAAAAATCATGGTCACCATGAAAAACAGCGGCCCGACCGAAGGCGCAGGCGCGCGAAGATAGAACGGCGCCAACCCAGTCGCCAAAAACCCCAAGCCCGCTAGCAGATAAACTCCAAAGCTGAATAGCCAGTCATAAAAAGAGAACTTCATGGAGGGGATAGTAATTTGGAGGATCTGACCCTTCTTTGCGACCGTGTATTGGAAAAGCGATCCGGGAGGGCTGCTTTGCACCAGGTCATATACCTCGGCAGGAGTCGTCACAGGTTTACCGTTCACGGCGACCACGCGGTCCAGGAAACTCATACCGCCGCTCGAACCAGTCCACTGCGGTAGAAAGTCCGGCCCGACAACCAAATTACGATAAAGGAGAAATCCTGGAAAGGGTCTGTTGATCCACCAGTAAGAAGAAATCAGGGTTCCGGTAATCACCAGAAACGCAAGCGATCCAACAGCCCATAACAATCCGTTCCGGCGCTTGGTCTGCGGATTCATAGTCCCTCCCGTCAAAAAAAAGGGCCTTCTGGTCTGGGAAACACCAGAAGGCCCTTTAACAAGGGGAGCTACCTTATGTCAAGAAAATTCTACGCTTATCCCTCTAGCAGGCTGCGGAAAAAGTGATTTTCATGCTTCGAGAGCCTCAGCATGAGCGGAAATTCGTCAATGTTTTCAACCCCTGCTCCGTTCGCCCTGAGCGTGTCGAAGGGTTAACGGAGGTTTTTTCAGCAACCTGCTAGAGCCTGACAATTTTTGCGGACTCTATGCCATGTGTTAGATTCCGCGCATCTATGATCAAGCGAGAATGCTCCACGACCTCGCCCGCATCGAAGCGGCTATGGTCGGTGATCACCACGACGACATCAGCGGTGGATAAAGTCTCCGCATCTAAAGGAACTGAGCCAAGATCGCGGCCGTTAAAGGACAAACGGGGAACCCAAGGGTCATGGTAAAAAATGTCGCCCCCCTTCTCGCGAAGTAGCTTCATGACATCCAGCGCAGGAGACTCCCGCACGTCAGTCGAATCTTTTTTATAGGCTACGCCCAAGATCAGAATTTTCGAGCCGTTCACGCTCTTTCGCTGACGATTGAGAGCCTCCCCGACCTTTTCCGCAACAAACCGAGGCATCTCCCGGTTGATTTCATCTGCCAGCTCGATCGTCCTGGCCTTGTACGCTAAAAGCCTGAGTTTCCAGGAAAGGTAGTGGGGATCGACCGGGATGCAATGACCACCGAGTCCGGGACCGGGAAAGAACGGCATAAAGCCAAAGGGCTTCGTCGCCGCCGCTTGGATGACCTCCCAGACATTCAACCCTAGCCGATCGCACATAATCGCGAATTCATTGACCAGGGCGATGTTAACGCTGCGAAAGGTGTTCTCTAAGAGCTTTACTATTTCCGCTGTGTCTGTGGTGCTCACTGGGACCACTCTCTGTACGATCTGACTGTAGAGTGTTTGAGCCAATGCCAGGCAGCTCGGGCTGATGCCTGCGATAACTTTCGGCGTGTTGGAAAGAGTGAAAATCTCATTGCCCGGATCCACGCGCTCCGGCGAGTAGGCAAGAAAGAAATCCTGGCCGCTTTTCAGGCCCCGCTCCTCCAAGAGCGGCAGCAAAACCTCCCGTGTCGTGCCAGGGTACGTGGTACTTTCCAGGACGATAAGTTCCCCCGGATGGAGATGTTTCGCTACAGTCTGGGCGGCCTCCAGGACGAGGGAGAGATCGGGCTCCCGGGTCTTGCTAAGGGGAGTGGGCACACAAATAATCGCGGCATCCGCGTCATCCAAATGGGAAAAGTCTTTAGAGGCTCGAAGCACCTTCGGCTCTTGCAGGTTCAGAGAAACGCCGGGAATATAGGAAATCCCGCGGTTAATCTTTTCCACCTTCTCATCATCGGTATCGATCCCAAAAACCGGAAATCCAACCTCGGCGAACCTGAGGGCGAGCGGAAGCCCGACATAACCCAGGCCCAAGACACAAACCTTGGCTTTGCGCTGGACGATTCTTTCGTTCAACGCCTCCTTCCTACTCTTCATCCGCATTGCCCTCTCCTTCCGCCGACCCTTCGAGCATTTCGTCCATCTCGTCGCCAAAGTCCTCGCCCGTCTCCTCGCCTAATGTCCGGCCCATTTTCTTTGCCCACCGGGCCATCGCCTTTGGGTCTTCCAAGTTCCCTACCCGGCCAGGGTCGGCCAAGTCTTCCAAAACCGTATCTTGAGACCTAACACGAGCGATCCTCGAGATCAGCTTCGCCAATTTCTTTCCCCCACATCGTGGACAAGCCGGTTCTCCACAATCCGCCACTACGCCGACCAAAAAGGAAAAAATCTTTTTGCACTTAAGGCATCTATATTCGTAAATGGGCATGGGCCTCGTCTCCTTTGCAGCTAATCCAGTCGATCTCTTATGCTGCCAAAACGCCTTGCCTGGCGATCCAGCCACTTCGCCCCGGCACCTTTCCCCGCTGTACCGGAAGGCAAGGAACGGCGTCTCTACTCCGTTTCATAATCGACTGCGCGACCTCACCAAGGGGAACCGGGACAGCTTTACGCTCAAGGACTCCCTCAAGGAAATCCCGGAAAAAACCTAAATAAGCGCGCCCTTCTACTTCCGCATGGACCGTGAGGACATTTAATCCCGGCCCAAGTGAGGAAAGAAACACGCTGGCCAATTCCCGCTCTCTTCCGATGAGCTCATCTGCGGTAGGAAGCGTCGTCGGAATCTGAAGCGTTTGGAGGATCCGACCGTTGTGTACCGGAAAAAAAGGGAACTTGCCCCGCACGTCACTCGCATATAGAAAACCCAAGCGCTCCTGGACTTCAAGGCTCAGGGACGTGCATCTCCAACCTGGCGCAGCCGTGCTCAATGGATGCTTGCCAAAAATCCGCCAATACGCATCCATACTCTTTTTCAATTCCGATTCGATGTCGCCTTGCTGCATAGATTCAATGCCGTCTTGCCAGCGGACGTGATCATAACCATGGATGCCAATTTCGTGCCCTTCCTGAAGGATCGAACGCAAGAGTTCGGGCTCTCCTTCGCCAATAGGCTTCGACGGAAGGAGCGTGCCCGAAAGAAGGGTCCTAAGGCCGTAAAGGCGCACTGGATTCGTGCGCACCATCTTTAAGAGAAAAGACGGGCGCCAGAGCCGCCTGATGGCTCGTCCTGAACGGTCAGGGCCGAAGCTTACGAAAAAGCTCACCCGCAGAGCGTATTGCCTGAACAATTCGAGCAACCTTGGGACCCCTTCGCGGATCCCCACGTTCGTGTCAACGTCCACTCGGATAGCAAGTTGCACGCTCACAGATCCAGCTTTGCCCCGACCGAAATTCCGTAGCGCGCCGCCAGCTCATCTGCCGGCATCTCCTCTTCCCCCTCAAACTGTGTACGCGTTAAAAGAAGCGAGCCATCCCCGGTCTTGACCCAAATCCCGTTACCTTTTTCCACAGCCTCCACGCTCCCGGGTAAACCCTTATGATTGGCCGCTCCAGGCAACGCCCTGGCATGCCATACAAAAAGCTTTCGCCCGCCAAAATAGGTGAAAGCCCCTGGATACGGATGGGTCACTGCCCGGATAAGATTATACACCGAGCGGGCCGGCGAATCCCAGAGGATTTTTCCATCCTCGGGACGCCTCCCACCGAACTTTGTCGCCCGGCTCGAATCCTGTGGAATCCTGGGAGCTCGGCCCTCCTTGATCAGCGGAAAGGTCTCCCGTAAAAGTTCGGCGCCGGCAGCGATAATCTTTTTGTAAAGGTCAAGCGCCGTGTCCTGTTCGTCTATGGGCACGGCTCTCTGAGCGACAATGTCTCCCGCGTCGGCTTCCTCGACCATGTAATGAAGCGTCACCCCGGTTTCCGTCTCCCCATTAACCAGAACCCAATTGATCGGCGCACGGCCGCGGTACTTGGGCAGAAGCGAGCCGTGAAGATTGATACCTCCGAGAGGGGGTATCGCTAGCAACTCTTTGTATAAAAGGCGACGGTAATAAATGGATAAAATCAAGTCCGGCGCAAGGCGGCGCACCAAGCCGATAAAGTCGGGGGTATTGGGGTTGGAAGGGGCGTAGACAGAAAGCTCGTGCATGCGGGCGAGTCGGGCCACCGAGGGAAACCATACCTCTTCTCGCGGATCATCTTCATGGGTGACGACAGCTACAACCTCTTCACCCGCCTCGATAAGAACGTTCAGGCATTCATAGCCGATCTGGTGATAAGCAAAAACCGCAATCCTCATAGCGAATGGTGAATGGTCAACAGTGAATAGTAGAGGGCGGAAAAGAGACTATTCGCCATTAACTATTTGCTATTTACTCCAATATTTCCCTGATGACATACCTGGGTCTGCGTCGTACCTCCATATAGATTCGACCAATATATTCCCCGATGAGGCCCAGGGCAAGGATCTGCAATCCGACGAAAAAAAAGAGAATAGCGAACAGGGTGAAAACGCCCTCCACCTCAGGACCTACCAGGAGACGACGGATGGCCAGAAATAGAGCAAACGCGAGACCAAGAAGGGAGATCAGGATTCCCGAAAGACCCACTAACTGGATGGGAAGAAGCGAAAAACCTGTAAGCAGATCGAAGTTGAGGCGCAGGAGTCGAAAAGGGGTGTACTTCGAGCGCCCCGAGGGACGAGAAACATGAGAGACGGGAATCTCCGCCACGGAACCGGCGAAACAGTTAGCCAATGCCGGTACGAAGCTCGATGCCTCCCGAGCCCGGCAGACCTGCTCGATAACGGACCGGCGATAGGCTCGAAGCATGCAACCGTAGTCCCTCATCTTAACCCCGACGATCAGCGAAGTCACGCGATTGATCAAAACCGACAAAACGCGGCGTAGAAGCGGATCCACTCGATCTTTCCTCCAGCCTCCAACCACATCGTAGCCTTCTCTCAGCTTTTGCAGAAGCTTCGGAATCTCCTCGGGCGGGTTCTGCAGGTCTCCATCTAGGGTGACGACGACTTCTCCCTGAGTTCTCCCAAAACCAGACAAAACCGCTGCATGCTGACCGTAGTTGCGATTGAAGACAATTACTTTAACCTTGGGATCCTGCTGGTGCAACTTTCGGAGTATCTCATAGGTCCCGTCTCTGCTACCATCATCAACATAAATGATCTCGTACGAACGGCTCAGAGTTTGCAGCGTAGCAGACAGCCTCTCATGCAGATCCTCGAGCGTTTTCGCTTCGTTAAAAAGGGGTATCACGACGGAAATTTCGCATCGTTCCGAAGTCCCGGCCCGGTGAATCTCTTCGGCAACTTGAGGCTCTTCCTCATTTTCGTTTTCTCTGCGCATCTGCGCCAGCAAATTTGTCACGGGAACTTTCCTCTCAGGTCCGATTATGTGTGCCGCCTCTTAGCCCTCGAAGCGCGTCACCACGAGGCAGTCGTTGTGACCCCCGAAACCGAAAGAATTCGATAGGGCAACGCGCAACCGCGCCGGCCTGGCATGATTCGGGACATAATCCAGATCGCAATCCGGGTCGGGAAACTCGCAATTGATCGTGGGCGGAAGAATCTGATCCCGCAGAGCTAAAACACAGGTGATCAGTTCGATCGCTCCCGCAGCCGAGATCGAATGGCCGAGCATAGACTTTACGGAACTGACGGGGATCTGGTAGGCGCGCTTACCGAAGACCGTCTTAATGGCCACAGTTTCCACACGATCATTCATCGGGGTGGAAGTTCCGTGAGCATTGACGTAATCAATGTCATCGGGCACAACGGCTGCATCTTCGAGCGCGCGGCGCATGGCTAGGACAGCCCCCCGCCCGTCCGGAGCTTCGTCCGTAATTCGGTAAGCATCACACGAAGTCCCGTATCCTGCCAGTTCAGCCATGATCGGAACTCCTCTCTCCTTGGCCGACTCTAAATCCTCCAGGATAAGCATTCCTGCTCCTTCACTGAGAACAAAGCCATCCCGCTCCAAGTCAAACGGGCGACTAGCTTTTTCCGGAGGCTCATTCCGCTTAGATAAAACGCCTAACGGACAAAAAATGTGCAAACCGACATGGGAGACAATGCACTCGGTGCCTCCTGCGACAGCCAAATCCACATCACCTCGCCTCACCGCCCTCATAGCCTCACCAATAGCGTGCGCAGACGAAGTGCATGCGGTATTAAAGGTCGTGACTGGACCCAAAATCCCGAATTCCCGGACCACACGAGCTGCGGCATACTGAGGCAGAAAGCGCGAAATCGTATCCGCTTTTATCGTCTCACGCCAACGTCGCGCGAATTCTTTCGACGAGACCTCTCCGTTCTCTCCCCGTGTCTCATAGGCTACCCGTGCAAAATCGCCGAGGCTTATTCTCTCACCGCTCGTACCCATAAAAACTCCCGCGCGTTCCAGCGACACGTGATCAAGCCATCTTACATCCTTCGAAGCCATACGGGCGGCCACCAAAGCGAAATAGGTAAACCGAGGCTCGGCATCCAAATTCCCATCGGGACCATAAAGCTCCCCGTCCGGCAGATAGCCCGCGACCTGGCAGGGCAAGCCCGACGGATCGAAGTGGCGAATACGTGAAATTGCCGATTTGCCAGCAATTACTGAATCCCAGTAACGCTGTATACCTATCCCAAACGGCGTTACGAGACCCATCCCGGTGATCGCTACTCTCCGTGACCCGTTCAGCGACAAACAATCAACCTTCCTGATAGAGTCACAAACCCCTACCCCAAAGTTCCCATGCTTTCACGAGCGGATTGGAAGTGAGGACTTCATACAGGTCTTGAAGGCGACGACACGCCTCCGTCACCGTTGGGTCATCTTCCAACTTGATTAAAGCAAATTCCAGCCGCGCGTCGGCTACTCGCTTGCCCTGAACACTGGCTTCGGCCCGGACCTCCAGAGGAGAATCCGCCTCTAGGCTTAAATGGATCTCAAGCTGATCACCGGGCACCACAAAATGTCTAAAGCTTGCTTTTGCGATCCGTTGCAATACCGGGCGAAGGGTAAAATCATGGGTCACTGCCAGAAAGATCTCCGCTCCCTGTTCGAAGGTTCCGAGCACGACAGACCCAGGGACTACAGGATATCCCGGGAAGTGATCCATGAAAAAGTCCTCGCTCTGACTTACGTTTTTAAGGAATCTAGCCTCCTGCCCCTTTTTTAACTCGACGATGCGATCAAAGAGAACAAAGCGCACTGACCTACCTCTTGACAACCAGACTTGCCGCCTCGCCAAAAAGGCCGACCGCGTTGAGCAAAACTGTTCTCATCCTTGGCTTATCTCTTGGCATTCCCGTTACCAAGTCTAGAGGGCATTCAGGATCTGGATGGTCACAGTAGGCGATAGGTGGAATCATGCCTTTGTCAAGTATGAGGAGAGAACTGATAAGCTCCACAGCGCCGGAGGCCGATAGGAGATGCCCGTGGAGAGATTTTGTCGCAGTCACCGGCACTGCTGCCGCTTGCGGTCCAAAGACGTAATCAATGGCTCTCCATTCCGCCCGGTCATTTTCCTGAGTAGAATCCCCATTGGCGTGGATGAAACCTACCTCGTCTGCGCCCAGTTCGCATTTCGACATAGCTTGCAACATAGAACGGGTAAGAGCCTTCTCAGTATTTCCGTCGGCCCCAGACCCCGCACTGCCCGATCCGATCACCTCACCGTATAGAGTGGCTTTACGCTGCAGCGCATGATCCCGTTCCTCCAACACGACAACACCAGCCCCCTCGCCAAGCACTGTCCCGCACCTGGAAACATCAAAAGGTCTACAAAGGCCGTCTATCCCATCTCCATCTCGCGCTAGCACTGGCAGTATAGACAGATCACAAAATATCCCTTCCTCCAGAGGCGATTCAGTTCCCCCAGCCAACACCACATCGACGTCACCGTCCTGTATTACCTGCACCGCCTGTGCTACAGCGAGGAGTCCCCCACGCCAGCCATCGGCGATCGTGCAAGTGCCTCCTTGGGCCTGATGAAAGATGGCCAAGTGGCCGGCACTTAGATTGGGAAGGATCTTAAGAGAAAAATCGATGGGATTCATCCTTTCGACCCAGCTGGTATTTGCCTTTTCTGCGTCCATCACTCGAGACCCTCGATTCGACTCGGTCTCTGCCAAGTACCGGAGATAGGAAGGCAGATGATAAAAAGTGAACCACGAAGCAAGGCAAATTCCGACGCGTGTCGGATCCATTTGCCCTCCTCGCAGACCGGCCTCCTCAGCCGCCAGCGCAGAAGCAATTGCCGCGAGGATACCGGCGCGGTTCATAAGCTTTTTCTGTTTTGGCGGAATCTGGCTGATTGCGTTCCGTAGCTCCCCGTCTGGAACAACCCCTGCGCACACTAGCGGGTAATGCACGGCGGCGAGTGCTTCGCTCTTCTGCAGATAAGAGCGGTTGGAGAAGATCCCCTCCTGATGTTTCTCGATGCCGATCCCGAGGGGAGAAACTACGCCCCGTCCGGTAATGACCACGCGCCGACTTGCCATAGGCCTACCATGGAAGGGAAATCTCAAAACCAGTTTTGGAAAAACATAAGAGAACCAGCCGTCCCTCTGCGACCAGGCGCTCCCCAACGAACGCCTGCCCATGGGTCCGAGCAAGTCCTACGGAGTCCATAGCGGCGGGCTGGAACCCGATTAACTCTGTGTGCACCACGACTTCCTCACCCGCTCGGACGCTGGACAAAATCTTTGCCTCTTCAACTTTCATCAGTACACCCACCACCTGCTCATCCGTGTGAGCGTAAACCAGGCGAACGCCTGATGTAGCTAGTGCCTCCAGAATCAGGCAGGTCGGTATCTCACCCGGCCGCTGAGGATGGCCCACGGTAAACTCATCCGATAGCGGAAATGATTTCGTCACGACCAATTTCGATGTTGCTCCTTTCTCCAACGAGACCACACGGTCAATAAATCGAAATCTCATCGTTTTACAGCAGTCGAAAACTAGGAGGCTGAGAGGCTAGAACGCTTCCTAGCTTTCCCGCCTCCTGGCTTTCCAGCTTCCGAGCTAGCTAGGCCGGCAAGGTGTAGCCCCCATCGAGCACAATGACCTGTCCTTGTATCATCCGAGCGTGGGGACCGGAAAGAAAGTAGACAAATTCCGCGATCTCTTCGGCAGTCAACAGGCGGCCGCAAGGGGTCCGTTGTCGCACCCTCTCCAGGATCTCCTGCCTATCCGGCACCAGGTTCCAAACGTCAGTCGGTACTGCACCTGCAGAAATCGCGTTAACGCTGATCCCCTTCGGGGCGAGCTCTACTGCGAGATAGCGCGTAAGGCTTTCCACCGCGGCTTTAGAAATCCCGATAATACCGTATTCCGGAATCACGCGATTCGATCCAATACTGGAGAGCGCAATAATACGCCCGCCCTCGTGCATCCTTGAGGCCGCCTCACGTGCGCACAGAAGGAAAGAGCGAACATTCGTGTTCATTACCCAATCCCACTGCTTAGCCGTCAGGTCGACAATAGAGCGAAGGACACCCGAGGCGGCGCTGTGCACCAGAACATCGAGACGCCCGTAATGAGTGTCCACTTCTCCGAACATTGCCCGAATTTGGGTCTCATCTTTAAGGTCCGCCTGAAATAGGCGAACCTCGGCACCTAGAGAAACGATGTCTTCGGCTGTTTTTTCTGCTTCTGTCCGGTTTTGAAAAAAATTGATCAGGAGGCGAGCTTTTGCCTTCGCCAGGCGAAGGGAGATGGCCTTGCCGATCCCTCGCGACCCTCCTGTCACCAAAGCAACTGAACCTTCCATATTTCTAGCGAATAGTGAATGGCAAATAGTGAATAGGGAACGGTGATCCGTGAGCAGGGGGCTGGAAAGCGGGAAGCTGGGAAGCCTCCTAGCCTACTCGCATCCTAGCGTGCGAGCCTTCTAGCGGGTTTGCTATTCGCTATTTGTAGACTGGACCCGATCGGTTATGAAATCCACCAAGGAGGCCACGTTGAAGAGGCGAAGCATCCCCTCGACGATTTTTGGGGAATTGAGATTTTGGAGCATCACCTTTTTGATTTCTCCGCAGTCAAAAAGAGAAACTTTAAAACCAACCCGTTCGAACTCCTCAACAAGTCGTTCGACAAACTCTTCTGCCAGCTTTTCCGCTTCGCCATTTTGAAACGTGATGCCCTGCTTCTGAGAAACCCAGCGGAGAACTTCAGGGATACCCATCCCTCGAAACCGCCTAATTTCGTCTGGGGTTACATGGACACCGTAACGGTGCTGCAGAATCCCACCCAGCTCACCGAGATTGCCCCATCTTAACGCGGCATCTTGAAGGGTTTTGTTGGGCAATTCTACCCCGAATGTCTGTTGCACCCTGAAACCGATATCAAGAAAATCAATCGATTCGACACCGAGATCATGCACCAAAGAAGCACTTGGCACAATCTTGTCCTCCTTCACCCCCAAAGCATCAACGAGAATCTCTGTCAATGCTTTTTGAACCTCGTCTCTAGTCCAAATTTTTTGGACGCTTTCACCTTCCCGTTTCATTGAACCCTCCTTGCCTAGAGCATGCCTCCATCTACCGCAAACACCTGGCCCGTAATGTACCCGGCCTCCTCCGAGGCGAGAAAAACAGCGAGAGGAGCCACATCCGCAGCTCTCCCTGGCCGGCGGAGAGCCACTCTGTCGTGGACAACCTTCTCGGCAAAGGGCATGATCCCCTGTGTCATATCTGTAACAATCAATCCAGGAGCGATCGCGTTAACGGTTACCCCTTTTGGCCCGAGCTCCACTGCCAAACTGTGCGTAAAAGCATTGACCGCGCCCTTTGAAGCGGAGTAGTTGCACTGTCCCTTGCCTCCCCTGGTACCCGCCACGGAACTCAAATTAATGATCCTTCCCCATCTCTTTAAGATCATGCCCCTGACAGCAGCCTTCGAGCAATGATAGACTCCACCGAGGTTGGTTTTCAGCACTTTCTCCCAATCCTCTTCTCCCATCTGCAAAAAAAGAACGTCCCGGACAACGCCGGCGTTATTGACCAGAATGTCCGGAGGGCCAAACCTGGAGGTGATCCTCTCGAGCATGGCTTCGACCTCAAGGCCATCGCCGACGTCTGCTTGAAATGAGGCAGCGGTCCCGCCAAACTTCACTATCTCCTCCACAGTTTCCTCCGCAAGGGTCTCACTCTCTCGGTAGTTGATCGTGACAGTCGCACCCGCCTTGGCAAGAGCCTGGGCTATCGCCTTTCCGATTCCCCGGGAGCCACCGGTAACCAAAGCGACCTTGCCGGAGAGGTCAATCTTCAAAGAAACTTCCCTGCAACAACTCTAACGTTCTCGCTACGGTCAGCCATCCGGGCCGGCAATCTAAAAAGTGATATTTGAACCGACATTTTGCTTGGAAATTTCTAGGACGAGAAGAATCAGCGCGGCAGCCAACCTCCGTGTGTGGGTCAAAGACAGGGTACACGAGACCACTCCCTGTTCTTCTGCGACCCGCGCCGTCGTACCTGAGAGGCGAAGCATCGGCTTCACCGAGTTGCCCCCGAAAACCTCAACATCTCGCCAATCCATTGTACCGCTTAGGCCCGTCCCCAAAGCCTTAAATAGGGCTTCCTTTGCCGTAAAACAGGCTGCCAGATGGACATAAGAATCCCTCCAGCCAAAAGAATCGTGGAGCTCCTCGGAAGTAAAGATAGCCTCTTTGAGCGATCTGTTCCGCTCCATAATTTCCTTGACCTTGCCCACCTCAATGAGGTCGACTCCGATCTTAGTGCCCACAGTCGCGCACAGATTCGCTACTCCGCTCGGCTTTCTCGAGGAGTCCAAACACACGCTTTTACCGCGCTGGGGTAGAACCATCAAGTAGACAGTTGAGCATCGCCGCTAAATACGGACCACTGGGAATTTCCACCCGCACCATAGCTACTGGACAGGGGGTGAACGTCGTTCGTCAACAAGACGGAGCAGCTTGCGGCCCTTTCTCAAAGAACCCTTGGGAAGAAACGCGAATTCCACTTCCGACAGTCTTTGCATACACGCCTGCCACGCCAAAGGATGCTTTTCCTGAACCAATGCGAATATCTCCCGCTTGATTTCGTCTCGCCGGGAAGGACCGTCTTCAAGTTCCAATCGAAACAC
>MGSI01000146.1 GCA_001798455.1 Deltaproteobacteria bacterium RIFCSPLOWO2_02_FULL_57_26 | reverse complement strand
CCTGGCCAAGGGCACGCAGTTGCCCCCGCCCGAGAAGACTCAGGACGATCTTCGCAAGATCCGCGGAGGCATCCAGGTGCAAGACCTGACTTCGGAGCTGGCGCAACTTTTCGGACTCCAAGTAGCAAGCGGCGTTTTGGTGGCAGACGTGGAGCTTGGAAGCCCGGCCTCAAACGCCGGATTCCAAAGGGGAGACATCATTCTCAAAGTGGATGGCCGCCCCGTCCACCAGGCGACGGAACTGGAAAGCCTCCTCGGCGGCAGCAAAAAATCCGGCCAGGTCCGGGTAGAGGTCTACCGGAAAGGCAGAACGACCCCGCTTTTGTGGGATCTCTCTTCTTGAGCGGAAATCTTCGGCCGCAGGCTCGCCTAAACTTTTCCGTCCTTACCGAAAAGTAAGGTCCCCCATTTCTTGGCAGTGGCGTCCAGCACCTCCTTGCTGGATTCCGCCACTAACGGGAAATCCTTAATCCACTCGAAGGGGCGGCAGGCATCGATAATCGCACGGGAATTGAAGCCTTTTTTGCTCGGATGAATGATCGGATCGAGTGGCCCGCTCCAGCAGCGCCGGATGATATCGATGTCTGCTTCCGGATCGGACCGGGTGGCCATCGCCCAGATCAGGTCATCGGTATTGGACGGATCAATGTCGTCGTCCACGACGATTACGTAGCGGCCGAGATAGGCCCCCGCGTGGCACTGCGATGCGACTAAGGCTGCCTGGCGGGCGTGACCTGGATAGCGCTGCTTGATCGAGACGCCTAAAATGAGTCGGCTCCCACCTGAAACAGTAAGCCAAACGCCTTTAACATCCGGCACCCCGGCTTTTTCCATTTCGTCCCAGATCAGAGCGGAGCGGAGATAGGAGCGATACCAGCCAAGCTCGGCCGGTGGTCTGCCTGGGGGTGAGCCCAACAGGATCGGGTTATTGCGATGATAGAGCCTCTTGATCTTGACGATCGGCTCAGACCTCTCGGCGCTGCCATAATATCCCGTCCACTCGCCGAACGGCCCCTCGGTTCTCGGTTGATCGAAGATCGCATCCCCTTCCACAACGATTTCGGCGGTAGCGGGAATCGGCAGGCCCGAATATTCGCCTTCGATAAGCTCGAGCGGTTCTCCGCGCACGCCTCCAATAAACTCGTACTCGGGAATCCCGTAGGGAACCTCGATGCTGGCGGCCAAGAAAATAAGAGGATCATGTCCGAAGGACATGGCCACCTTGCAGGGCTTTCCCGAAGCGATATACTTCTCCCGCTGGATCCTCCCGTGTTTGCCGGGCGAGATATAAAAACCGACCGTGTTCTTGTCGTGGATCATAACCCGGTAGGTTCCCCAGTTCACCCACCCTTCATCGGGATCACGGGTGATGTCGACACTGCCCGTCCCGATGTAGCGGCCGCCGTCGTGCTCGTGCCACTTGGGAGTCGGAAACTTAAGCAGATCGACTTCGTCATCCCGGTAGACGTTTTCAAATAAAGGGCTGTCTTTGACGAACTTCGGCGGGAGCGGCTTGATCTCTTTGTACCGCTGCTTCCACGTGCGGACAAAATCCATCTTGGTTTCGCCGGGAGGAAGGCCCAAGGTGAGACCTAAGCGGTTGCGCGAGCTCAAGGAGTTGGACAGGATGCGATAGCCCTTCGGATAACCTTTGATCTCGTCAAACAGAACGGCCGGCCCATCTTCCTTATGATGGACGAGCTCCGTCACCGCGCCGACCTCCAGGTCCCAGTCACAACCGTTGAGCATCTTGACCTCGCCCATCTCGCCGGCAAGTTGTATCCACTCCCTCAGATCACGATATTGCATAGCTTCCTCCTGTATTTGACTAACGTATCTACTGAAACCTGTGACGCAATCGACCTTAGCGAAAATTTGAGATCAGGTCAAGGACGGTTGATCCCCAAGACCAGACCCGTCTCTTTGCCCCGGACGATTCCTGCCCGAGCAAAAAGGGCACTTTGGTTGCAATCCCTCCGGGGACATGCTAGCCATCGGTCGTGCGGCAAAAGATCCGCGAGCTTGGCGCGCTCAAAGCTATCATCGGCAAAGCCAAGACCGAAGGCAAAAAGGTAGTTTTCACGAACGGTTGTTTTGACCTGCTGCACCGGGGCCACGTCCACCTGCTGAGGGAGGCAAAAAAACTCGGGGATCTTTTAATCGTCGGCTTGAATCGCGACCACTCGGTCAAAGCGATCAAAGGCCCCAACCGCCCGATTTTCCCTGAAACCGACCGGGCCGAGTTGATTGCCGCGATGGAAATGGTAGACTACGTCATCTTGTTCGGCGAGCCTGACCCGCACCAGCTCATCCAGGAGTTAAAGCCGGATGTCCTGGTCAAAGGCGGCGACTGGTCGAAAGAATCGATCGTGGGAGCGGATATCGTGGAAGCGGCGGGAGGGGCGGTGGCGGTGATCTCCTATCTCGGGGGCTATTCGACCACTGAAATTATTGAAAGGATGCGTAAGGGATAATTATGGCAAGGATCTGTTCCATCTGCGGAAAAGGACGGTCTGTGGGTCACAACGTCAGCCACGCCAACAATAGAACGAAGCGGGTGTGGAGACCCAATCTCCAGAGAGTGCGAGCACGCGTCAACGGGCAAGCGCGCCGCGTTCTGGTCTGCACCCAGTGCATCCACTCGGGCCGGGTCGTAAAGGTTGCCTAACCCTTCAACCCTTAAAACTTGCGTTTAGCCCCGCGCCCGCACCGCGCGGTAAACCCCTTTCACCTTGGAAATACTTTGCAGGACCCGCCGGAGCTGGTCAGAATGAGTGATCATCACCTCAAAGGTGTTCAGGGCCTTCTGATCGGGGAAGGTGCGCACCTGCGCACGCGCGATATTGACGTCGGCACTCGTGATCGCCGCGCTGATCGCCGCTAAAAGGCCAGGCCGATCGACGCAATTGACCTCGATCTTGATCGGCCGCGGGGTCTGTGCGTCGCCCTGCCAACTCACCTCGATCTTCCTGTGAGGGTCGCTCTCCAAAACCGTGGGACAGTTGGCCATGTGAATCGTTACGCCCCTCCCCCGGGTGATGAAACCTACGATTTCCTCCCCCGGCAACGGGTGACAGCAGCGGGCCAAGCGCACTAGGATATCCTCCTCCCCCTTCACCCTCACGCCGAAATCCCGCTTCTGGCTAGTCGCCAAGCGGACGAGCCGCTCCAGGGTGCCCTCTGCCTGTTTCTTACCGGTATCGAGCTTGTCGGCGGGAACCAGCTTGACCAGAACCTGGTGGGGTGTGATTTTGCCGTAGCCGACGCTCGCCAGCAAGCTCTCTTCATCCTTCACGCCCAGTTCCTTGGCGATGGCCTCAATCTTCCCCTCGCGCCGGAGCAGCGCATAGTCGAGCTTATGGCGATTGAAATCCCCTTCCAGTATCTCCCGGCCTAAGGCGACGCTCCTTTCCCTCTGCTGCTTCTTGATCCAGTTGCGAATTTGCGACTTGGCTCTCGGCGTCTTGACCAGCTTGAGCCAATCCCGGCTCGGAGTTTGCTGGTGGGTCGTGATGATCTCCACCGTATCGCCGCTGCGCAAAATATATTTGAGCGAGACAAGCTGGCCGTTGACCCGCGCCCCGGTGCAATGGTGACCTACCTCGGTATGGATGCGATAGGCAAAATCAATTACGGTGGAGCCCTTGGAGAAATTCAGCAGATCCCCTTTGGGCGTAAAGACATAAACCTCCTCGGAAAACAGGTCCTCTTTAATGCTGTAAAGGAATTCCTGCGGGTCCTTTAGGTTCTGCTGCCACTCGAGCAGCTGGCGCAACCAGGTAAACCTCTGGATATCGGTGAATTCAAAATCCTTACCCTCCTTGTAGCGCCAGTGCGCGGCGATGCCCTCCTCGGCAATCCGATGCATCTCGTGGGTCCGGATCTGGATCTCCACGCGCTCTCCGTAGGGGCCGATCACGCTCGTGTGCAGCGACTGGTACATATTGGGCTTGGGCAGCGCGATGTAGTCCTTGAAGCGGCCCGGGACGGGCTTCCAATGGGCGTGGATCACCCCCAACGCCTCGTAACACTCGCGCACGGCGTCAACCAGGATACGGAAAGCGACCAGATCATAGATCTGGTCGTAGAGAAGATTCTGGCTCTCCATCTTCTGGTAGATGCCGTAGAAGTGCTTGGGCCTGCCGGTGACCTCGGCGTCGATGCCCTCCCCTTCGAGCACCTTGCTGATGATCGAGATGACCTCGTTGATGTATTTCTCGCGATCGACCTTTCTCTTGGCAACATTGCGCTTCAATTGGTAATAGATCTCCGGGTGGAGATATTTGAGCGTCAGATCCTCCAGCTCGCACTTGACCCAGGCGATACCCAGGCGGTGGGCCAACGGCGCGTAAATATCCAGTGTTTCCTGGGCTACGAGGATCTGCTTTTCCGCGGGAAGGTGGTTCAACGTCCTCATGTTGTGGGTGCGGTCAGCGAGCTTGATCAGGATCACCCGAATGTCCTTGGCCATGGCCAGGACCATCTTACGAAAGTTTTCTGCCTGTTTTTCCTCCCGGCTGGTAAAGTTGACTTGGCTCAGCTTCGTCACCCCATCCACCAGCGCGGCGATTTCCGCCCCAAAGACAGTGCGCACCTCTTCCAGGCTGGTCAGGGTGTCCTCCACGGTGTCGTGGAGGAGCCCTGCCACGATGCTCGGGACATCGAGCTTCAGATCAGCGATAACCCCCGCAACGGCCATCGGATGGACTAGGTAGGGCTCGCCGGAAAGGCGTTTCTGCCCCTCGTGCACTCTAGCGGAGAAATCGTACGCCTGGCGGATCACCTCCACATTGGCCGTGGGCTGATAGGCCAAGACCTGCTCCATTAAATCATTGAGCCGCGGTTCTTTGCTCATGGCATCTCTTCGGGCAGGGAAAGCCCTCGGTCTCTCACGGAACCCGCTACCCCCGAGTCCGCGAAACCCGGTGTCGCTCGGCGACCACGATGGCGCCGAGAGATTTCAAGGCCTCCTGAACCTCTCGGTTGATCACTATATAATCATACCTCATGAGCTGCCGAATTTCACGCCGAGCGTTGTCCAGGCGCCGACGAATGCTCGCTTGCCGGTCCGTTCCCCTGAGGGCTAATCGGCGGGCGAGTTCTCGCCAAGAAGGAGGGAGGATGAAGATGGAAACTGCGCGCGGGTATTGCTTTTTGATCTTTTTGGCACCCTGTACGTCGATATCCAACAGGGCATCTCGACCACGGCGAATGCTTTGCTCCAGGGGCAGGCGCGGCGTCCCATAAAAAGACCCGTGCACCTGGGCCCATTCGGCGAATCCGCCCCGTGACCGAATCGAAGCGAATTCCCGTTCCGTCACGAAGTGGTAATCCCGACCGGAACTCTCACCCGCCCTGCGGCTCCGGGTCGTGTAGGAGACGATGAGCCTTATCTCGGGAAAGATCGCCAAAAGCTTCTTGATCAAGGTCGTCTTTCCCGCCCCCGAAGGAGCCGACAGGATATAAATAATGCCTTCGCGCTTGGTGAGGACTTCGCTCAGCCGCATCATTCCACGTTTTGCGCCTGCTCGCGGATCTTTTCGACCGTCTCTTTCCCCGCCAGGACCAACCGCACCACCGCCAGCTCCGGCGCCTTGGAACTCACGGTATTCAGCTCGCGCTGGATCTCCTGGAGTAGGAAATCAAGCTTTTTCCCCATCGGCTCGCGCGCGGCAATCAGTCCGGCCAGCGCCGCTACATGGCTCTTGAGCCGCACGACCTCTTCGTGAATATCTCCTTTGAAGGTCGCGCTTCGGGCATCCGCCGGTGGGCCCACGGACTCAGGGGCCATCACCTCTTCCCGGGAAGGGCGGGCATCCTCACGCTTGAGAGCCATCTCTCTCGCCTCACCCACCAGATCGGAAACGACCTCCTTCAAAAAACGCACCTGGGACTGGACATCTAATTTGAGCTGGTGTCCTTCCCGGCGCCGCGACCGCTCGAGATTCTTCAGAGCCGCCGCCAAACTCCTTAGGACAAGGCTTCGCTCGTCCCCTTCGCTCACCTCCGCATCTCGCACACGGAAGAGTTCAGGCAGAGAAGAGAAAAGCGAGAGATTGACCTCCCCCTGCAGAGCAAATTTTCTCTGCGCGTGCTGGAGCGCCTTTACGTACTGGGCCATCAGCTCCTCGTCCAGCTCGAGCGCACGCGTCTGCCCCTTTAAGAAAGAGCGCGTAACGAAGACTTCGATCCGCCCGCGGGAAATTTTCTGGCGGATGACCTTGCGCAGGTCCTCCTCGAATGAGAGATACTCTCTGGGGACGCGGAGCTGGACATCGAGGTGACGGTGGTTCAACGTACGTACCTGGACCAGCACCTTGACCCATCTGCCTTGAGCGGCCCCCTCGCCATACCCGGTCATGCTCTTCATGTCTGCTTCTGGATGGCCCTCTGCAGCTTCTGGAACGGCACCGCCACCGGACCCACCTCCTCTCCGACCAATCCGGCTGCGAGATTGGCCAGGACCGCCGCCTCCTCAAATGTGGACCCGCTGGCCAAGGCCAGAGAGCACGCCGCCACCACCGTATCCCCTGCGCCGGTGACGTCGAATATTTCCCGTGGCTCGGTAGTAAAGTGCCTCGCCTCCCTCCCAGGCCGAAACAGACTCATCCCCTCCCGCCCTCGTGTGACCAGCACCGCCTTGGCCTGCCATAACTGGAGCAGCCTCCTCCCCGCCTCCCGCAGCGAGCCTTCATCTCGGATCTCGATTCCCGAAGCCTGGCTCGCCTCCTCCCGGTTGGGTGTCACCAGCGTCGGATACCGGTAGCGCGCAAAATTCTCCTTTTTCGGATCTACCACGTAGAGAAGACTCTTTTCGTGAGCCAGCTTGGCGATGACCTCCAAGAGCTCGGGATGAATGGTCCCCTTGCCGTAGTCCGAGATGACAATCCCGTCGCAGCGCGCTGCCTGTCGAACCACATATTGACGGATTTTATCGAGCACGCGCCGGCGGATCTCCCCGTGATTCTCACGGTCCAAACGCACGATCTGCTGGTGCCGCGGACGAGCAATGATCCGGCTCTTCTGCGTCGTCTGGAAATGATGCTCCCAGAAGACTCCGGTGGTCGAACAGCCGATTTCCCCGAGCTGCCGGTAGAGCCTCTTTCCGGTCTCGTCCCGACCCGCCACGCCGCACGCCGTGACCCGCCCTCCGAGCGCTCGGATGTTGTGAATCACGTTTGCCGCCCCGCCGAGACGGAAGCTTTCCGAGGTCACTCTGAGCACCGGGACCGGCGCCTCGGGGGAAATTCGATCCACGTCCCCCCAGATGAAGCGATCCAAAATCAGGTCTCCCACCACGAGGAGGCGAACGCGCCGGAATTTCCTTAACAAGGTCAAAAATCTATTGCTTCGGGCCACCAACGCTCAACCTCCCGCGCGATGCGAGTCCCCATCGGGGGCAGCATGGCGCAGCTCATAGTAGTGGTCTTCATTCTTTTTTGCCATTTGCTCCATAGTAAAATGGTCGAGCACCTCCGCTCTGCCCTTATCTCCCATGAGCCGTAGAAGACCGTTTTGCGAAAGCAGCTGCGCAATGGCCCGTGCCAGGGCGGGGGGGTCCTTTGGCGGCACTAGCAAACCAGTGACCTGATCGGTCAGGAGTTCCGGGATGCCTCCGGTGCGCGAAGCTACCACCGGTTTTCCCGCTGCCATCGCTTCGAGAATCGCTATCCCTAAGCCTTCGTAAACCGAAGGCAGCACAAAAATATCGACGGAAGACAGGAACTGCGGAATATCAGAAACAAAACCCAAAAAAACCACTTCCTCCTGCAGGCCCAACTCCCGAACCATCGTCTGCAGCGCCTCCCGCTGCGACCCCTCTCCGGCAATGCGGTACGTGACCCGTCGGCCCTGCGCTTTCAGCAGGGCCGCTGCCTCAAGCAGAAAACGATGACCTTTCCTCTCCTCCAGCACGGCAACGGTCCCGATTACTTTCTCCTCCGAGCCGGCCCGGGCCTCGACTCTTCTCTGGAAAGGCGCGGGATCGATCCCGCTGTGGATAACCCGGACCTTCTCCCGCCGGACCCCGCCCTCGACCAACACCTCGGCGATCTTCCGGGATATGGCGACCACCCCATCCACCTTTCGGTTATAAAGCCAACGGGCATACCAGTTTCGCTTGACCGGATAATCCATCCTTCGCGTCACGACATAGCGGAGATCTGCGTGCATGCGACTCAACCCGAGGGAGAGGGCATGGGCTCTCTTGGTATGGAAATGCACGATATCATAGCCTTGTGCGCGGATCAGTCGCCTGAGCCAAAAAATCGGCCTGAAGTCGACATCGTTACACACCACGATGGGAAGCGTTGCGATCTTTCGCGCCTGTGCCTCCCCCAACAGAGCGCCCCGCGGATGACAGAGGAGGTGATTCTCGTGCCCCCGGGCGGAAAGACTTGTTACGAGGCCAAGGACCTGACACTCCCCTCCCCCCCAGCCCTCCTCCGGATCGATGTGGAGAATCTTGAGAGGTTGCCTATCCCGGCTCACGCCTCTCCCCGCTCTCACCCTTAAGCTCTAGCTCGCGAAGCTTAACATATCTGAGAAAGACATAGATTGCGGCCGTCAGACCGACGAAGAACCCCGCGAACCCTTCGACAAACCCCCTCCTCCATACATAGGAACGGAGCAAACGAGCCGCCGGGCGTCCCAGATTATCCACCCACCGCCAGCGCCTTCCCGCAGCCCTGAGCTCCCTCGCGGCAACGCTGCTAAAGTGGTTGATGCGGTTGATGTGATCGCTGATGTCCCGGTAAGAGTAGTGGTGCAGGGGGTTCCTCAAACGCTTAACTTTTCCCTCCACCAGGATCCTCTCGTGAGGATCCGTCCCGCCCCAGGTGGCGCGATCACGGCGAAATACTCTGACGTCATAATCGGGATACCACCCACCACGCCACCACCATCTGCCCAGATAATAAACCAGCCTGGGTACAGCAAAGGCGGCGCACCGAGACCCAAACCGGACAAGGGCCTGCTGAACCTCTTCCCTGAGCTCTGGAGTGACCCGTTCGTCCGCGTCCACGAGGAAGACCCACTCCTTAGTGGCCTGGGAATGGGCGAAGGCCTTCTGGTCTCGGTAACCCGCCCAGGGCCGCTGGATGACCCGATCCGTGTACCTGCGGCAAATTTCCACCGTACGGTCGGTGCTGTAAGAATCCACCACCACGATCTCGTTGACCCACTTAAGACTCTCCAGGCAGTCGCCGATATTGCCCTCTTCGTTGAAGCAGACGACGATGGCGGAGACTTGAGCTGGGACCATGAGCGCCATTGAACCTCGAAGATACGGGCTAGAAGATAGAGGCACAGGGCAAAAAAATCAAACCGCCTCTTCAACTTCAGGTATCCTAATGCTATAGAAACCCACGTAAAGCAATGAAGAAGACCGGCTTTAAAGGACTCCGAGATATCAGCAAAGTGGAAGGGATGCTGACCCAGGGCGAGGCAGAATATCTCTATCATATGGCACAGACGAACCCGGGTAAAGGAGTCATCGTAGAGATTGGCAGCTGGAAGGGCAAATCAACGATCTGCCTTGCGCGGGGCTCCAGGGCCGTGGGCGGAGAAAAGATTTACGCAGTCGACCCTCACAGGCCATTGGCGGACGAGGGCTATTTTGAGGACACGGAAGCGGAGTTTTTAAGAAACCTCGCGGAGTCCGCCGTCACGGAGCAGGTCGCTCCCATGGTCATGGCTTCCGAAGACGCCGTTCGGGGTTGGGATCGACCCATTCGTTTGCTCTGGATCGACGGAGATCACCGGTACGAACAGGTGAAACGAGATTTCCTCTCGTGGGAACCCCATGTCATCGACGGCGGAATTATCGCCATGCACGATACGATCCGCAAGAAAGGACCGAAAAAGGTTCTCTGGGAGTGCGTCTTCTCGTCGGATCGTTTCAAGGCGATCTCCATCGTGGATAACATTACCGCAGCAAGAAAAGTTTCCAAGATCTCTTTCCGGGACCGCTTCGTCAAATGGCTCGTCATCGGCTGCCGAGGGATCTATATCTTCGCAAGGAAAATACGCCTACCCTACGCCAAGCCCGCAGGAAGGTGGTTTCTGAGAACGTTGACCACTTAACGGAAAACTCCTGTCACGCGCTTCGTTTTTTCCAGGAGCATCGCCCTATAGTGGAAGTAGCGCCCTTTGGCGCGGTACTTTCTTCGTTCATTGCCGATTAAGGAATACCAAACAAAGGTCCAGATGGACCGCAGCAGATTAGGAATGATAGTAAAAATCGAGCTGTTTTTCTGTACAAGACGGCTCCGGCCCTGGCGCTCATGTCGTATGCGGAAGGATTCCTCTGTTAAGCGGCTTGGGTCCAGTTCGTTATAGACCGAGACTCTCGGTTCATACCCGATCCGTAAGCCAGCCTTAAGTAACCTCTTAGCAAACTCGACATCCTCAGAATAACCAGCGCGCCCAGGGCCTAATCTCTCGTCAAACAACCCGACCAGCTTGAAAACCTCGTGCCGAACAGCGATATTGCCCCCGGTAAGGGTTCGTAGGTCCTTCCCCGGCAGGAAATCATAATCAATAAAGTCTATCGTCCGGTAACGCTCCAGGGCCTTCTGTAGTTGAGGGTCCCTTCGGTCCTCGTCCCGCATTTGGATCGAACCCTGCATAACCTGATGAGGAAACGAAGCGAAGAAATTAAGAATACCTTGAAGCCAGCGGGACGTGACCTCGACGTCGTCGTCAAGGAAGGCAAGAATGGACCCCTTGGCTAGCGGAATCGCCCGATTCTGAGCCCGACATTTTCCGGGAAGGGGTTCGCGAACTTGCCAGCAGTGGTATCGACCCCGTTGAGCGTACTCGCTCACCAACTCCTTTACGGCCTGCGCGCTGGCTTCGTCAGCCGCATTGTTGGCCACGACGATTTCGCAGCTTATCTGATCGCCCCCCTCAACTCGATGGAGGCTCTCTAGAAGCCTGCGCAGACTTTCAACGCGGCCCGCGGTCGCTATGATTATGGTAAGAGAAGCATCCAACGCTTAATTCTAGAGAGCAGACCAAAAACCTAAAATCCCCGCAAATGAAACAAAAGCCGCTCTGGAAGCCCCTTCATGTAGAGAAAGGTATCTTCTATGGCCTGGTTGCGTCCGTATCTCGGTTCCCATCCTAGCTCTGCGATGGCTTTAGAGGCATCGGGAAATTTGTTATTGGCCTCCTCATAGAGAGGTCCATAAATGGTCGTGGGATCTACAAACACTATTCGACTTCTCGTTCGCGTGATCCTTTTGACCTCTTCCGCTAATTCGAGGATGGAACAACGGTTTGCCGGATTCCCCAGATTATAAACCTCTCCCTTTTTCCCATTCTTCATGGCGCAAACAATCCCGGCGACCATATCCTTAACGTGCGTAAACGCCCTGACCTGTTTGCCGTCGCCAAACACGGTAATATCCACCCCGGCTATGGCCTGGCCGATGAAGCGAGGCAGCACAAACCCTCCCCTCCCCGATTGGCGCGGGCCCGTAACATTGAAAGGACGAACGATCCTCAAATCCAAATCCCGAGTCCCGCTCAGGTTCAGAAGGGCGGTCTCAGCGGCGAGCTTTCCCACGGCATACTCCAAGCGCGCCGAAGATTTAGCCGGAACGACCTTGAACATCGTCTCCGAACAAAACCCGTCTTGCCCGCCGCCGTAGACTTCGCTGGTAGAGACGTCCACGAGCCTGGCGCCACAGCTCATCGCGAGATTCGCCACCGCCATCGTGTCATTCACGATAGAAGCGGCAATTCGACCCGCGTGCGGCAACACTCCTGCCGGTCCAACTACAGACGCGAGATGATAAATCTCCTTGTAACGTTCACCGCTCCAAGAATCGCAAAAATTCTCTACATCCGTGATGGAATGAGATATTCGGTCAGGGTAGTCCAATTGGCTGAGCAGATCATCGATGGGCACCGGATTGGTGCTCAGGTTATCCACTACATGGACCTGGTTGTCCGTATCGCTCAGCAACAACTCAACCAGATGGCTCCCCAGAAATCCAAATCCTCCTGTAACCAGTATCTTCTTCACCTAGGATACCTCGCATGCTGGGGATGTGGCCGCCGCGGGCTGAACGCCAGAGCCTCTACACAGCATCCCCCTAAACTTATACCTCAAAGCCACCGAAGCTGATAGAGACGGTACTTCAACGAAAAAGGTTGAAGCGCGGCCGCCAGACCGATCGCCTCACGAGCCCCTGGCCCATCCCCCTTCATGGCCAACGCCTTGGCCAGACGGTAATAACGATGGGCCACCATGCGGTAAAAGCCGCGCCGGCCGATGAGCTCCAAGGACTCGGGGTAATCCCTTTTCAACTTCTCGAGCGCGCGCAAGTTTTCTCTCGACCTCAGCTCATCATCAGCGCTGATGTTGGTGCCGTGCTTGCGGTAGAGATAGACCACCTCATTGACAAACCCGATCGGATGCTTCTTCACCAAACGCAGGGCCAGGTCCAGGTCGTAAGAAAGACGAAACCACTCGTCCAGGAGGCCGATCTCCTCAAGCGCCGTTCGTCTCGACATCGTCCCCTGCAGCCGGATCACTCTGCCGTCGAAAAGATCCTCCACGGACACGCCCTTTTCTTCCAGCCTTTTAGCCTTCTTTGGCGAGATCACCGTGGACCGGTTGTGGAATTTCCCTTCAAAGTACGCGCCGTTCCCGATAACCATGGCGTGAAGGACGTGACGCGCCAGGAAGTCATACAGCTTCTGCAGATGATGAGGCGTGGACAGGTCGTCGGAATCCATGAACGCAATGTAACTTCCCCGGGCGTGCCGCACGCCTAGATTGCGCGCCGCTGCGGCCCCACGGTTCTCCTGGCGGATATACCGGATTCGGTGGGCATAGGATCGCAGGACTTCCTCGGTCCCGTCGGTGGAGCCGTCATCCACAACGAGGATCTCAAAATCCCTGAAAGATTGATGCAAAACGCTCTCCAGGCTCTCCACAATGTAGGCCCGCCGATTGTAGGTTGGGATGACGACCGAAATAAGCGGGTTGTCGTTCGTTCTCGCGTGGGACTGGGTTTCCATCAATCAAAAAGTTTTTTTCTTCTTTGCGCGGTGTAGAGTATCCTTCAGTTGAGTAATCACGCGCTTGACTTCTCGCCCGGTCATCTTCGGAAAAAGAGGCAGAGAAAGAAGCCTTTCGGAGGCATACTCGGCGTGGGGAAAGTCGCCCGGCTTGAAACCGAAGGTTTTGCTATAGAACGATGTCAGGTGAAGCGCGCGAAAATGGACGCCGACCCCGACACCCGCTTCTTTCAAAGCCTTCAGGACAGCATCCCGACCCACCGTGAGATCTTCCGTCTTAAGCAGGATGGGGTAGAGATGGTGGGCGTGCTTGACATCTCCCTTCGCCGGGATCAGCCGGATCTCGGGAACTTCCTGCAAGGCTGCGTCGTACATTTCGACCCATCGCTTCCGTCGCTGCCAAAACGCTTCGATCTTCTTGAGCTGGTGAATGCCCAAGGCGGCCTGGATATCGGACAGATTGTACTTGTAGCCTGGACGAATGACATCCCAGTGGACGAACTCCCCGTCCCCGTGCCTGTGCCAGGAATCGGCAGTGATCCCGTGGATGCTCAGCAGCCGGACCTTCGCGGCGAGGTCCTCTCGATCGGTGGTGACCATTCCCCCTTCCCCGGTGGTGATATTCTTCGTCGCGTAAAAACTAAAGCAGGTGAGATCTCCAAGATTTCCCACTTTTCTCCCGCGATATTCTGTTCCGAGCGCATGCGCCGCGTCTTCCGCCACCAGCAAATGATATTTTTGGGCCAACCGGAGGACAGTTTCCATATCGCAGGGCTGGCCGTAGAGGTGAACGGGCAGGATGGCTTTGGTCCTGCTGGAGATCCGTGGTTCTATTTGCTGCGCATCAAGGTTCAGCGTTTCCGGTTCCACATCCACGAAGACCGGCTTGGCGCCTTGAAGGGCAATCACATTGGCCGTGGACGCAAACGTGATCGGCGTGGTGATGACCTCGTCTCCCGGCCCCACCCCGATCGCGGCCATGGCCAAATGCAGAGCAGCCGTCCCCGAGCTAACAGTTACCGCATGTTGACAGCCTATATATTCCGCCATGGCCCGTTCGAGCTCGCGGGCCCTCGCCCCTGTTGTGAGCCAACCCGACCTCAGGACGGCCAAGACCTCGCGTATTTCTTCGGCTCCCAACCAGGGGCGATGAAAAGGAACGAAGTTGACTGATTTCTTCATAGCCGGAATGCTTATACCCAAGGCTGCCTGCCCAGTCTTCTCTGGATCATACCCACCAAGTAGCCCCAATATTTCATGATACGCTTTTCTGTTTTGTAGACCTTTTCCTTCCTCCTCAAGGTCCAATAGAAACCATACCGAAGGACATTGACCAATAGGTTCGGCACGACATTTGAAAAAATGGGATCCGTATGATGGAGGCTTCGGCTCAATCCTTTGCGGTACTGGGATAACCGGGCGTAACGAATACCGTACCTTCGAGGGTCTAGTTCATGGTAGGCAACCACGTGGGGTGTATAGCCTATGGAGAAACCCGCCTCCCGAATTCGACGTGAAAGATCCGTATCTCCCTCGTATCCCGAGGCGGGAAGCCGCTCATCAAAAACGCCGACTTTGTCGATCACCTCGCGCCGCATGGACATGATGACCCCGGTAAGTCCCCGTATGTCCCTCGGCGCATCCCCGTAGTCGATTACGGGGATATTATACTGATACAGATTTCCCGGATCTGCGCTCCGGCCTTGAGGATCGGTACCCGGCAAAACACACGGCTGCAGAGCATCATATCCAGTAGATTGGTAGTCTCGGACCAACTCTTCTAACCACTTTCTATCAAGGACGATATCGTCGTCCATCATACACAATATTTCTCCCCTCGCTTCTCTGAGAGCCTTGTTTAGGGCGAAATTCTTTCCTGGCCTTCCTTCATTCAAGGTCCTAAGGTGCGGCCATTCCCGCTTGACCGCTGACAAGTACCTGGCGGTGTCGTCGGTCGAAGCATTGTCCACCACCAAGACCTCCCACGGGATTTCACTCTGATTTTGAGTGGTTCGTAAACTCCGCAGCAGCCGATCCAGGCTGCCGCAGCGGTTCCGAGTGGCAACGATCACACTCACCTTGGGTCGGTCATTGAATTCCATTTGAAGCGGTTAGGGTGAAGCCGATGGAAAGCTCGGGATGGTGGCCCCGTTCAGGCTTTGGAGGGACGACTCAGCAAGGCGCCTCGTCACGATAAAAGTCAATAAGGAAAACCTGCAGCCCGAACCTCCATTTCCATCTCGTCGCGGGCTTTTTGCAACTCTTCGCGACCGAGGGCGGAAGTGCTTACGATCTGCCGAACCGCCCCAACCCTACCCTTGTAGAATATTTCGTCCGGCTTCAATCCCCCGTCGAGCGTTTCCGGTTCATAGAAGAAATTATCCATCAGGGCGGCGTCGACGTTCCACTGCAAATCAAAGTCAAAGAAGCTTTCCCCTGGATGGTACCCGTAGCTGTCAAACTCCTCCTCTATATCCGAGCCTTCTTCTCTCTTGCGCATCACAGCCTTATAAATGGGGGTTCCAGCCATGGGGATGTAAGAACAGAGGTCGACTTTATGCTGTACTCGGTGGTTAACCCGGAGGAGGTGTCTGCGCAGGAACTGTTTGGTCTCCTCTAGAGTCTCGCGAGTTTCGCCAGGCAGACCGATGATAAAGGACAGCTTGCAGCGAATACCGATCTGGTCACACCATTCAAGTACCGTCGCGTTTTGCTCTACTTTCGTCTCCTTATGGATATTGTCCAATATCCTCTGAGAACCTGATTCGGCGCCAATGAGCACCTCGCGAAGTCCGTGGTCATACATAAACTGGAGATAATCTTTGCCGCCGTGTTTCGTGATGATGTCCACCCGGCAAAAACAGCGCCAGATCAGGCCGAACTGCTTTAAATAAGCACACATCTCCCGGACTCTGCGCGGATTGATCGGTAAAATATCATCATAAAACTGAATGGCGTCAAAGCCGAGATTTTTGATCTGCTGGAATTCCTCGACGAGTTTAGGGACGGGAGTGTAGCGGACCATCCGGGACCATAGATTTGGAGAATCGCAAAAATCGCAACGCTTGGGACAACCGCGCGATGTGAACATCGTGGTTCCGCGACGTTGGTTCCCCGTTTCGTCCGCTAGATCGTAATGGTAATGGTGTGCATAGGATCGGTTCGGAACTGGAACCGTTCCGAGGTCGGCAATAAAAGGTTCCTCGATGATCCCTCGCCGGTATTTTTCAGCCGCCTTGGCATCTCCGTCCCTGGATCCTGCCAAATCTTCATCCGAAAGGTATTCCAGTGGCTCACCGTTCTCGATATGAGACATAGCCTTTAGAACCGCTTGCTCTCCTTCACGGCGAACAACTAGGGGATAATACTTCCGACTATTTCGCGGATAGTTAGTGGCATGAGGCCCACCCAAAACGGCCGGCACCCCTCGTCTTTGAAATTCTACCCCGAGTTTTCGTATCTCCCTACCCTGAGGTGAAGTGCCGGAAACCATATAGGCATCAAAATCGTTGGGAATATCCTCGGGCTCGAGATTGTGTTCAGACATATCGACAAAACCGACCTCATGTCCCGCTTGTTCCAGCACGGACCAAAGCCACCAAAGCCCTAACGGGGGGAACACCATAGGGTCTTCCAAAAAAGTCGATTTCGGGAAAATCAAACAGACACGCATGGCATTCTTAATTAGTCGGCGTCTTTAAAATGTTGTAAATCTAACAGATAAAGATTTCTTTGTCGAGCTTCATTGTGTTAAAATTGTTCTGTCGGGGTTCCACCCGACCCGCCACGTTTTGCCTCGTTTTGATAGGAGTGATATAAGCCACTAACGAATGAAGTCAACAGAGAAACGCTTACCTTCTTTTCGGGAGGTCAGGAATACTATTCAGAGAGTTGACGGGTGGCTGACGGAGCATGAGGCCAGATACCTGTATTCTTTGGCCCAGTACGGGCCCGGCCAGGGTGCTATAGTGGAAATAGGTAGCTGGAAAGGAAAGTCCACTATCCTATTGGCTGCGGGCTCTAAGTCCGCAGGAAGGGAGAAGGTTCATGCGGTCGATCACCACAAGGGTGGTCCAGACCAAGCGGGGTTGGGTTATCAGGATGTCAATACGGAAATCGATTTCCGCAAAAATATCAAATCCGCGGGCATCGAAGACCAGGTCATACCGCTCGTGATGACGTCTACTCGTGCAGCCCAAGGATGGTCCGGTCCGATCCGACTTTTATGGATTGACGGGGACCATAGCTATGAAGCGGTTAAAACCGACCTTTTGCTGTGGGAGCCTCATGTCGTCGAAGGAGGGGTCATCGCTTTCCATGACACCTATGCTTGGGAGGGACCGCGAAGGGTCGTCGAGGAATATCTCCTCAGGTCTAACCGGTTCTCCATCCTGGGCTTTGTGGACAGCATCACAGCGGTGAAAAAAACCCAGCGACGATCACCTTGGGACAAGATCAGGAAGAAAATCATTTTGCTTATCCGATATCTCTATATCCTGGGGCGCCAACACATACTTCCCGGTGAAATAAGGAAGTGGTCAAAATCATGCCTCAGGGTTATGGCTTCGGCCCGGTGATACAGGTTTTGAGCATGCCAAAGGTTAGCGTGATCATACCTGTCTTCAATCGCCAACGATTTATCGGGGAGACAATCGACAGCGTGCTGGGACAGACATACCGAGATTTCGAGCTGATTGTTGTGGACGACGGCTCCACCGACGATACAGCAGAGAGAATAAAGCCGTTCGGGGATAAACTGATCTATCTCTACCAACCCAACTCCGGACAGGCCAGGGCTAGAAATTTGGGCTATGCCAACTCTGGGGGAGAGTATCTGGCTTTTTTAGATTCTGACGATCGGTGGTATCCAGAAATGCTCGAGACCGAAGTTCAAGCCCTCGACCAAAATCCACAGGTGGGCGTGGTCTATAGCGATGTGGACACCATTGATGAAGAAGGCAAGCTGATACAGCGACAATTTTTCGCCCACAGGGCACAGAGGAAAAAGCCTATTGACTCAATTATAGGATACCATTGGATTCCCTATTCCTCCGCGTCGCTGAAGCGCCGGTCAATCTTCGAAAAGGCCGGTTGTTATGATGTCGATTTTTATCAAGGCGGAGAAGACCTGGTCTTATGGGCGAAGATGTATCGCTTGGCCGGTTTCCTAAGACTCCCTGAATCCCTTGCGCAACGGCGGGTTCACCGGCATCAGGTAAGCCAAATAAGCGAAAGACGCCTTGAAGCCGACCTCATGGCCTTCAATAAACTTTGGCTTCTTTTCGCCGATGAACCGGATCGCCAAACAGATCTTCTTGCAACTTACGCGCGAATCTGGTCCCGACAGGGACAGCGTCTCGTTAGAGAAGGAGATTTCCAGGGGGGAAGAAAATGCCTTCACCGTTCCTTCCGCTACTATCCGTTCTATTTTCGGAATTACGTCAGACTCATAAGAGCGCATTTCAAATTCTCATTTCCCACCAAGATGGGACCGAAAGCCTGAAATCGGAGGGGCGTTAGCGTTTCTGTCTCGCAGGGCTATTTTCAAGAGACAGAAGACACCCTTTTTTGCAAAAGCGCTAACATAACATCGCCGAGTCTGAATCGATCCATCAACAAGAAAAAGGGCTTTAACGCTCGACGGATCAGCTTATTGCTGGGCCAGTTGATTCCGTGCACCCATCGAGGCCATTGCTTCCCTTGTTCCTCCAAGTGGTACCTTACGCTCCTCACAAAATTAAAGGCACCGGACTGATAGCGGACCTTCAGGATCTCAAATCCTGTAGCTTGGCAGAGAAATGCGAGCGATTTCGGGCAGTAGGAAATAACATGACGTGGGGCATCCAAGGCATACCAGTTTGCCCCAAAGAGCCAGAAATTGAAACTTTGTGTATTTGGGACCGTCACATAAACAAGACCGTCCGGTTTGAGGATCCTGGCAATCTCACGAAGTGTTGCTTGGGGCGCTGTGAGGTGCTCCAAAACATGATGCAGCCGGATGACATCGAAAAAACCATCCGGGAATCTCGCATCTTCAATGTATCCATGACACACATTGATTCCCAAGCTCCGTGCCTGGGCCGTTCCCGCGGCACTGGGTTCTACTCCATACACATTCCAACCGCGCTGTTTCAGCCGATGGAGATACGATCCGCCACCACAACCCACATCCAAAAAATATCCGCTACCACGATAGGGAATAGTCCCTTTGGCAGTTACATAAGAGAGTAAAAAGGCGATCCGCGCCTTCAGTAGTGAACGGCTGCGACTTTGAACCAATGGATAGCCATAAAAATGTTCTAGGACGAATCGCTTTAGTCCCACACAATTTTGTTTCTCTAGCGATCTAGAGTGCCGATAGGGACCATAATGTTCCGGATAATACGCAGCTAATTCCTCATTGCTCGGCCACGGTCCGATAAAAATCGCCCTGCATTGTTGACATCGAAAAATGGTAAAAATTCCGGCAAGATGGTGCACGCGATCTCTACTTTGGAAGAGACGGATGGCGCTATTCTGGCGGCAGAGAGGGCAAGAGCCCATCACCAACCCCGATCGCTGTACATATTTGCATACCGGCAGACTTGATGTCGGTCTCTAGGCGGAGCCATAAACCTCCCGATAGTAAGCCCAGAAGGTCTCGTCTTTGAGCCGTTTCCACCAGGCCGGGTGCTTTTGGTACCAGCGGATTGTGGATTCCATTCCATGAAAAAAGGAGCGCTCGGCTTTCCAGCCAAGAGCGGTTTGAATCTTGGTCGCATCAAGGGCATAACGACGATCGTGTCCCAACCGATCCGCAACGCGAAAAATGAGATCCGAGCTCTTACCCAGGCTTCGGACTATGAGCTCCGCTATTTCCCGGTTGGCGTGCTCCTCATGTGCCCCGATGTTATAGATTTCTCCCACCTGGCCGCGCTCAAGAATCCCGAGAAGCGCGCTACCGTGATCCGCGACATGAATCCAGTCCCGTACCTGCTGACCGTCCCCATACAAAGGCAATCGCCGATCCTCGAGTGCATTGGTGATAAACAGGGGAATAAACTTCTCCGGGTGCTGATAGGGACCATAGTTGTTGCCGCAGCGGGTAATGATCGCCGGAAAATGGTAGGTATGATTGTAGGCCATCACCGCTAGGTCCGCCGCGGCCTTGCTGGCGGCGTAGGGGCTATTGGGTTTGAGGGGGCTACCTTCTCGAAACGGAGAATCCTGGGGACTCAAGGAGCCATAGACCTCATCCGTCGAGACCTGAATAAATCGATGGGGACCCTGGCCTAACGCAGCGCCCTTGGCTCCCCAGTATCGGCGAGCGGTCTCTACAAGCATCCTCGTCCCTTCGACATTGGTTCGAAAGAAGGCAGAGGCATCACGGATGCTTCTGTCCACGTGGGATTCAGCCGCAAAGTGCACCACGGCATCTATGGGGCACCTCTCGGACCGCGAGGGCTTGAGATCTGTGATCTGATGAAACAGGGGATGCGCGCCGCTAAACAGATCTTCCACCAGGCCTGCCTCGCAGACGTCTCCCTGAACGAAGACGTACCGCTTCCCCTCCTCACGCTCGGCAACGTCCCTCAGGCTATCGAGATTACCGGAATAGGTGAGCTTATCGAGATTGATGACGCGGTAGGAAGCGCGCTGCTCCAGAACCAGACGGATGAAATGGGAACCAATAAAACCGGCTCCTCCAGTGATAAGAAGAATCATGACGTGGCTAGACGAAACGGGCTATTAGGATTGTCCTCATGACGGATCTCATCCACCGGCCCTTTTCGCCCCGCTCCAGCGTAGAGCCTGTTAGGGCAATTAATAACCCACCCGGGTTGCTTACCGATATTCCGATAGGCATGGACCACCCCCTCGGGCACTATCACAACGCAAGGGTTATCCTCTCCAGCCACAATCACCTGCCGGCTCCAGTAGCTAGGAGAATTGGGACGATTATCCCAAAGCGTCACCTCAAACATAGAGGGACCCATAAGAAAAAAATAGTCGGTTTGGTCCACGTGCTCGTGAGGACCCCGGATCATACCCGGAAGGGTCTCGGAGACATAGCCCATAACGGGCTGGACCAAAGGATCTAATTCGTCCTTGCGGAAAATCTCTATCAACCAACCTCGCCGATCAGAGTTCCGCCTTAAAGGCCTCACCTCTACCCCTAGAATGGGCCCTTCTGTAAACTCGCGACTCTGAGCATCCATGATCCCGCTCTTCCACTTTATTAAAGCTCGACGACGGAGTCATCCCCGAGCAAAAGCCGATAGGCCTGCCTGGTAGCCTGATCCTTAAAAATCTTTGCTCCATTCCCAATAAGGCTATCCTCTAAACGGTCTACATTCTCAATCAGCACACCCTCCAGGATCACCGAGTGCTCAATGACGGAGTGGACGATTTGACTCCCATTTCCGATCGTGGTGAAAGGGCCGATGAAGGAATCCCGAATGACCACCCTTTCTCCGATAACCACTGGCCCCCTCACCGTACTCGCCTGAACACGGCTCTCCTTCCCTATCACCACTCTGCCCATGACCTGGCTTGCGCTGTCTATGTCCCCATCGATCTGCCGTGCAATCCACTCATCCAGCACCAAGGTATTTGCGGCCAAAAGGTCGTCCTTCTTTCCCGTGTCGATCCACCATTCTTTAAGGATATACCCCGCAACCTCACCGTGGTTCTCCACGAGCCGCTGGATGGCATCGGTAATCTCCAGCTCTCCCCGCCAGGAAGGCCGAATCTCCTCGATGGCCCTGTGCACCTTAGGCGAAAAGAAGTAAATCCCCACCAATGCGAGATCAGACTTGGGATGCTTGGGTTTTTCAACCAAGCTTAAAACACGGCCATTCCCGTCGAGTTCCACAACCCCAAAGCTCGTAGGATCTTCGACTTGCTTCAGGAGAATCAGGGCATCAGTTTTGGCCGCCCTAAAAGCCTCGCAATACTCCCGTATCCCCGAACCGATGAGATTATCTCCCAAATACATGACAAAAGGACTTTCCCCCAAAAAAACGCGCGCCACCTTAACCGCATGGGCTAAACCCAAAGGCTCCTCTTGAAACAGGTACTCGGCCCTAAAACCCCAGCGACCGCCGTCCCCCACGGCTTCTCGGATGGCCTTTTGCGTCTCAGGAGAGACGATGATGCCCACCTCTTTGATGCCCGCCTGGGCAAGATTATCCAGGACGTAAAAGAGAATCGGCCGATTGGCCACGGGGACCAATTGCTTCGCTGCGGTGTGGGTTAGGGGCCGAAGCCTCGTTCCCCTCCCCCCCGCCAGAACCAAAGCTTTCATGACTCCCGCCTTGTTATCCATTCTCTCCGTTCCCTGTCAAGCCACCTGCGACCCGCCACCAGCCGAAAACAATTAACCCGGAAGCGTTGGAGCCGCCTTGAGCACAAACTGGTACGCCAAGAGGGTTTTCCAGAAGCGCACAACGGCATAGTGAGCCTCATGGAGCGGGGCAAAAATCTTTTTTTCCGTTATCGGAAACACCAACTGGACCGGCAGAGGAGCGGGAACCAATTCAAGGATGCGCAAGGAAGCCTCTACCATCATCTGTTTCAGAGTCGCTAATGTGAAGAAGCGAAGATGGGTTCGATCCAGGATGCCCCGGTCAGTGTAGTCAAATCTTCCGAAAAGCAGGTTCCATCGAATGACCAAGTTGGCGACGTTCGGAACCGAGACAATGATCTTTCCTGATTCTTTAAGGCAAGGCAACGACCGCCGAAGGACGGCCGCCGGTTCACGGAGATGTTCCAAGACATCAGCAAACAAGACATAGTCGAACTCGGCCCTGTATGGAAACTCAAACTCTTCAATGTCTCCGACATGAAACGCGTCATAATGCTGTCTGGCCTTCTCAGCCCACTTCCCATCTTTTTCCACCCCGACCACAAAATGGCCCTCTTCTCGCAGCCTGATCCCAAGATCACCATTGGATGTCCCTACATCTAATATCCTGAGCGGGCCCTTCTCGGCGGACAAAAAGTTCAACACCCAGTAGTGGCTACTGTACTTAAAAGACTTGAGACTGTAGCCGTCTTGCACCATGGGTGATTGCTTACTCGACTCGCTTGTACCTGGCAGTGAAGGATTGAAACTGCTTGAGGTTCACTAGAGAGACCCGGTGCAGCAAATAACGTCCCAAAAGCAAAAGGATGCTCAAGCCATAAATCGTGCTCGCGATAAACCCGGCACTGGAGGCCTCGGGAAAATATTTCGTTGGGACGGGAACCTCCTTGATCCCGAAGCCCATATGAACCGCTTGCACCAGCATTTCCTGATCGAAGACAAACTTGTCGGAATTCAGCAAGAAGGGGACTTTTTCTAAGACGCTGCGGCTGTAGGCGCGGTAGCCGGTATGGTACTCTGACAAATCCAACCCCAGTACCAGGTTTTCCACCCACGTTAGGAATCGGTTGCCGAGATACTTCCACCAAGGCATGCCCTGCTGCAACACATCTCCTTGCAAAAATCGCGAACCCAGAACCACGTCGGCCTCAGAGGAGGCCATGGGGGCCACCAGGGTGGGGAGTAGGGTCGGATCGTACTGATAATCAGGATGCAGCATGACCACAATATCCGCGCCCGCCTTGAGTGCCTCTGTGTAACAGGTTTTCTGGTTGGCTCCATAGCCGAAATTCCGTGTGTGGACGAAAACCTCCAGTTTCAGCTCGTTGGCTATCTTCAGGGTCTCATCGGTGCTCCCGTCGTCCACCAGGATGACGTGATCCACCTCCTCCTTTGGGATCGCATTGTACGTGATCCTAAGCGTCTTGGCCGCATTATATGCAGGCATCACCACCACCACCTTCGGCCGCCCGGCACTCCTATCCTGCATGGCCGTCTCTTCCCCTTTGGTTGACCCTGAAGACTACCAGCCCGCTTCTTACCGATCCTCTGAATTCTCTTTGTAGAACCAAGCCGTAGAGTTCCGGATCATCCGCAACGGCAGGGAACCGTTCCTTCCACGAGCCGACTTCCGTAACAAGGTAATCAGCCTCTCCGTCCTCCAAGTAACCGAGCAACTCTTGCTCCCCCAACTCGCTCAAAAGTATGGGCCTCGCGTTTGCGTAAAAGGCGATTCGATCATCGAAAACCAACAGATTCAAATTCCCTGAGCCTTTGATCTCCTTTAGATACCACCCCGCCTCGCGAACGTAGGCCTTCTCACTGGAGATAGGCTTTAGCCCCTTGAGCAGGGTCCCGGCAAGGAAGAGCGCAGCCAGAGCAGAAGACACAACTCGGAAAGCCCTGAGAGATAAAAATTCCTTCAAATAGGCCCAACACCAGATCATTCCCCAGGCAGTCCATCCAAGGGAGACGGGCAAAAGCTGCACGGCGTACCGGCGGTTCACATAGACCAAGGCAAACCCAACCAGGTAGAAGAGGAGAAAGACAAAGAGGAAAAGATCCTCCCGCTGCCAGAACCTCTG
>MGSI01000145.1 GCA_001798455.1 Deltaproteobacteria bacterium RIFCSPLOWO2_02_FULL_57_26 | reverse complement strand
ACGTTTGGAAGCGAGGGGATGGAAGATCGGCACTACCAAGGATTTTCTCGGCCTCTCCGAAGAGGAGTCCGCGTACATCGAACTGAAAATTCGGCTTGCAGAGGCATTGCGTCACCGCCGACAAGGGAAGCGGTTGTCGCAAGTGGATCTGGCCGCGAAACTTGAGTCCAGCCAATCGCGCGTCGCCAAGATGGAAGCCGGCGACCCATCGGTTTCCCTGGACCTGCTGATCCGCTCCCTCATCACCCTGGGCGCGTCGGACCGCGAACTGTCTAAGATCATCGCCACTCCGCGCGCCGCGTGATCTGATTTCCGGCAACCAAGATCATCTCGCTTGATTCTGTCAACGACTTGAACGGTTTGAACGGCTGGAACGGTTGGAACAAGTGTGGGGAGTGATGCGCTAAGGCCGGGGAACCGTTCTCTTGGGCGAAACCTTCTAAACCTACTCACATATAGCGTGATCCGCCCCGTGTGTCCTAGCGAACAGATTGTAAAGAATGTTATGTGAGACGCTGCTCCCCGTGTTTTCGTGTTTTCGCAATTGCGAAAACACAAAACAATGACGCTAACCTTTCATAAACACAATATCGCAAGTTTGACACCGGGACTGACACTGGGACTTCGCCTCGGCAAGGAATTCCGCGTCATTCATCGTTTCCTGAAACGCCCGGCACAAGAGCTGGACACGATCCGTCGGTGTTTTCGGCGGAAGTGAATATAATATGTGATCGCACTTACGTCGTGCATCACTATCTGGATCAACTTCCGTCCCAACCCGCCCAAGCTAGGCGGCCCCTGGCTCTTTCCGCCGTGGGACTTCCCTCACCTAAATGAGAGTCACCCTATGGATCACGACAGCAATTCATCTGGACACACCAAAGGTAAAGACTTGATCCCGGCGATGACCCCGGCGATTAGTCGGCCTGCGTTCGTGAGTGCTCACGATTGCGATGTCGTCGCCGGTGTAGCTAACGTAGCTATCCAGCAGGAGCTTAGCTCCATGCTCGGTAATGAACTCACGCACCGTTTGCACGAGACACTGCGACGGACAGATATGGCCGCCTATGGAACCAATATCAGCCTTAATGATTCTCAGGCTTACATGCATAGTCGTCCCCTTTCTTATTTCAATTTCATTTCGCCTAGCGGCCCCAGAATCGAAGACTCAATAAGCAAAGGCGTCGGCCGGACATGCCAGGATTTCCCACTGCTGGGAATTGCGCTTTTATATTCCCATGGTTGGGGAAGTGGGCAGGAGAATCCCGTCCTAAAGAAGTTCTCTTCATAAGATTTCCTGTAAATTCCAGCAGGTTACACTTCAGGGCCAACCGGCATGGTTGTTGCGGCTCCTCTCCACGAAGCTGGGACAGAGGCAATGCGGTTTATCTTGAGCGCGAATTTCCCTGAATTAAGGTGGACCTGGTCCCATGGTCCAGATCCCTCTCAGAGAAGCCAGAGTTGTATCCATTCGGAGCCATCCATCCGTCCCTTGGTATGAGAAAAAATGAGTTCTTCGGCAAGCTGTTAGAGGCTTAATAAACTTAGGGGGCTAGGAAATGAGGTACGCAGAGAGGGGGTATGATTTAGAAATTGATTTATCCCGAGGAGGCATTGATAGGGTAGAGACCGACCCAAGATCAATGGAGCTTTATCTGGGGGGACAGGGTACGGCCGCCAAGTTACTATGGGACAGAGTCCCTCCTGAGGCTGAACCCTTTTCTCCCGAAAATCTACTCATATTCAGCAGCGGTCTTTTAAATGCCACGCCTGTTCCCGGCGCCACTCGCACCTCCGTGAATACCTTTTCTCCCCAGACTTCGCTCATGGCACATTCGTTAATGGGATCGTATTTCGGGGTGGAAATGAAACACGCCGGTTATGACAAAATAGTCATTCGCGGCAAAAGCCCCGACCTGGTCTATCTGTGGATCAACAATGGCAAAGTGGAAATACGCGATGCCAGGCATCTGCGGGGGAAAGGCACTCAGGAAACGGCAGCGCTAATTAAGGAAGAGCTGCATGATAACAAAGTTCAGGTAGCCGCCATCGGGCCGGCCGGTGAAAATAGGGTCTATATGGCCTCCATCGATCACAGTCACGCCAGCGCGGCTCGAGGGCCAGGCCCCGTCATGGGAGACAAAGGGTTAAAGGCAATCGCTGTTCGTGGAACGCAGGACATCCATACCGCCCGGCCGGCTGAACTCTTTGAGATATGCCTCCGCCTGAGCAAGGAACTTTATGACAACCCGAACGTAGGAGACTGGATGGCGGTCGATGAGGATGACAGTTTCCACCACGACAATTTCTCCTGGGGCAATGCGCGTGTGCGGCAAAAAGTTTGGAGCAAGGAACTCCAGGAGAGGTGGACGAAGTTAAAGTATGACCACATGGACCGGCAAACGGGTTGCTATAACTGTCCGAAGAAATGCCACAATGTGATTTCCTGGCCGGGACGGAAAAGATTTTCCTATAAGTGCTACGGAAAAGATACCTACCACATGGCGGCCTTTCAGGAACTGGACTTTAGTTACGACATACTCGGCGTCGCTCAGGAGTTAGGACTGGACTCGTACTCAACACCGCAGGTGATCGCCTTTGCCCTTGAGCTTCTGGAAGCCGGCATTTTGACCGATCAGGATTTCCCGGGGATGCCGTCCGACGTCAGGAAGAGGTATTTCTACCTCCTTGATAAAATTACACGGCGCGAGGGGATTGGGGATGTTCTCGCAAACGGTGTCTATTGGGCGGCCCGCCAGATCGGTAAAGGGGCGGAAAAATACGACCACAACACCACGAAAAAATTCGAACAGCTGCCCATCAAGCTGGGAAAGGTGAACCCCGCTTATTTCCTCATGATAGCCACGGGTGAAAAGATGTCCATCACCCAGATCGAAGGGTCCTTTCCCCAGGACCCCCTTCCTACCATGGAGCAGAGACAGGAGTTTGTGAAAAACTGGGTCGCAGTCCCTCATGAAAAGTTTAAAGAATGGTTCCTGAGATGGGAAAAACGCAACGAAATATCGAACGAGGCATCTTGCGCCATCACCGATTGGAACGAGGCGATGCATTATATCGATGACAGCCTCGGACTCTGCGGATTTGTATCATCGTTCAGGGGCCAATTCGGCGGCAAGACCGGATACCACGTATGGAATATCCCCCAGCTAATCTCGCTTTCGACCGGTTTGGATTTCGATAAGGACAAACTGTGGAAAACCTTTCAAAGGATCCGGACTCTGGTCAGAGCCGTGAATGTAAGAAGGGGGTTGAGGAGAAGAGATGAGAGGCCCCCCGAGGACCACTGGGCGGTGAGAGACGAAAAGTCTGAACAAAAGCTGCTTGACAACTATTATCAATTCAAGGGATGGACTACGGACGGTATTCCCAATAAAGAAACGCTGGACAAACTGGGCTTGAATTACGTGAGCGAGGACTTCATTAAGCGGGGAATCCTGACAGGGAACGAAAGCACTCCCTCCAAAGAGACTTCAAACGGACAAGCGAAGCAATAGAGTCCGGAGATGGTAACCGTGAAGGCTGGTTTAAAGAAGAAGTTAGTCAAAGAAATAAAGGTCGATGTGGATAAATGCACGGGTTGCCGGTCATGCGAGATGGCCTGCTCGGCATTTCACGCTGTGCCGAAATATAGCAGCCTTAATCCGGCGCGGGCCCGGATTCGAGTGGTTATCGATGAGTCGAGAGATATATACGTTCCGATCCGCGCCGGTGAGTATACGCAAGCCGAATGTACTGGGAGAAACATTTATACGATCCATGGGAAGGAATACTCCGAGTGCAGCTTTTGCCCGGCCTGCTGCCCGTCTAGGGATTATTTCAAAGAACCCGATTCCGGTCTCCCTCTGAAATGCGACATGTGCGAGGACGAACCGCCGCTGTCCGAACCCATGTGTGTACAGGCGTGCCAGCAGGATGCCCTCACTTACGTCGAGCGGGAAGAGCTAGTTGAAGAACAAAAACCAGAAGTGAAGCTGGAGGAGATGGAGATCGTATTCGAAGCGTTGGTAAAGAAGCATGGAAAGAAGAAGGTCATGGATACCTTTACGCGATTGTCAAAGAGCTAAAGCGCTAAGGTGAAAGAAGAGGAATAGGAAAAACGGTGGAAGCTGTAGCCCCCTCCAAAGAGATCATCGACGTCATAAAAGAGAACGGCGGAGACGCCTTCACCTTGTGCTATCAATGCGGAATGTGCGATACGGTTTGCCCCTGGAACAGGGTTCGAACCTTCAGCATGCGAAAGCTAATCCGCCAGGCGACCTTCGGCCTGACTGAGATAGAAAATGAAGAGATGTGGCTTTGCACGACGTGCGGAAAATGTCCCCAGCAATGCCCCAGGGGAGTGAAAATAATAGAATGTGGGGTGTCCCTACGAAGGATTGCCACGGAATTCGGGGTCTTTCCAGCTTCTGTCAAGCCTGTCCGCCTTGCCGCCGAAAGCCTTGTTCGTAACGGGAACCCCCTGAACGAAGAACGCGAAAAGAGGGCGGATTGGGCAAACGATCTCTCTGTAAAAACCTTCACCGAGGGAATGGAGATTTTATATTTCCCCGGCTGCTACCTCAGCTATGACCCGAGATTAAAAAAGGTAGCCGCCGCCACAGTGAATATCCTCAACAAGGCAAGAGTAAATTTTGGGATATTGGGTGCCAAGGAGGTTTGCTGTGGAGAAAGCATCCGCAAGACGGGCGATGAGGACTTATTCAAACGCCTGGCCAGGAACAACATCAAAACGTTTATCGAGCATGGGGTGAAGAAGATCCTGGTTTCTTCCCCCCATTGCTACCAAACCTTCAAGAACGAGTATCCCGAATTCAGGGTGAACTTTGAAGTGGTTCATATCTCCCAATTCTTAGCCGAGCTTATCCGTGAGGGAAGGCTCGAGCCGAACAAGGAATCTGGGAAAAAAGTGACTTATCACGATCCATGTTACCTGGGTCGCCATAATGGCATCTATGACGAACCCCGAGAGGCCTTGGCGAAGATACCCGGTTTAGAGCTGAATGAGATGCCGGAGTCGCGCGCGAACAGTTTCTGTTGCGGAGGCGGCGGAGGCAGGATCTGGATGGAGACGCCGAGGCGTGAGAGGTTCTCCGACGTCAGATTACGGCAGGCCATGGATGTTGGGGCCGAGGTGCTGGTTACTTCTTGCCCGTACTGCATCAGCAATTTCGAAGCTAGCAGGGAAACTCTAGGTGTTGTCGAAAACATAGAGATCAAGGATGTCACGGAAATCATCTCGGCCTCTCTTTAGCCGCATTTCTCACGATGTAAACGGCGATCGAGAGGCAAGCTCTCCAGAGCGAGGCAATGGGCCTGTGGCTCTTGGCATGGAGCAGGGAGCTTCCAAACCCTTTGCTCTTGGCGCTTAGCTCTTTGCGATTTTTGAAACCGATGAAACCATAAGGACCGAGAGAAGTGGAAAAAGAACCAGTTGAAAGACGGCTTGCTAGCAGTCCAAGCGAACGTGATTTCGGAGATGTTATGGTTGTCGGTGGCGGGATCAGCGGCATTCAAGCCGCTCTTGATCTTGCCAACACGGGCTTCAAGGTTTACCTGGTCGAAAAAGCGCCGGCCATCGGCGGCAAGATGGCCCAGCTTGATAAGACCTTTCCCACGAACGACTGCTCCATGTGCATTGAATCTCCGAAGTTCCTGGAATGCAGCCGACATCCCAATATAGAGCTCCTAACCCGTACCGAAGTTGACAGCGTGAAAGGGCAAGCAGGAGACTTCAAAGTCACCCTGACTAAAAAGCCCCGATACATTATCGAGGACAAGTGCACGGGTTGTACGACTTGTGCGCAGTACTGCCCGGTCAAAGTCCCCGATCCGTATAATCAAGACTTATCCTTGAACAAAGCGATCCATATCTATTTTTCTCAAGCGGTTCCCCTTGTCAGTTATATAGATCCTGAAGCCTGCCTCTACCTTCAAGGCGAGCAATGCAACATTTGTATGGGAGTCTGCGAGCACAAAGCGATAGATTTTGATCAAGAGGAAGAGAAGTTGGAAGTGGAGGTGGGAGCGATCGTTCTTTCTCCGGGCTATGAGATATTCGATCCCAAGCTGAGGGGCGATTATGGCTACGGCAAGATACAGAACGTGATAACCAGCCTGGACTTTGAGCGGCTGTTAAGTGCCACCGGCCCGCACGAAGGCGAGATCAGGCGCCCTTCCGACGGGAAACATCCACATAAAATAGCCTGGATTCACTGCGTCGGCTCCAGACAGGTCAGGGTGGGCGGCAACAGCTACTGTTCCGCGGTTTGCTGTACCTATACCCAGAAGCAGGTAATCCTGGCCAAAGACCATAACGCTGAGATTCAGGCTACCATCTTCCACAACGATATCCGGTCGTATGGAAAGGATTTCGAACGATTCTACCAGAGAGCGGCGAACCTTCCCGGGGTTCGATTTGTAAGAAGCTATGTATCGATCGGAAAAGAGATCCCGGAAAGTAAGAATGTAACGATCAGATACTCTACAACCGACGAAGGGGTAAAGGAGGAAGAATTCGATTTGGTGGTGTTATCCGTTGGATTGAATCCTCCGGCTGATGCGCGCGACCTGGCAACCAAGTTCGGCATCGAACTGGAGTCTCACGGATTCTGTAAAACAAATCCTCTGAATGCGATTGAAAGCTCTCGGTCCGGAATCTTTGTCAGCGGCGCATTCCAGGGACCTAGGGACATTCCCGAGTCGGTTATGACCGCCAGCGGGGCTGATGCTCTTTGTAGTCAACTCCTTGCGTACCGGCGCGGGAAGCTGAACAGAGAAAGGATATATCCACCGGAAAAGGATGTATCGGCGGAAGAACCCAGGGTGGGGGTTTTTGTGTGTCGCTGTGGCGCCAATATCGGGCGGGTGGTGGATGTCCCTTCGGTCGTCCAGTATGCCTGTAGCTTAAAGAATATTGTTCACGCTGAAGAAAGCACCTTTGCATGTGCCGCCGATACCGCGCAGAAAATAGCTGACACGATCCGGGAAAAGGGGCTCAATCGTGTGGTCATCGCCGCCTGCACGCCCAGGACACATGAGCCGCTGTTCCGGGACACGCTACGTGAAGCGGGAATCAATCCGTACTATTTCGACATGGCGAATATCAGGGAACATTGCTCCTGGGTCCACTCGCGGGAAAAGGAAGACGCCACCCAGAAGGCAAAGGATATCGTTCGAATGTCCGCAGCTCGAGTCTCCCGTCTGGAGGCTTTACAGGAATTTGAGCTGCCGGTCGACAAAAGGGCGTTAGTGGTCGGCGGAGGCCTGGCCGGAATGACCAGTGCTCTGAGCTTGGCCGAGCAGGGATTTGAAGTCTACCTGGTGGAAAAGGACAAAGATCTGGGGGGGATGGCTCGAAGGATTCATTACACCTTGGAAGGGATGGACGTTCAAGCCTATTTAAGTGAGCTGATCGGCAAAGTCTACCGACACCCCTCGATACATGTATCTACCGATTCTACCATCACAGAGGCTTCTGGTTTTGTGGGGAATTTCATAACCAAAGTGAAGTCTGACGGATGGGTCCGGGAGATCCGCCATGGAATAACTATCATCGCTACCGGGGCTGAAGAATATAAGCCCACGGAATATCTGTACGGGCAAGATGACAGGGTGTTGACTCAGCTGGAGTTGGAGGAGCGAATCGCCAAAAGAGAAGAAAGGGTGATTGGCTCTAACGGTATGGTGATGATCCAATGTGTCGGGTGCCGGCAGGAGGACAGAAATTACTGCAGCCGCGTCTGTTGCGATCAGGCTATAAAGAACGCCTTGAAACTGAAACAGATAAACCCCAGGATGGATATCTACATTATCTTTCGGGATATGAGAACCTATGGTTTCAAAGAGGATTATTACCGGGAAGCGGCGAGTAAAGATGTGAGGTTTATCCGCTACGAGCCGGATGACAAACCCACGGTCGAGGCTGTTGAAGAGGATGGCAAGCCGATATTACGAGTTACCGCGAGCGATCCTATTTTGGGCCAAAAACTTGTTATAGACACCGATTCCGTCGCTCTGGCTGCCGCCGTTATTCCTTCGGCGACAAGTCATGAAGTATCCAAATTATTCAAAATCCCCTTGAACCCGGATGGTTTCTTCCAGGAAGCCCACGTGAAGTTAAGACCGGTCGACTCTGCCGCCGACGGCGTTTTCCTGTGCGGGATAGCGCACTATCCCAAGCATATATCGGAAACGATCAGCCAAGCGTACGGGGCTGCCGGCCGCGCTGCAACGATTCTCACGAAGGATTCCGTCGTGGCCTCCGGCGCTATTTGCGAAGTCAATGAGAGTGCGTGCGTATCGTGTGGGGGATGTATCTCCGTTTGTACGTACGACGCTATAGAGTTTCATGAGACGCCACGAGGCAAGAAGGCCAGGGTGAATCCCATTCTCTGTAAGGGAGACGGCCTCTGCAACTCCAGGTGTCCAACAGGGGCTATTTCTCTGAAGCACTTCACCGACGAAGAGATTTTTTCCCAGATCGACGCGGCGTTTCCAGCCCCGGAAGAAACTCCGCTCATAGACAAAGCAGGGATGACTGCCGCAGGAGTGAACTGAGATGGCTGCAGGGTACAAGTTTAAGCCAAAGATCATAGGGTTTTTGTGCAACTGGTGTTGCTACGCAGGGGCGGACCTCGCCGGAGTTTCCCGTTATCAATATCCCGCGAACATAAGGATCATCAGGCTGATGTGCTCCGGCAGAGTCGACCTGGAATTTATCCTTCGAGCTTTCTCAAACGGACTGGACGGCGTGTTCATGGGCGGCTGCTGGCCTGGTGACTGCCATTACATCACCGAAGGAAACTACGGCGCGTTAAGCATGATGCACCTATGTAAAAAATTGCTGCAACACATAGGGGTGAACCCCGAAAGGTTGAGGCTTGACTGGGTATCCGCCTCTCAAGGTACCCGTTTCGCCGCAGTCATGAATGATTTTTCCGGCAAGCTGGAGGAATTGGGACCTCTCGGCAAAGGCGAAGGATTGGATAAGAATGGACTAAAGCTGAAACTGGAAGCCGTTACAAACTTGATCCCCTACATCAAGCTGGTGGAGAGGGAGAGGCTCAGAGTACGTTTCGATACGGAAGAGGAATATAGCAAATTCTTCGCCAGTGACGAGGTGAACAGGTTATTTCACGAGTTGATCGTAGATAAATTGGCAACCAGCCAGATCTTGTTGCTCTTGCGGGAGAGGCCCCTCTCCGCGGGAGAAATCTCCGAGATCCTAGGTGTGGACGCATCCACAATTTCAACTCACCTTAACAATTCAGCAAGGCAGGGGTTGATCGAATTCGATGAAAGCCAAAAGCGCTTTGTTCCGGTCTAAGGCAAGAGCGCTGGAAGCGATGGCTTATAGCGTATGGCTTATAGCATATGGTTCAAGAATTTCAGCCATATGCCATAAGCTATCGGCAATATGCTTCATTCGCTCAGCAGCCTGTTAGGACAGCGGCTATGGATAACGGAAAGATCGATAAGATTATAGATAAATATCCGAGCGATTCCAGCTCGCTCATCCAGGTATTACTGGAAATCCAGAGCGAGAATCGCTGGCTTCCCAAGGAAGCATTGGCGAAGGTCAGCGAAAGATTGAAAGTCCCTCTAAACCGCATACGGCACATAACTACCTTTTATAAAGCCTTCAGCGTGGTGCCTAAAGGGCGTCATGAAATTCACGTATGTACGGGCACTGCCTGCCATGTGCGCGGTGCGAAACGCGTCCTCGGCGCGGTTCAAGACGCGACCGGACTGAAACCCGGCCTAACGGGCGAGGATTTCAGATTCAGCCTGGAGACTGTTAACTGCGTCGGCTGCTGCGCTTTAGGGCCGGTGATGGTCATCGATGGCGAACATCATGGCAAGTTGGCACCGGCCAAGTCAAAAGATGTGTTAAAAAACTATGAGTAAGGAAAGGTTATGCCAAGGATAAACTCGCCTGCTGAATTGGAGGAATTCAGGAAGGACGTCATATCAAAGAGAGGTCCAAATAAGCCTTGCATTGCTGTATGTACTGGAACGGGTTGCCTCGCTCTCGGCGCAGCAAATGTCGTTGCCGCCTTCAAAGAGGAGATTAAAAAACAGGGACTGGAAACTAAAGTGGAGGTCAGGGAAACAGGCTGCCCCGGCTTCTGTGAGAGAGGCCCCCTAATTGTGATTTATCCTGAGGAGATATCTTATCTTCAGGTGCAGCCGGGCGATGCAGAAGAGATCGTTTCTCAGACCATATTTGCCAAGAAGGTGATCGATAGGTTGCTTTATGTCGATCCCATAACCGGTGAGAAGATAGTCCATGAATCTGAGATACCATTCTACAAGAATCAGATGCGGCTCCTTATCGGCAATAATATTAAGATTGATCCTAAAAGCATTGATGACTATCTCGCAGTTGGTGGTTATTCTGCTTTGGTTAAAGCCCTTTGTCAGGTGACCCCGGAGCAAGTGGTGGAGCTGGTGAAAAATTCCGGGCTGAGAGGGAGGGGGGGCGCTGGTTTCCCAACGGGCTTAAAGTGGGAATTCGCCAGAAAGAGTCCCGATGAGACGAAGTATATGATCGTCAACGCCGATGAGGGAGACCCGGGGGCTTTTATGGATAGGGCTCTACTCGAGGGGAACCCTTTCTCAGTCCTTGAAGGGTTGACCATCGGAGCTTATGCCATCGGCGCCCACGAGGGCTATGTTTACGTTCGACAGGAATACCCCTTAGCGGTAGAGAATGTGACCCTCGCGATCAAGCAGGCTGAGGCGTATGGTTTTCTTGGGAAAAATATCCTTGGCTCAGGCTTTGATTTCACTGTCACAGTCCATCGGGGAGCCGGCGCTTTCGTTTGCGGTGAGGAAACGGCCCTCCTCGCATCTCTGGAGGGGAAGCCGGGCGAGCCAAGGGCGAGGCCGCCGTATCCGGCCGTGAAAGGGCTCTTTGGCAAGCCGACAAATATAAATAATGTGGAGACATGGTCCAATATACCCTTGATTCTCAACAAGGGGCCTGAGTATTTCGCCTCGATCGGCACTGAAGGAAGCAAGGGCACCAAGATATTCTCGTTGGTTGGTAAGGTGAACAATACCGGCCTCGTGGAAGTCCCCATGGGCATTACCCTGAGAGATATTATCTATGAGGTAGGCGGCGGCATCCCCGGAGGCAAGAAGTTCAAGGCGGTGCAGACGGGTGGTCCATCGGGAGGATGTATTACCGAGGAATACCTGGATATAGAAGTCGACTTTGACGAGCTGCGCAAGGTCGGCGCGATCATGGGTTCCGGTGGCATGATCGTGATGGATGAAGACACCTGTATGGTCGACGTCGCCAAGTACTTTCTCAAGTTCCTTTCCCTTGAATCGTGCGGCAAATGCTCCCCGTGCCGTGAGGGCATCAGGCAGATGCTTAAGATTCTTACTCGGATCAGTGAAGGAAAGGGAAGAGAGAGCGACATCGGACTTCTAATGGAGCTCGCCGAGTCGACAAGAGATGCCTCCCTCTGTGCATTGGGTGGGACCGCCCCCAACCCGGTGCTCGCGACACTGAAATACTTTCGCCATGAATACGAGGACCACATCCTCCACAAGCGATGCCAGGCGGGAGTGTGCGAAGAGCTTTACAAAGCCAAGTGCACCAATGCCTGCCCTATCGGCCAAGATGTCCCGGGTTACCTCTCTCTGGTGGCCGAGGGCCGGTATGAGGAGGCCATATCGCTCATCTATCAGACCAACCCCCTCCCGGGGGTCTGTGGCCGGGTCTGCACGCATCCTTGCACGGACGTTTGCCTCCGGGCGGAAACCGATGAGCCGTTGAACATTCCAAAGATCAAGCGATTCGCCGCCGACATGGCCAAGAGAAAGGGCTACACCGTAAAGCTCGAGAAAGGTAAGGCAAAGGAAGAAAAGATTGCCGTTATCGGCGGCGGGCCGGGCGGGCTGGCCGCAGCCTACAGTCTGGCTTTGATGGGATATCGACCCACTATCATTGAGGAACTCCCGCAGCTGGGCGGCATGCTTCGTTACGGGATCCCCCCCTATCGTCTCCCCAGAGAAATCCTGGATCAGGAGATCGACTTCATCGTAAACGTGGGCGTTGAAGTCAAAACCAATACCAGGGTGGGACGCGACATCACCCTCGGTCAGCTTCAGAAAGAGTATGATGCCATATTTGTCGCCGTCGGTGCGCACAAAAGCCTCCCCATCCGCGTTCCCGGGGAGGATCTTCCCGGTGTCAAGGGAGGCGCGGAGTTCCTGAGAGAAGTGGAGCTGGGAATCGCACCGCATCCTGGAAAACGGGTAGCCGTAATCGGCGGAGGCGATGTGGCCATGGACATAGCCAGGACCTGCCGCAGGATGGGGGCTGAAGTGACCATTGCCTACAGGCGTGAACGCAAGGACATGCCCGCCTCCGAAGAGGAGATTGCGGACGCCATTGCGGAAAACATCGAACTCAAGGAACTCGTCGCTCCGAAGTCCATCCGCCGGGCCAATTCCGGGTTGGCCCTTGAGATGGACGTGTGCGAGCTCAGGGATTTCGACCGCAGCGGGCGCCGCAGGCCGGTCCCCATCGAGGGAGCCGTAATCACCCGGGAATACGACACCATCTTCTCCGCCATAGGGCAGACCTCGGATCTTGACTTCGCCGAGTCGCTCGAAACGAAAGGGGACACGATCGCCGTAGACCGTCATCGCCTCGTTACCAATCTCCCCGGAGTCTTTGCCGGCGGGGATGCCGTGATCGGCCCGGCGCGGATCGTGGATGCTCTGGCACACGGGAAAAAAGCCGCGGTGGAGATAGACAGACTCCTGGCCCTGAAGAGTGGCCGGGACCCCTACGCGGAAAGTTTGGAAAAGATCAAAGTGACCATGACGCTGCCCGAAGTAGTGACCGAGCAGCCGATGGCCGAGATTCCGAAGCTGTCCCCCGAAGAGCGCATCAAGGACTTCACCGCGGAGGTTGAGCTTGGCTTCGACGAGGAGACGGCGAAAAAGGAATGCGGACGCTGTCTCAGGTGTGATGTGAGCTGGATGGCGGCCCGCGACAAAAGCATGGCGGTCGCCGGCTGAGAAAGAAATAGTACGCGAGAATAAGCTTGCACTATTCACGATTAGAGAAAAAACGATGACCCTGTGTGGATCGAGAGTTAAATGGCAAAGAGCTAAGCGCCAAGAGCAAAGGGTTTTAGAAGCTCCCTGCTCCGTGCTCCATGCTCTATGCTCCATGCCAAGAGCCAAATAAGATGAGCAAGATCGTTTTACAGATTGACGGCAGGGACGTCGAAGCAGAGCAAGGGATGACCGTTTTGGAGGCCGCCCGGAGTGCGGGGATATCGATTCCGACAGTCTGTCACAACGAGAAATTGGAACCTTATGGTGCTTGCCGACTTTGCGTGGTGGAGGTGCAAGGCCGTGGTAGGACGAATCTCGTCGCTTCTTGCCTCTACCCGGCGGAACAAGCTTTGGCGGTGACAACCAAGTCCGAGAAGATCGACAAGACTCGCAAGATTCTCATAGAGCAGCTTTTGGCCCACGCTCCGGATGCCGAGATATTACAGAACTTGGCGCAGGAGTACGGCGCCGACAAAGACCGCTTTGAAAAGGAGGCCTCCTTCTGCATCCTTTGCGGTCTGTGCGTAAGATACTGCTCTGAGGTCAAGCAGAACAATGCTGTCGGTTTTTTCGACAGAGGAGCGACTCGGGAGATCCGTTTTGTTCCGGAGCTAGCCGCCAAGGTGTGCTGGGACTGCAAGGAATGTTTCGCGCTCTGCCCTACCTCATACGCACAGGCAGCCTATCATCTAACCGAAGCGCTCGCGTTTCCCTCGGCTTCTTCCCAGCTCTCATCCGCGAAATAGGCAAGGATCTATGAATACCGTTGATGAAATTCTCGATTACGCGATCGATCAGGAACAACAGGCTGCCGATTTCTATGCAAGCGTTGCCGCGCGCGCCGAAAAAGCCGGTATGAAAAAGATGCTGCTTGAATTCGCGGAAGAGGAAAAACGCCACAAGGAGCGTTTGCTTGCAGCAAAAACTGGCGAGCGCAAACTGACCCCGGAAAAGGAAGTACTGGACCTGAAGATTTCGGACTACCTGGTCGAAGTCGATGCCAGCGGCAACATCTCCTACCAAGATGCACTGATCTTTGCGATGAAAAGAGAACGTGCGGCCTTTCAACTCTATAGGGACATGGCCGAAAAAGTCCAGGATACCCACCTCAAGCAGGTCTTCCTCGGTCTCGCCAAGGAAGAAGCCAAGCACAAGTTGTTCTTCGAAACGGAATACGAAGAACGTGTGTTGATGCACAACTGAACAGTAGACGATAATTTATCCGGCGCAGCCGCATCTGGCTCAAGGACGTCTCAAGCGAGTGCTCGACGATTGGTGCCCGCCTTTTCCGGGATACCG
>MGSI01000144.1 GCA_001798455.1 Deltaproteobacteria bacterium RIFCSPLOWO2_02_FULL_57_26 | reverse complement strand
GGAAAAGATAAGGGAAGGAAAAGCGTTCTTGGAGGAGTACTACAAAAAGCCCTACGAGTCGGTTGCAAGGGCTATGGTTTGTTTCCTGGGGAGTTGGCAAGAAGTGCTTGACCGCATAGAAGCTTACCGTGAGGCCGGCGCGCGTACCATGATCATCCGATTTGCCGCTCGAGACCAGATCGCTCACCTCGAGGCCTGTGCTGAGTCCCTCGCGTCGAGGGGGTTGTTTCCTAGCAATTGAGAGCGAGAAAACCAGGAGGTCTTAACGCCGCCGCCCTCGAGTCAACCGAAAACGCGGTGTGGTAATGACAAGTCAGCATGAATCGGGTTTATCTCTTTGCTTCCGCCTTGTTACTTCCAGAGCGAGCTAGATGTGGCCTGACGTCATTGCCGTCCTTTCAGCGATGGGCTGGGCGTCCGATGCCGTTTTGGTGCGCCTGGGAGCACGGAGGTCTAACGTCCTCGCTGCAGCGTTTTTGAGCTTTTCGGTTTCGGCCCTTTGCCTGTGGTTGTACCTCCTTCTCTTTTCCTCCCTCGACCTCCTCTGGTCGCGGGCTACGATTTATTTCTTATTGAGCGGCTGCTTGCAGCCGCTGATGGCACGGGTCCTCTTTTATATCGGTCTAATGCGCCTCGGAGCGTCGCGCGCCGGGCCTTTGCGGGGGGTGGAGCCACTGTTTTCCGCTGCGATCGCCGTGGTCTTCTTGCACGAGCGGCCGGGTTTTTTGGTCTATGGCGGAACGGTTCTGATCGTCGCCAGCATCTGGCTCATCTCCTGGCGGCGGAGTGGTGAAGCCAGGTGGCGGCTTTTCGACATCGTCTTTCCCGTGGGAGCCGCCCTGGTCTCCGCTGTTTCGCAGAACCTGCGCAAGGGAGGTTTGCTTATCCTTCCTGATCCCTTTGTGGGAACGGCCGTCAGCACTTTGACTTCTCTGATGCTCTTTTTCATCTTCTTGCTGGCGACTGGAAGGATGAGCCTCGTTCGAATTGAGCGGGAAAGCTTACCTTCTTTACGGCACTAAGCCGTGGGGAAGTTTCCGCGATGGTCCCACTCCTGAACACCACGCCGCTCTTCACGGTGCTTTTCAGCAGCCTATTCTTGAGAGAAGTGGAAAAGGTCACTTCCCGGATCGTTCTCGGAGCAGGCCTGATGGTGACCGGCGTCGTGATTATCACCAGCCGGTGACGGCGGGCGGCTTTTATTTCTCGTAGAGCTTCTTGATAAAGCCGGATTTTTCGAGTTCCTCGACAAAGCTCGGATCGGCAAACTCTTCGGCTTTGTGCTTCCACACCTCCGGTCGAGCCATCGCGACATATTCGAAGCTCGTCTTCATTCCCGGGATGTTCGGATAGGGAACCGGCAGGAAAGCCTTGGAGAAGATCTCGTAAGACTCGTTGACGAGCTCCTCATCATCCAATCTTAGCATTTTTCGGATCACCTTTTTGCCGAACTCGCGGTCTTTCTTGAAGAGCGAGATCCCTTCGATGTGGGCCTTCATGTAATTCATCACCAGCTCGCGGTCTCGCTGGATCGTGGCCCGGCGCGTGACGATCTCCATCCAGGGATAATCGACCTCTTTCGAGGAATCCCACAGCATCTTGAATCCCATTCTCTGTGCCCTCCCGTAGGCGGGATAGGACATCGCTGCGGCATCCACCGATCCCTGTTTCAGCGCCGCGATTCGCTCGGGATCGCCGCCGATCTGGAGCAGGACCAGGTCCCGATCGGGGTTGAGCCCCTTCTTCTTGGCTACGTAGCGCACCAGAAAATCCGTGAGGGAGCCAAAAGTCGACACCGCAATCTTTTTACCTTTGAGCTCTTCGGGCCTTTTGATCTCGGGCTTCACCACGAGGGCGTGAATGACGCCAGGCATGGTATGAGCGAGAATCGCGAGGTCCGAGCCGGCAAGGTCGGCGTTGATGACGGTCGGCGTGGCGATGGGCGCGATCTGCATGCTGCCGCCGATGACGGCCTTGGACGCTATTCCTGAGCCCTGCACCGTGATGACCTCCGCGTCGAGCCCGTGCTTTTCGAAGAGCCCAGCCTCCTTGGTCACGAAGATGATGATATTGCTCATGCTGACCGCGGGGACACCGACACGGATTTTTTTCAAGACTTTGGTTTGCGGCGACGCCGGAGAAGGAGAAATCAAAAAGAGACTCAAAAGAAAAACGGACGGAACTCTGTGCGGAGCCATGGCGGACAACCTCCTCGATAGGGTCAGAGACTGGATTAACGAGCGCGATCCCATCCCTCAGACATCCATCTTAGACTCGCCCGCCAATTTACCTTGTTGCATGTCCGACTGCAAAACCCTTATTGGCAGGATGATCATTTGTAAGCCTTCGAATTGGAGCCGCTGCTGCAAGGTAAAAGGCGTATGGTTGTGAAGCAAGCGGCTAAAAAGGCTTTCTTTCTGAAAAACCAGCTTTCCGGCAAAAAAGACCGAGCGGGGAAACTCCTGCGCAACAGATTTACAGAGCGTCTCCAATTCAGCCATGAGGTCGATTCCCAGGGAAAACCGATACTCCGCGTACCATCCCAGGCAATTCGCATAGTCGACAAAGCTTTTTAGATTCTCTTCCTTGTTGCGGCGCAGGTTTTCGATCTCCTTCACGCCTTTAAATTGGCTGGTATCAATGACGCCGATCGAGACAAAGACGAGGTTTTTGAAATAGTTCGGGAAAAGACGTTGGATCGATAGCAGCGAGTGGACCGCCATGCCGTCAAAGTCTCTGACGATGAGAACCCCAGTCGAGGAATCGGGGCTCTTGGGAGGCACGGGGTTGAGATCGGGTTGAAAGGGGATCTGCATCAAAGTCTCATCCAAGCTGCGCAGGGCTCGTCGCACCCGGTCGTAATGGGATCGGACTTGATGACAGAGAAGGATAAATCCCGATGTGACCGCCGCTGTAACCCACCCGCCTTCGGCAAATTTCATGGTTACAGTGATGATGAGGATGGTTCCGGTCAGCGTGAGTCCAAGGCCGTTGAGAAGGAACTTGCGCCGCCAAAACCGGTGATCTTTTTTTTCTTCCCACCAATGCCGGCACATGCCTAGTTGCGAGAGCGAAAAGGTGAGGAAGACATTGATGCTGTACATCACGACCAGAAGCCTCACAGCCCCTTCGGCGTAGAGCAGGAACACCAAGGAGGAGAGGCCCATAAACCATATGCCATAGCGTGTGACGAGGTGATCGCTTAAGTGTGAAAAACGATGGGGCATCCAGGAGTCGACCGCCATATTGGATAAGACTCTGGGGCCGTCGATAAACCCGGCCTGGGCCGCGACCAGAAGAATGGCGGCTTCGGTCAGCAGAGTCACAACGACCAAAACATAATCGACGGGAGCTGAGAAAAAGCCTCCATAGACTTTCGCAAAGAGGCTTGCGTTAAGCGTCCTGCCGGGCTCGTGGGAGACTTGATTCAGCAAATAGCAAAGAAGAATGCCGCTGGCGGTGAATGCCAGCGAGACTGCCATATAGCGCATCGTTTTCTTGCCGGTTTCGACTTTAGGATCGCGCAGGGCCTGGAGGCCGTTACTGACTGCCTCGATCCCGGTGTAGGTGCCTCCGCCTAGACTGTAGGCATGGAAGAAAATAAAAAGCGTGGCGGCCAGACCCAACGCTTTGATATTTCCCATAGTCTCCCCATAGGTCCTAGAGGCGAGCGCGGGTATCTCCGGTGCTCCGGGGACGACGCCGAGAATGATGGCGAGGAGATGAGTAAGGACAAACAGGAGAAAGATGGGGAGAAGAAAAAGGACGGACTCTTTGGTGCCTCGCAGGTTAAGAAAGATGAGAAAGAAAATTAAAAAAACTTCGACGGCGATTTTCGCCGCGCGCATGGGCTCGGGGAGGAAGCTGAAAATCGCGTCGGTCCCGCTTGCGACGGAAATGGTGATGGTCAGCATGTAGTCGACAACCAGGGCACAGCCGGAGATGAGGCCGACCCGAGGCCCGAGGAGTTTGCTGGCGACAAGGTAACCTCCGCCGCCGGTGGGGAAGAGCTCGATGATTTGGCTGTAGCTCGCTGAGATGACGAAAACGGTGACGGCCATGAGGACGGCGAGAGGCAGGGCAAGGTAAACGTGCTCACCCAGCGCCAAAAAGGCTTCTTCCGGTCCGTAAGCCGATGAACTTAACCCGTCTGCCCCGAGCCCGACCCAGGCGAGAACGGCGACGAGAGAGATCTGGTGAAAGACCCGCGGATCCAGGGGACTCTTGGGCTTCCCGAGCAAAATCTCTTTGAAGGACCGGCTCATAGTCGCGCGGCGGAAAAAGGCGTTATCATGCCCAGCACTTCATCATTTGGGCAAAGCGGATTTCCTATACTCGCTGCGCATCTCGGATTGCAGCCGGCCGAGGCGGTAGGTTTTCCAATCTATAAACTTCGCGCACTCCGCCAGCGTCGGATGAACCTTTTGAATCTTGCGCCACATCTCCTGAACGATGAAGCGATAATCCGGATGGCCCTGGGGCATCGTGCGGAGTTCGCCGATGTGAACGGCTTCGCGCAGGTTCATCTTCATGGTCCAGCGGATCTTATAGGCAAAGGGAACCACGTACTGGGCCTCGAGCAGGAAGTCCGGGAGGATTTTTTCGTAGAGCGCGGCGGCCTTTTCCATGCAGCAATCGAAGTCAGCCTTGAAGCCGGCCTCCGCGATCTCCGCGGGGGTGTCGTAGCCGTGCGTCGTGGTGAAGCTCTGGCGCTCCTGGGTGAGGATTCTGTGGCGGTGCAGATCGCGATAGAGTCCGAGGTTTCCGAGAATATCAAAGGTGTAATAGACCTGCTCCAGGGCCCTTCCGGGCTTGTCCCGGCGGTGGCGTCGCCGCTTGAGGTATTCGTCCAGAATTCTCGTGCGCTCCTCGTGAGATAGCTTCGCTGCGAGTTGTTTTAGCTGCTCCAATGGATGGCTCGATTGCGGATAGAGGATGGCGGCGATGAGGTTCTCCTCTGCTTTCGGTTCGTAGTCGATCAGCGCGACGGCTTCGCGGGTTTCGGTCGGCGGTTCCGATACGAACTTGGCGACCAGAGCGTGGGTTGCGCTGAAGGTCTCCGCTAGATACTCGCTGGGGCGCGCGCGCTTGACAAAAGAGGGGATGAGCTTGTCGAGCTCCCGATGGATCGTTGCCGCAAGGTTTTTGGCCTCTATGAGCTCGTGGGAGTAAAGCTTTGTGAGCAGGTACTCAAAGGCCTGGCCGACGCCGAAGAGGCCTACGTTGGTGAGGGTGGCTGCAGGCAGGTAGCCCCGCAGGACGTCGCAGGCCTGTGCGCGGACGGTCGCGCGATAGGCGCTCTCCGCCCACTGTTTGAGCTTCTCGTCTCTTTGCGCATCGGCGTAGCTGAGCGAGCCGCCGGTTTGAGGGTCCCTCAACTCGATCTCTTCGATCGGCAGCGAGCGCTTGACGAACTCGATCATGGGGTCGAGCTGGCGCGAGTAGGTCTCGAAGAGCAGATTGAGCGCTTCCAGGTACGCGCTCTGATGGGGCGAGGCCATGATTTTGGGCTCGCGGTAGAACAGGTATTCTCCATGCTCGTCTTTTTGATCGAAGCGGACATAGCGCGTCGATTTTTCCAGCGGGGCGATCCCGATCCGCGCGTCCTCCAGGAGATTGGCCGCCACGTTGGAGATTTTTTCGCAGGCGATGTGGGCCCCGCCGAGCTGCGCCACCGAGTCGTCGCCGTAGCCGATCAGAACGCGGTCGTAAAACGCCCGCGCCTTTTTGAGCGCCAGGCTCTGATCGCTTTGAGGCTGCTCACCTCCGAGCAGCTCCTTGAGCGCCAGCTCCGGATCGCCGAGAAACTCGTCCAGAAAAGTGCGGCGCAAGCTTTTGGTCGAGCGGCTGTAGCGGGAGAAGAGCGCCCCGGCGACTTCCTGGGGCAACTTGAGCCCGAAGACCGGCTTATCGAGATTGGTGAAAAAAGGGGCGAGGCTTTTTGCCTCCGCAGCCGTGAATTCGTCACGCATCAGGGGTAGTGCTTTCCTCGATTTACGCTGGCATTGTATTCTCTAGGGTGCCAATCGCAAGAGAAAAATGTTTTCTGATCGCAACGATCACTCGGCACTGTGTCAAGGACGGGTTGCGGAGACGATGGCGATAATGCCTCCGAGCTGCTCTCTCATTACGATCTTCTCGAATCCCACTTCCTTCAGCCATGCGGCGACTGCCCCCTGTCCCGGATAGGCCTTCAGAGACTCCACGATATGCCAGTAGGTATCTGCATTCCCGTGGATGAGCCATCCCCAAAGACTTCCCAAGAGAAACAGGTAGCCAAAGCAGAGTCGGCGATACAGTCGGTTCGTGGGCACGCCAAAATCCAGGCACACAAAAATCCCGCCTCGGTCGAGAAGCCGGAAGACATCCGTCAGCGTGCGGCGAATATCGACAACGTACCGTAGCGCATACCCCATCGTGATAACATTGAAAGAGCGTTCCTTAAGAGGAATCGCCGTGAGATCCGCCTGAACAAAGCTTACTGGTTTTGCGGCCGCGCACTTTTCCTTCGAAATCTTTAGCATGCCGGGATTTCGGTCGAGGCCGAAGATAGGGGCGCTAAAGCCAGCAGCCCGGAGGTGGAGCGGGAAGTCCCCGGTCCCGCACGCGAGGTCGAGTACTCGGCCGGGTTCATGCTTCCTGGGGATAAAGTTCACGGCCTTTTTCTTCCACCCCTGTTCCAGTCCGAAGGACATGGCCCGGGTCATGAAGTCGTATCGGGCGGCGATGGTCGCGAAAGTGGGGTCCATATAGGCTTGAATATCGGAAGCGCGTCTGGGCCACTCTCTCAAGCGGAACTTGTAAAAGGATGATTGATCGTTCACAGTCCCGGGACCCTTTCCCCTCGCCGTACCACCAGCGCGGAGTTCTTGGAGCCAAAGGCGATGCAGTTGCACAGCGCTACCTCGGTTTCCCGCTTCAGGCCTCGATTCGGGATGTAGTTCAAATCGCACTCGGGGTCGGCCTCCTCGTAATTGATGGTCGGCGGGAGAAAGCTGTCGTTCATGGCGAGGATCGTAGCCACCACTCCGGCCGCGCCGGAGGCTCCTTGGGGATGGCCGATCATCGACTTGATGGAGCTCATGGGGATGTCGTAGGCCCTGCGGCCGAAGCAGA
>MGSI01000143.1 GCA_001798455.1 Deltaproteobacteria bacterium RIFCSPLOWO2_02_FULL_57_26 | reverse complement strand
AAACCTCCGCCGGCCCGCCAGCCTGGCTCCCCTCCATGGAATCGGGAGATACGGATCTGGGAGTTCTCACGAGCGCAGACGCGGTGACCTCTTACAGGGGGATCGTGATTTACAAGAAACCTTTCAAGAATACCCGGATTCTCGCTGTGGGCGGTTCCTTGAAGCTTGGTTTTTATGTGACCAAGAATTCTGAAATCCAGACCCTGGCCGATCTCAAGGGGAAGAGAATTCCCACAGACTATCCCGGTGCCCCGATCGTGAAGCTCAGCAGCACGGCGGGACTGGCGACGGCAGGCCTCACCTACAATGATATCGTTAAGATCCCTGTTTCGGATCTCAATGCCGGCGCACAGGCTTTTCTGGAGGGGCGCACGGATGCCGGCTGGCACACCGTTGGCAGTCCGGCGGTGGAGGAGGCCAACGCCCGTAAGGGGGGAATCCGCTTCATCTCCGTTGTGTCAACGCCGGAGGCAGCCCGGCTCATGGGGGAGGTTTATCCCGGCAGTTTTCCGAGCGTGCTCAAAGCGGGTTCTGCCACCGGTGTCGTCAAGGATACGACTTTCCTGACCAGCGATATCTATCTGGTTGCCGCCAAAACCTTAAGCGATGAAGCAGCGTATGAAATCCTCAAGGTTTTGTGGGAGAAGAATCAGGAGCTAGGGCCTATCCACCCGGCCCTGCGGGAGTGGACGCGCGACCGCATGGTGAGTGGCAAGGCCTTCATCCCCTACCATCCGGGGGCTGTAAAATTTTTCAAGGAAAAAGGGGTTTGGAATCAGGAGATGGATTCCCTGCAGGCCAGGCTCTCTATAGACTAAGGGGTTAAATGGGAGGCATGACGGTGACCTTAACAGTCGTTGGCAAGCCGGTTGGCCGGGTGGAGGGTCCCGGGAAAGTTTCAGGGGGCGCCACCTACACAGCAGATCTGTTGCTGCCCGGGATGATCTGGGGCAAAGTCCTGCGCAGTCCCCTGCCGCACGCAAAAATTCTGAGCATCGATCTCTCCAAGGCCCGCGCGCTGCCCGGAGTCCTGGCTGTCATCACCGCTCAGGATATTCCGGATGTCCTCATCGGGCGCAGCATTTACGACACGCCGGTCCTGTCCAAGGAGCGTGTGCGTTTCATCGGTGATAAAGTAGCGGCGGTGGCCGCCGAAGATCCCGACGTGGCTGAGGAGGCGGTGGGGCTCATCAAGGTGGACTACGAGGAGTTGCCCGCCGTATTCGACCCTCTGGAAGCCATGCAGGCAGGGGCGCCGATCCTCCACGAGAATTTCCGCTCCTACCGGCACCTGCCTCCCGACGCGCCCGACATTCCCAACGTGATCTCCCACCTGGGCTACAACCTGGGGAATGTAGGAGAGGGGTTTCGCCAAGCCCATCGGATTTTCGAGCACACCTTTCGCACCCAGTGGATGCACCAGGGCTACCTGGAGCCCCACGCAGCCGTGGTCTCCCAGGACGATTCGGGCAGGATTCACGTCTGGGCTTCCAACAAGATGCCCTTCCGTCTGAAGGAGCTTCTTGCCGACTGCCTTCTGGTTCCGCAGGAGCGGATCGTGATCCATCTGCTGCCGATTGGGGGAGATTTCGGGGGCAAGGGCGCGGTGATGGATATCCCGCTCTGCCATCACCTGTCGGTTTTAACGGGCAGGCCTGTGAAGATGGTGATGAGCTACGCCGAAGAGCTCATGGCGGGCAACCCCCGCCACCCGGCGGTGATCACCCTGAAGACCGGAGTGAACGGGGAGGGAAAGTTCATTGCGCGGCAAGCCAGCGTGATCTTTAACAGCGGAGCTTATGGAGGATTCAAACCAATCCCCAACGTGAGCATCGTGGGAGCTGCCAAGGCCCAGGGCTGCTACCGCATCCCGCACCTAAAAATAGATTCTTACTGCGTTTACACGAATACCGTTCCCTGTGGCCACGTCAGGGGTCCGGGCGATCCTCAACTCATCTTCGCCGTGGAATCTCAAATGGACATGATGGCCGTGGAGCTGGGGATCAACCCCTACGAGTTCCGCATGAAGAATCTTCTTCAGGACGGGGATAAACTCGCGACGGGGACTGCCCTGGAACAGGTGCGCATTCGAGAGACTCTGGAGGCAGCGGCTCGGGCAGCAGGGTGGGGTTCCCGCAAGCCGCGCCGCAACGTCGGTCGAGGGATTGGCATCGCGCACCGTCACATCGGAATAGGAGACGCGAACACGGAGTTGGAGTTGGAGGAGAACGGCCAGGTCTTGCTGACGACGACGATTCCGGACACCGGAACAGGGGCCCACACGATCCTTCGCCAGATCGCTTGCGAGGTTCTGGATCTGGCTCTGGACAAGGTTCGTATCCGGGTCGGGACCACAGATCATTTCCGAACGGAATCGGGAGCTGGGGCCAGCCGGGTTACCCATGTCGCCGGGAAGGCCACTCTCCATGCAGCGCAACAACTTAAGGATCTCATGCTAAACGAAGCGAGTAAGGCGCTCGGCAAGACTCCACAGGAGCTTGAGATACACGGAGGACGGGTGCAGGTTCGCGGGGACTCCGGCCGGGGGATTGAGCTTGCCAAATTGGCCACTCTTGCCCGATCCCGGGGAGAAGCGTTAAAAACCACTCATTATTTTAACGCGGCGGCCCACCCGGCCGTCACTTCTTTTTGTGCCCAGGTGGCCGAAGTCGAGGTGGACCCCGAGACCGGACAGGTCAAGGTCCTCAAGATCACCTGTGCCCACGATGCTGGCACAGTTATCAATCCGCTTGCCCACCAGGGCCAAATTGAGGGAGGGATCATTCACGGCCTGGGGTTTAGCCTGACCGAGGAGATGAAAGGGGAAGAAGGGCGCCTGAGCACGTTGAGCCTTGGGGATTACAAGCTTCCCAACATCAAGGATATTCCCGAACTGCGTACGGTTGTGCTGACGGACACGGGGGGACCGGTCCCCTTTGGCGGCAAATCAGTCGGAGAGGGGACCACGAGCCCCGTTCCTGGTGCCATTGCCAACGCCATCTTTGACGCCGTCGGGGTGAGGATTATGGAGTCGCCGATCACTGCCGAGAAAATTTACTCTGCCCTGCGGGAACTCGGGAAAAAATGAGGAGAGGCCGGGTCTCTTTGCTGCGGGGCCGAGGTATCGTTCAACCATGATCGAAACCTTTAAGAGCATGTGTCCAATGAACTGCTTGCCCACTTACTGCGGCATGGAGGTGGAGGTGGAGAACGGGCGGGTGGTGAAGATTCGAGGCGATAAGGAAAACCCTGATAGCCGCGGCTTTCTCTGCCTTCGCGGAGCCTCGGTCCACGAGGTGATCCACCATCCGGAGCGGCTCAAAGTCCCTCTGCTGCGCCGTCGAATCGGCGATCCCTGGCAAGAGGTCTCCTGGTCTCAGGCCCTCGACGTGGTGGCGGAGAAAATGGAGTCCGCCGGGAAGGATGCAGTAGGCATCTGGACCGGCCACGGGATTCTGGTCAACTCGATTGGTCCTCAGCTCGCCCTGCGATTCAGCCAGATCCACGGCTGCCAAGCCTGGAGCGGTGCCATGAAGTGTTGGACTCTAGGTGCTTTCGGCCTGGCGCTCACCGGGGCTCTGGAGGTGAATACCAAGGAAGACATGGCCGCTCATTCCCGTTGCATCTTCCTTTGGGGAGCCAACTTCTCCAGCCAGCCCAACTCTATCCGGCCCATTTTGGCAGCAAAGCGGCGGGGAGCGACGCTCGTGACCTTAGACTGCCGCTACACCGAGGCGTGCCGATTTTCCGATCGCGTAGTGCTCCTGAGGCCGGGGACCGATGCCGCCCTGGCGCTGGCCATGATGAACGTTCTCATCGGCGAGGGCTTATACGATAAAGCGTTCGTGAGGAATCATGCTGTGGGCTTCCCGGAGTTGGCGCGCCATGTCGAGGACAAAACGCCCGAGTGGGCCGAGGGCATCACCGGCGTGCCGGCACCGACCGTCCGGGAGTTGGCTCGACTGTATGCCACCCACACCCCCTCTATGATCGTGCTTGGGGGCAGCTCCATGTTCAAGCAGGCCAACGGCTGGTTTAGCAGCCGAGCCATCTCGTGTCTCCCCGCCCTCGTCGGAAACCTCGGCATTCCTGGAGGCGGATTTGGGCCGCGCCACGGCGGCTCCACCCACGACGAGATTTTGGGCACTCTGCTAAAAGGGCGGCCAACCCCTCTACCCCACCACGTCCCGAACCAGATGAGTCGTATCCTCCAGGCCCTGGAAGAGGGCCCTATCCGGGTCCTGTTGCTTTTCGGCACTGATATGGTCTCTTCGTTCGCCGAGAGCAATCGGGTGAAGGCGGCCCTCGATGCCCTGGATCTGGTTGTGGTCCACGACTTGTTTTTGAGCGAGACGGCAAAACACGCTCATCTCGTTCTTCCAGGAACTACCTGGCTCGAGGAAGTGGGGTACAAGAAGACCAACACTCATGTCTACTTGATGGATCAGGCCATCGAACCTGTGGGCCAAGCCCGCTCGCTGAGTTGGGTGCTGAAAGAGCTGTCCCGGCGTCTTAGTGTGCAAGACTTCTTCCCCTGGCCTAGTCAGGAGCAGGCGGTTGATGCCATCCTAGATGTTCCGGCCACAGGACATATCACCGTCTCCGATCTTCGCGCCCTTCGTGGTAGGGAGCCTTTGAGGATCTCCCCCGTAGCCCATCCTGACCTGCGCTTTCCCACGCCCTCCGGGAAGGTAGAGTTCTACTCCGAGCGCAGCTTGAAGTGGGGCCTGCCGCCGCTGCCCGAGTACCGCGAGCCCCTGGAGAGCCCCCGGAGTCGACCGGAAGTGGCCCAACGGTATCCGCTGGTCTTGAGGCCGGGGAGAACGTTCGGCCATTTCAACAATTTCTACCGGAATGGACGGGCGATCTCACGCCTAGCGCGGCGGGAGCCGGAGCCTGTGGTGTGGCTGCATCCCGAGGATGCCGCGGCGCGCGGGATTCAGGAAAGAGAGAGGGTCGTGGTGTTCAACGATCGCAGCGAGTTTCAAGCCCGAGCAAAGGTCACCGCCAGGATATTCCCGGGTACGGTCTGGGTGCGAACCGGTTGGCCAGGGCTGAACGCCCTCACCGCCTGTGCCCCTTGCCTCCCGGATGCGGCTGTCGAGGGTGTAGGCTTTGCCGCTGGCCAAGCGGCCCACGAGGCGCTAGTGGAAGTCAAAACTCTGATGACATGAGCGCAAGGTAAAAATCCACGCTGGATCACCAACCCAGAAATTAAACCTCGCCTTCGATGATTGCGTGAAAAGCGCATTACCTTAAGCCCCCGTTCTATCGCCGCGTATAAAGCTCCTGGATGAACCCGGTCTCCTCTAGCTCCTTTAAAAAGCGGTTGTCAAAGAACTCCTTAGGGTCCGCCTTGGCGGCCCTGGGATGGTCCGAGACTAAGAGGACCGAGCGGATCAACTCCTCGGTCATATAAGGAACCTTTGGGAAAAGAGGTCCATAGGCCTGGTAGGCCTCTTCGATGATCCCTGTATCGCTAGTCGCCAAGAACCGCGCGAGTGCCCGCTTGGCCACTTCTGGTTCCTCCTGGACGACTTTCAGTGCCGCAACATATGCCTTCAGGAAGGCTTTAATGAGCTCTGGGTTCTGTCGGGTGAGAGAGCGCCGTGCGACGATGGCGTTATGGACATACGGGAGCTTGAGGCTGCCGATGTTGATCAACTCCTTGTAGCCGAGACGCCGGGCCAGGAGGGTCGTCGGGGCGGAGAGAACGCCAGCCGGAACAATGCCTCGGTCGAGAGCCGCCAAAACCTCACGTACCCCTCCCAGATAGAGGAGCTTTGTCTCCTGCCCTACCCGCATCCCATAACGTCTCAGGAGCGCCGTTGCCGCGTGGTCAGTTGAAGACCCCTTGGTCAATACTCCAAGGACCTTGCCCCGGAGGTCAGAAACCTCGTTGATCTCTGGCCTGACGTAAACGGAAAATCCATAGGTCGGAACTCCGATGGCCACGTAGACAAGGTCCGCTCCGCTCAGGATCCCGGTCACGCCCGCCCCACCCGTCGTCGATAGATCGACATCACCGGCAACTAGTGTCTGGGTAAGTCGGGCTGGGCCCGAGATAAAGATAAGCTGGACATTCAGACCGTACCGCTGATCGATCCCAGCCTCAGGAATAACCCACACGGGAAGTT
>MGSI01000142.1 GCA_001798455.1 Deltaproteobacteria bacterium RIFCSPLOWO2_02_FULL_57_26 | reverse complement strand
AACTCAACGCAGAGGACGATGCGTTGGTCCTCTACACGTCCGGCACCACGGGGGATCCCAAAGGCGTAGTCCTGAATTACATCAACTTGGCCCAGTTTCCCCCGTGCACGGCGGAGGCATGGAAAATAAACTCAGAGTCTGTCTGGGGCTGCAACCTTCCCATGTCCCACATCGTAGGCCCAATCCTGTGCAACGAGACTGTTGACAAAGGTTGCACTCTGGTCGTTATCGACCAATTCAACCCGATCACCTTGCTCGAAGCAATCCAGAGCCACCGCATTACGATCTTCCCCGGTGTTCCAACCCTTTTTCAACTTCTGCTCGGTGTTCCCAGGCTGAAGGATTACGACACCCAAAGCCTGCGCGTCGTCGGCATGATGGGAGCGTCCGTTCCGCCGCCGCTCCTTCGGGCATTCAAGGCCGCCCAGCCTCATGTCAAGGTCATCCAGGGGTACGGTCTAACGGAAACTTCACCGCTGATCACGGTAGTTCCTCTGGAAGATGCCGATGAAAAAATGGGCAGCATCGGCCGAGCCGTCCGCGGCATTGAGATAAAGATTGTCAACGACAAAGGGGAGGAAGTTCCCGTGGGCGAAACAGGAGAAATCATTACTCGCGGCCCCCACGTGATGAAGGGCTATTTCCGCAGGCCCGAAGCTACCGCCGAGCGTATTCGCGACCGGTGGCTCCATACAGGAGACATCGGAAGGGTTGACAAAGACGGCTACTACTATCACCTCGGTAGAAAAGATGACCTGATCATCACGGGCGGGTTCAATGTCTATCCGGCCGAGATCGAGAACTTGCTCTATGAGAAGCCTCAGGTCCAGGAGGTGGTGGTGTTTCCGATACCCGATGAGAAGCGGGGAGCCATCATCGGAGCGGCCGTCGTGCTGCGGCCCGGTGAAACACTCAGGGAGAAAGAGTTGCTTGGCTTTCTGCGCGCGAACCTGGCCAATTTCAAGGTCCCGCAGAAACTCAAAATCCTCGATTCTCTGCCGCGAACCACCTCGGGTAAAATCATTCGCGACCCATCCGCTTTGCTTCCCGAGTAGCAGGGCGAAGCCAGTGAACCCCCTCGAGGGGGTTGCACGGGGTGTCGGCTCGGTATAGAGGTGTAAAGAGCGCAGCCTTTTTGAGACGATCTTTTAGGAGGACCCTCATGCCATCACCCATGCTGCAACAGGATCTGCGAGCCCTCCCGCGGCACGAACAGGCCAATGGAGCCCGTAAGTTTTTGGCCGAGATCCCATCCCAAAGGCCGGTCGAGTTCCTCGCCTCGGCGCCTTTGTATGGCTTGTGCGTTTCTCTGCTGGAAGGAGGCCAAAAGTTTTCCTGGAGGCAGCTCGACGTGGACACCTGGCGGATCACCGCGACCAAGTCCTCTTATCCCCCTCTCAACGCGGTTACTGGCTTACACCATCCGGCGATCCTACCTGACAACGGCACGGTATGCGCGACGGATCGTGAGGAGCGGCTTTGGCTCATCGACGGCACGGGAAACCAAGTCCTCGGGGATATCGTGGTTGGCGGGAACGCCTCCCATCTAGCGGTCCATCCCGAGGGGCATCTGATCTATGTCGGTTGTCCCGGCGCCGACCAGGTGGCGGTTGTGGACGCCCGCAAACACACCAAGTTGGCCTCCATCCCGATCGGGAAAGGGGGACAACTGCCGAACTTCTCCCCCGACGGCCGCTATGCGGTGATCGATTGCTCCCGGACCAATGACGTCTACCTCATGGACGCCGAGCGCCATCGGGTTATTTTTACGCAGGGTGTGGGTGAGGCTCCCCATGAAGCGATTTTTTCCCCGGACGGGCGGTTTATTTGCGTCCCCTGCGCCTCAGGTGAGTTGTATCTCATTCCGCCGCAGGATCCCGACCGATTCACTGTGATTCGCTGCGGCTTTGGGGCCGGTCACATGGATTTTTCTGCCGACGCCCGCTACGCCTATGTGGCCAGTTCCTTGGATGACGATGTCGCGATCATCGACTTGACCACCCAGGAGCTTTTGGCGCGGGTCCCCGCCGGAGCGGGAGCTCACCGTCCCACTCTCAGTGAGGATGGCCGGCTTCTCTTCGTCGCGAATTTCGTGGCCGACACGGTGACCGTGATGGACACTCGATCCCGCGAGGTCATCGCAACCCTACCGGTGGGAACCTACCCTCACGACGTGGTGCGGGCTCCGGGAGGGCAGATAGCTGTCTGCAGCTACGGCTCGGGGAGTTGTACACTGATTGATCCCAAACGCTCCCTGGCGAGCCGGGAGCTGAAGATCGGCGAGGGTACATCCCACTGCACTTTTTCCCCTGACGGGGAACTCGGCTTCTTCGCCAATTCTATTTCCAAAGATTTGGCGGTGGTGGACCTAACCAGACCTGGGCTCCGCTCCGCTCTGCCGGTCTCTTCCAGGGAGAACTAAACGGGCCCGGCGCAATCCTCCGGCAATTCCCCGCTACCTGTTTCTCCGGCCTCTGACTGTGATCTCAACAAAGAGAAACCATGCCGCATCCTACTCCTAAGAACGCCTCAACGGTCATCGTCATTCGCCCCGAACCCACGAGCGGCTTTGAGGTTTTCATGACCCGCCGTCCGCGCGAGATGAGGTTTTTTGGAGGTTTTTTTGTTTTTCCGGGCGGCGCCGTCAAAAAGGACGACTGGTCCACGGAAATGCTCAGCCGGTGTTATGGGCTATCCCCCGGCGCTGCGCAGCAGATTCTGGGCAACCAACTCGGCCCTGAACTCTCGTTCGCCCATTGGGTGGCAGGGATCAGAGAGCTTTTCGAAGAGGCCGGGATCCTCCTTTCGGTCTTGGAAGACGGCGAACCTGTGGACATGAACAATGAGGAGAGGAAAACCCGATTGGCCCAAAAGCGTGCCGCCCTGGTCGGAGGAGCGACGAGTTTTCCGGAGCTTTTAAAATCTGAGCGGCTCTGTTGCGATGTGGGACGTCCAGTCTATTTCTACCACAGAATTACGCCCGAGCATTTTCCCGTTCGCTTCGACACCCGCTTCTTTCTCGCCCGCATGCCAGCGGATCAAAGTCCTCTCGTCCGCTCCGAGGAAGTTGCTGAGACCCTCTGGGTCAAGCCCGTGCGGGCTCTGGAAGAGTTCCGCAGCGGCAGCCTCTCTTTGGCGCCGCCGACGCTCACGGTGCTCGAGTCTCTGCTGGCCTTCGATTCCTGGCAGTCTTTTTCGACGAAGTATCGACTGAGGTAGGATTCGATCCTACGCTCTACGACTTGGCGGGAGTGCTTCTTTCCTGGGTGGGGTCAACCGCGGCCAGGTCTGCCATCTGTGCTCTCGACGTTCTCCCGTTGCGGTGAAAGCCGAGCCAGTTCCATTGATCGGGATGGCGCCGCACCATGGCCTCCAGCTGGCGCGCAAACAAGGCAACGTTGGAAACGACATCTTCTTGGAGGTCTCCGGTCTTGGTAAGATCGAGTTCCGGCCAGACATGAAGAGTCAGCCGACCCTGTCCGTCCCGCGCCACGAACATAGGCACGACCGCGGCCCCCGAGCGCATGGCCAAGGTGACGGGCCCGCGGGGAGCCGGGGCCGTCCGGCCCAGAAACTCCACTTCCACTCCCCCCGATTTGAACTCATCGGCGATCATGAGAACGATTTCGTTCTTCCGCAAAGCTTTAAGGATCTGTCGGGCTGCCTCGCGGCGGGGCCTGGCCGAAATGGTCTTGTTCCCCACCTTCGCCCGATAGTGATCCGTCAACTTGGCCAAACCTTCGTCCCGCGGCCGTTTCACCACCACGCTGAAGGGGTAGCCCGCAGCCGCAAGGCGGGCGCCGATCAAGGGAAAGTTGCTCAGATGAGCGCTGAGGGCGATTACTCCCCTGCCCTTCTCCAGCGCGCGCTTGAGATATTCTTCCCCTTCAACGGCAACGGTGGAACGGATTGTCGCTGGCGAGCTGTGAATGACAGTGATCGTCTCATAAACTCCCCGGGCGAAATGATCCCAGGCCGATCGCACCAACCGCCTTCTGTCTTGAGGAGTTCGAAACGCCTCCGCCATGCCCGCGGCCACGTTTTCGTCCATGCGCCTGCGGTATTTCCACAGGAGCGCGAAGGTAAGCCGGGAGGCGACGGATGTAAATGCTAGCGTCAGCCGGCCCGGTACCCAGGGGAAGATCCGGACGAATCCTCTGAGAAAATATTCACCGACGCGGTATCGGAGCCAATACCAGAAGCCGCGCGCAAACAAGCCCGGTTTCATCTTCGATTCGCAACCAACCTAACGGCCCACTGCCTTAAGCCATTTTTGCCCTGAGCGGCTGGGATCTGTCTCCCTGCTCTTACGCCGTCGGCGCTTGGGAGTCAACCGATAAACCTTGGCTTTGGGGCGTTCCGCCAGCCTGGTTTCCTTCCAGCGCATCAGCCCCTTACGGACATACTGGGGGTCAAACCCCAAAACCTCACAGATGTTATTGAAGGAAAAAAGCCAATCTCTTTCCTCTTCCAAAATCCACTCCTCCGCGTCGCGAAACGTCCCTTTCCCCTTACTGTCGCGGGCTGAGACATACTTCTGGAAGCAGGCAACCGCATCCTCCAGCACCGCCAACATGAGCCTCCTTTCCGGCTCTAAGTGGGCCTTGCGGCGAAAGGTCTCAAAATACTGAGCTGGAATAAGGGTATCCGGCTGAAACAGCGAGGTTACTTTTTCCTCCACGCTCAGCCCTGTCTCATAACTCATAACCATCACCTCCCTATCGAGTGCGGCCTGCATGCGCTCCGACAGCGTGAACGAACCAACTCATGCCGCACTCGAAAGAGAAGAGGGGGCCAACCGGGTCTGGCACGAGGGACGCGCGAGGTCCGCCAGAGTCGTCCGGGTCAAAACCTCCATGGTTCTGCGCTGGACCTCGTCCCATACTCCCCTCATGGTGCACCTCGGAAGATGATCGCACCGAGAATGCTCATCCATGCACACGTTGACCGCGATCGGACCGTCCAGGGCTTCAATTACGTCCTGAAACGAAATCTCGCCCGGGGCCCGCGCCAGGGCGTAACCCCCATCCGGGCCTCGCTTTGATTTCACCAACCCGCCGCGAGTGAGGTCCTGGATGATTTTTTCCAAGAACTTCCGGGGTATCTTTTGCTGCTCCGCGATCTCTGCCAGGCAACAACTCTTTCCCGAATCCTGGTTCGACAGATAGATCACCGCCCGCAGACCGTAATCGACCCGGCGCGAAACCTGCATCAGGCCCATCGCTCTACCTCCTTGCCCCGATTTTCCCTACCGCCCGCTGATCGCTGGGCTGCGGGTTTTCCCGATCCGCCAGCTTACCGAGGGCCGAAAGGCCACGCAGTCGCTCGACGACCAAAGGCACCTTTTCCGCCACAAATCGAACTTCCCCCCCGGTATTATAACGGCTCAGACTGAAACGCACCGCCCCCTGAAGCCAGTTGGCCGGCACCCCCATCGCCCGCAGCACATGGGAGGGTTCGACCGACCCTGCCGTGCAGGCCGATCCGGTGGAGGCGCATATCCCGTACTGATCCAGAAGCACCAGGATCGCCTCGCCTTCAAGATACTCGAAACTCACGTTCAGCGTATTCGGGATGCGCTTCTCGCGGTGCCCGTTAACGCGTACCCCCGGACAGGAGTCGAGCAAAGATCGCTCCAGGCGATCGCGCAACGCCCGCACCTGGCTTCGTTCCTCCTCTAGATGCCGGAGGGAAAGTTCCGCGGCCCGACCCATGCCCACGATGCCGGCGACATTTTCAGTTCCAGCCCGGCGGTTTCGCTCCTGATGGCCGCCGATGATGAAAGGGCGAAACGTGATCCCCCTCCTCACATAGAGCGCTCCAATGCCCTTGGGTGCGTGAAACTTATGTCCCGAGATCGTCAGCAGGTCGATCGGGCTCCTTTTCAGATGGAGCGGGATTTTCCCCGCCACCTGGACCGCATCCACATGAAAAGGAATCCCCCGGGACTTGACGATCGCTCCGATCTGATCGATGGGAAAGATGACTCCGGTCTCGTTATTTGCGTACATGATGGAGACCAGAGCCGTGTCATCCGTCAGCGAATCCCTAAGCTCACCCAGATCCAGCATGCCGTCCGCGTCCACCCCTAGCCAGGTCACCCGGTACCCTCTCTTCTCCAAGTGCTGGCACAGCCCCAAGATGGCCGGATGTTCCACCTGGGTGGTCACGATATGCCGCTTGTCCGGACTCGCCTCAAGCATTCCCCGGATCGCAGCGTTGTCCGCCTCAGTACCGGAGCTGGTAAAGATGATCTCGACGGGATCGGAAGCGCCGAGAAGGGCCGCGACCTCCTCCCGGGCCTGCTGCATCTTTTGCGCTACCTGGCTGCCGAAATGATGGATGCTGGAGGGGTTCCCGTAGAGTTCGGTCAAATAAGGGTGCATGGCCTCCAGCACTTCCGGAGCCAGCCGTGTGGTAGCGTTGTTATCAAAGTAAACTACAGATTCCACTATAAAGTTCCTCAGCGGCTTGAACAGTTCAAACTGTTCAAAGCGTTAGCCGACGCTCCCCTCGAGGCTGACACCCAGGAGCTTCTGCGCCTCCACGGCAAACTCCATCGGCAGCTCTCTGAAAACCTCCTTGCAGAATCCGTTCACGATCAGGGAAACCGCGTCCTCCGTCGAGATCCCCCGCTGCCGGCAGTAAAATAGTTGATCCTCCCCGATCTTTGAGGTCGAGGCCTCGTGCTCCACCTGGGCGCTGGAGTTCATCACCTCCAGATAAGGAAACGTATGCGCCCCGCACTGCTCCCCCAGCAGCAACGAATCACACTGCGAATAGTTACGCGCCCCCTCGGCACCCTTCATGATCTTCACCAAGCCGCGATAGGTGTTCTGCCCGTGGCCCGCAGAGATCCCCTTGGAGACAACCGTGCTCCGAGTGTTCTTGCCGATATGGATCATCTTCGTGCCCGTATCCGCCTGCTGGTAGTTGTTGGTCAACGCCACCGAGTAAAACTCCCCGACGGAATTATCGCCCTGCAAAATACAGCCCGGGTACTTCCACGTGATCGCCGAGCCGGTCTCCACCTGCGTCCACGAGATCTTGGAGTTCTTTCCCGAACACTTCCCCCGTTTGGTCACGAAATTGTAAATCCCCCCGCGACCTTCCTTGTCCCCGGGATACCAGTTCTGCACGGTCGAATATTTGATCTGGGCGTTGTCCAAGGCGACCAGCTCCACCACCGCCGCATGGAGCTGATTGACATCCCGCATGGGCGCCGTGCACCCCTCCAGATAACTGACATAGCTGCTCTCGTCGGCAATGATCAACGTGCGCTCAAATTGCCCTGTCTCGGCAGCATTGATGCGAAAATAGGTCGAGAGCTCCATCGGGCAACGCACCCCTTTCGGGACGTAACAGAACGATCCGTCGCTGAAGACAGCAGAGTTCAGCGTCGCAAAGAAGTTATCCGTGTAGGGAACTACTGACCCCAAATACTTCCGCACCAGCTCCGGGTGATTCTGCACTGCCTCGGAAAAGGAACCGAAGATGATCCCCAGTTCGGCCAGCTTTTTCTTAAATGTCGTCGCTACCGAAACACTGTCAAAAACCGCATCCACCGCCACCCCGGCCAGCCGCTCCTGCTCCTTAAGCGGAATGCCCAGCTTCTCATAGGTGGCCAACAGACCCGGGTCCACCTCCTCGAGACTCTTCGGCCGCTCACCCTTCGACTTCGGCGCCGAGTAATAGCTGATCTTCTGATAATCGATCGGCGGATAGTGCACGTTGGCCCACTTCGGCTCCGCCTGCGACGCCTCCAGCTTAGCCCAGAAGCGGTAGGCCTTGAGCCGCCACTCCAGCATCCACTCCGGCTCGTCCTTCTTGGCCGAAATCACGCGGATGATATCCTCGTTCAGACCGGGGGGAATCGTATCCGCCTCGATCTCCGTGACAAACCCGTACTTGTACTCCTGGCTGGTAAGAATTTCGACGTTTTGCGCTGACTTGCTCATCGTTTCTTCACCTCTTTGAGGGAAGGTCCGCTTCGCTAAACCGTAAAAGAAGTCCCACAGCCACAAGAGCGTTTCACATTCGGGTTCTGGAAGACGAATCCCGACGCCATCAGCTCTTCTTTATAATCCAGCTCGGTGCCGTTCAGATAAAGCAGGCTCTTCATGTCCACCAAGACCTTGGCCCCGTCCTTCTCAAACACCCGGTCGCCGCTTTTCGGCATGTCGAAATCGATTTTGTACTGGAGCCCCGAGCAGCCGCCTCCGACCACCTTTAGACGCATACCTTGCCCCTCTCTCTTTTCCGCGGCGGTGAGCTCCTTGATCTTTTCCGCAGCGCGTTCCGTAATCGTGATGCCAACTGCCATACGCAACACCCCCGATGCGTATCGTGTTTTAAGAAAGCCTCTCCGGGACTTTCCATTCGCCTTCCGGCCGCTTTTGCGACTTCGCTCTCGCAACGTAAAACGGCGAGAGGGAGCGCAAGCGCCGGACTTCTTCGACCACGCGACGGGCCACAAAATCGATCTCCTCCGCGGTATTGAAACGTCCGAGGCCAAAGCGGATCGCGGTGTGAGCCAAATTTTCCGTCACCCCTATAGCGCGCAACACGTGGGAAGGCTCCAGGGCAGCCGAGGTGCAGGCTGAGCCCGACGAGACGGCAATCTCTTTAAGTCCCATCAACAGCGACTCTCCCTCGACAAAAGCGAAGCTGAGATTGAGGTTCCCCGGAAGGCGCAGCGTCGGGTGCCCGTTGAGATAAACCTCATCGAGATGGCGGAAAATATCCTCCTTGAGCCTCTCCCTCAGCCCGATGAGGCGCTTGGCCTCCTCCTGCATCTCTGCCGCCGCAATCTGACACGCTTTACCAAACCCGACGATTCCCGAGACATTGAGAGTGCCCGCTCGCATCCCCCACTCATGGCCGCCGCCATCGATGATCGGGCGGAGCCGCACCTTCGGCCTCTTTGAACGAACATAAAGGGCGCCTACCCCTTTGGGGCCGTACATCTTGTGCGCCGTCATCGAAAGAAGATCAATGCCCATCTCCTCCACATCCACCGGAACCCTTCCCACCGCCTGCGTGGCATCGGAATGAAAGATAATCCCTTTTTCCTTGGCGACACGGCCGATCTCGATGACCGGATGTAAGGTGCCGATCTCGTTGTTCGCCGCCATGAGAGAGATGAGAATTGTCCTCTCCGTAATCGCGTCGCGCACCTGATCCGGGCTAAGCAGGCCGTGAGCATCCACAGGCAGATACGTGATGCTCAATCCTTGTTGCTCGAGCGTCTTGCAGCAGTCAAGGACCGCTTTGTGCTCGGTGACGCAGGTGATAATATGATTTCCTTTCTCCCTGTAGGCATCCGCCACGCCTTTGATGGCAAGATTATCGGACTCGGTCGCACCGCTGGTGAAGATGATCTCTTTGGGAGAAGAAGCATGGATCAAACGAGCGACTTGTTCCCGCGCCTCGTCAACGGCGGCTTCAGCCTCCCAGCCGAACGCATGACGACTCGCAGCATTGCCGAACTTTTCACCAAAATAGGGCAGCATGGTTTCTAAGACCCTGGGATCCACGGGAGTAGTCGCGTGGTTATCTACATATACCGGAACCTTCATAGCTTATGCTCACAGGTAGCTTAACTCAGTGCCTGCCATAGATCCAGACCAATTTGGTCTACATTCACCATAGCCCACAACCTAAGACCTGTCAAGGCCTCCCTTTCTACCAAGTGGCCTGCTTTTTACCCAAATAATTAGTTAGAAATTAACGCTGTTCTAAAAGCCAGAACGATATTTTCATGCGGCCTCGCTTGCCAGGATCCCGTTCAAATACTGACCGGTATAAGACCTACCAACCAGGGCCACTTCCTCAGGGGTACCGCAAGCAACCACCTCGCCCCCCAGCTCACCGCCTTCCGGGCCTAGATCGATGACGTGATCGGCGCACTTGATAACTTCGAGGTTATGCTCGATGACGATGATAGTATTGCCTGCATCAGTTAGACGGTTGAGCACAACCAAAAGTTTCTTGATGTCGTCGAAGTGCAGCCCGGTCGTCGGCTCATCGAGGATATAAAGGGAGCGGCCGCTCGACCTTTTCGATAACTCCCGGGCCAGTTTAATCCGCTGAGCCTCCCCGCCAGATAGGGTCGGTCCCGCCTGGCCAAGATGGAGATAGCCCAGGCCGACTTCCCTTAGGACCCTCAATTTTTCCAGGATAGGGGGGACGTTGCCCAGGACCTCGAGCGCTTGATTGACCGTCAGATCCAAGACTTCTGCGATGCTTCGCCCTTTGTATAAAACCTCCAGAGTTTCCCGGTTATAGCGGCGGCCAGCGCAGACCTCGCAGGTAACAAAGACATCGGGCAAAAAATGCATGGCAATCCGCATCGTCCCATCGCCTGCGCACGCCTCACAGCGTCCGCCCTTTACATTGAACGAAAACCTTCCCCGTCGATACCCTCGCACTCTGGCTTCAGGAAGCTGCGCGAAAAGATCTCGGACATGGTCCAATAGCCCGGTGTAAGTAGCCGGATTTGAGCGGGGAGTGCGGCCAATCGGAGACTGATCTATCTGTATGACCTTGTCGAAGCGCTCCCAACCTTCTATTTCATCGAAGCGCCCCGCTCTGACGCGGGAGCGATGCAGCCGCCGGACCATGGCCGGGAATAGCGTATCGACCACAAGACTGCTCTTACCCGAGCCGGAAACACCGGTGACGCAAGTCATGGCGCCGATCGGAAATCGCGCTGTAATTCCCTTCAGGTTGTTGTGTCGCGCGCCTCTTAAGACCAGGGCTTCGCCGCTGCTCTGGCGCCGCTGGGAAGGGACGGGGACTTCCATGCGACCAGCCAGGTACTGCCCCGTCAGAGAGCGCTCTGCGGCCATAATGTCTCCCGGCGTCCCCTGTGCCACTACCTCCCCTCCATGAACACCAGCCCCCGGCCCCATATCGATAACGTGATCCGCCTCAAGAATCGTCTCGCGGTCATGCTCCACCACCAACATGGTGTTGCCCAAATTCCGCAGTTCCCGAAGGATGGCTAAAAGTCGGGCGTTATCTCTCTGGTGCAGGCCGACGCTCGGTTCATCCAGAATATAGAGCACGCCGGCCAGGCTCGAACCGATTTGAGTTGCCAGGCGGATCCGCTGGGCCTCGCCTCCTGAGAGCGTCGCCGAAGGCCGATCCAGGCTGAGGTAGTCGAGCCCCACCTGAACCAGGAACTGCAAACGGCTCGAGATCTCCTTCAGCACCCGCTGGGCAATCGTCTTCTCCTTCTCGCTAAGATCCAGCCCCGCAAAAAATTGAAGCGTCTCCTTGACCGGAAGGCTGGTAACCCCCGCGATGTTCCTTCCTCCGACCCTTACGTGCAGGCTCTCCTTTTTTAGCCGCAACCCGTGGCACGCTTTGCATTGAGGAACAGTCGTCAGGCCCCCTGAATCATGAGCCATCCCGTCCGAAGCGGACTCAGTCCCCAAGCCGCCGCAGGAGGCACAGGCTCCGTACGGGCTGTTGAAGGAAAACAGCCGCGGGGTCAGCTCGGGATAAGAGATGCCGCACTGGACACAGGCAAACTTCAGGCTGAAGACGATCGGCTCGCCTCGATCCGAAGCCTCCGGGGAAAGGATCTCGACCTTGATCACCTCCTTGCCGAAGCGGGCCGCCACTTCAAGCGAATCGGCCAAACGCTTTTCGACTCCCTCCCTGACCGCCAGCCGATCCACGACCAGATCGATCTCGTGACACAGGGTCCTTGATAAAAAAATCTCCTCCCCGAGATCATAAAGCTCCCCATCAATTCGGACGCGGGCAAAACCGGCCTGGGCAAGGCCCTTCAGCTCCTTTCGGTATTCGCCTTTCCGGCCCGTCACAATCGGCGCTAAGATTTGGATGCGGGCCTGCGGCCGAAGGGAGAGGAGCTGGTCGACGATCTGCTGGATGGTCTGCGCCGAGATTTCCCGCCCGCAGACAAAGCAGTGGGGCTTCCCAATCCGGGCATACAGCAACCTCAGGTAATCGTAAATCTCCGTAACCGTTCCGACCGTGGAGCGAGGGTTGGGCGCGGGGCTTCTCTGCTCGATCGAAATCGCCGGCGAGAGTCCTTCGATGGAGTCCACGTCGGGCCTCTGCATCTGCTCGAGAAACTGGCGGGCGTAGGCCGAGAGAGACTCCACGTAGCGTCGCTGTCCCTCGGCGTAGAGGGTATCGAAGGCGAGCGAGGACTTCCCGGAGCCGGAGACCCCGGTGATAACCACGAGCTGATCGCGCGGAATTTCCAGCTCGAGATTCTTGAGATTGTGCTCGCGCGCTCCCTTGATAACGATCTTCCCGGGCATAGCTCGTCTATTTGGTCGTTTGGTCTGTTTCGCCGGTCTCGTTCAGACCGAATAGACGAAATAGACCAGATAGACCTGACAGACCTTACCTTGCCATCAGCTCCTTCAACTTCCCCTCGATGATGCCCCGATACTCGTTCAGCTTCACGGCGTCCTTCGCCTCAAACCGCAGGACCAACGCGGGCTGGGTGTTGGAAGCGCGGACCAGACCCCACCCCTCGGGGAACTGGATGCGCACTCCGTCCACCTCGATGATGGGATAGTGCTGGCGAAAGTATTGCTTGGCCTTCTCCGCGATGGCGAACTTCTGCTCGTCCGGACACTCCACCCGGATCTCCGGGGTGGAGACGGTTTTGTCAAGATCGCTGAGCAAGGCGGAGAGGGGCCGGCCCGCGCGGGCCACGAGCTCTAGCAGACGAACGGAAGCATAGATGGCATCGTCATAGCCGAAATAACGATCCGCGAAAAACATGTGCCCGCTCATCTCCCCGGCCAGGAGCGCATGGGTCTCCTTCATCTTGGCCTTGAGGAGCGAATGGCCCGCCTTCCACATAATCGGTACTCCGCCGTGCAGCCTGATCTGGTCAAACAGCCGCTGAGAACACTTGACCTCCGAGATAATCACGGCCCCGGGATGCTGCTTCAGGACATCGCGCGCGAACAGGATCAACAGCTCGTCGCCCCAAAGGATGTTTCCCCGATCGTCGACCACACCGATGCGGTCTCCGTCTCCGTCATAGGCGATTCCCAAATCGGCCCGCTCCTCTTTCACCTGCCGGATCAACTGTTCGAGGTTCTCCGGAACCGTGGGATCGGGATGATGGATCGGGAACGATCCGTCGGGAACGCAGGCGATCTCCCAGACCGCGCAGCCAAGCCGGCGGAAAATCGGCGGAGCCACCGGGCCGGCCACGCCGCTGCCCGCGTCCACCACGACCTTAAGCGGTCGAGCTAGCGCCGGCACGTCGCGCTTTAAGTGGTCCTCATAAGGCGGCACGATCGCATAAGCCGCGCGCTTTCCTCCCGCTCGCTCCGTGAAGCGCTTCTCTTCGATCAGGCGTCTCAGGTTCTGGATCTGCGACCCGTAGAGCGTGTCTTTTCCCATGCACACTTTGAAACCGTTATATTCGGACGGATTATGACTTGCGGTAACCTGGATGCCGCCGTCCAGATCGAGATGAAAAAGGGAGAAATACAAAAGCGGGGTGGGACAAACACCGATATCGATCACCTCCAGACCAGCGGAGACAAAACCCTCGATCACCGCCTGCGCGTACATTTCAGAGGTGAAGCGGCAGTCCCGCCCGACCGAAACCCGCTTTCCCCCCTTCTCGCCGATGAGGGTCCCATGCACCTTTCCGAGATGCCGGGCAAAATCAGCGTCAAAATCCTTTTCCGCCAATCCCCGAATATCGTATTCACGAAAGATCGTTGGGTTCATGATTTCCTCCATCTCCCCTGCCGCGCGGCCAGCCTAGCTGCCAAGAGGATCGCCTCCCTCATGCTCGACGGATCCGCTCGGTCTTTTCCGGCGATATCGTAAGCCGTGCCATGGTCCACCGATGTCCGAATGATGGGAAGGCCGAGCGTCAAGGCTGCCCCGTCGAAAAAATGAAGCAGCTTGAGCGGGATCAGCCCTTGGTCGTGATACATGCAGACCACGGCGTCGAAATCCCCCTGCGCCACCCGGTGAAACAGGCTGTCGGCCGGAAAGGGGCCCGCAGCGCAAATACCTTCGCGAGCGGCTTCCTTAACGGCCGGGAGGATCACTTTTTTTTCCTCCAGTCCGAAGATCCCTTCTTCCCCGCCGTGAGGATTCAAAGCCGCGACGGCAAGCCGAGGGCGCCGGATACCAAAATATTTCCTGAGCGTGCGGTGGCCAAGCTCCAAGGTTACCCGGATGCGTCTGCGCGTGAGCTCGCGGGCAACCCGCATGAGCGGGAGGTGAACCGTAACGAGAATCACCCTAAGTCGCTTTCCCAAAAGCATCATCCGAACCTCCCGCGTCCGGGTGAGCTCGGCAAGCAGTTCCGTATGGCCGGGATAGCGGTAGCCGGCGAGCTGAAGCACGCTCTTGTTGATCGGCGCAGTGGCCATGGCGTCGGCCACTCCGCACAACACCAGCTCAGCGCTTCTCTTAATATAGCGATAAGCCGCTTCACCACAAGCCGCGGTGGGCCGACCGGGCTGCGCCTGGGTCGGGGTAAGCCGCGACAGGGAGTAAACCACAACGCCATCATCGCCCGAACCAATCGGCTGCCCAGCTTCCCACGAGATAAGCTTGGGAAAACGCCTCCTCCCCGCTCGGATTTTACGGAGCAAGTCGAGATCGCCCAGAACCAAGGGACGGCAGGCTCGCCGCACGGCAGAATCTGCTAATGCCTTAAGGACCACCTCCGGCCCTACGCCAGCAGGGTCTCCCATAGTGATTGCCACGATAGGTCTGGCCATCTCCTCCCTCGATTGGGGCAAAACGTCTATCTGTCAATCGGGCTCGCGGTTGAGCTGAGGGCCGCAGGCACGTCTGCTCTAGCCGCAACCGTTGCGCACCTATCAATTTTAATTATGTCAGCCGGGCGGGGCGTGACAAGCGATTAGCGATCGCTCGAGAAAGGATTCAAAGTCTTCCACACGGAGGAAAAGAAACCGCCCGACTCCTTTTGCTCGGGCTTTGGGGTTGCTTTCTCCGCTCTTTCCACCGGCGCCAAGGGATCCCCTGGCACATCGTCAACCGATTCCTTGGTGAAAAGGGGGATGCCGAAGATGCTGACGATATTACGATCGCTCGCCTGCCCCTGGTCCTCGTCCCCCTCGATAGGGGTCTCTTTGACGATATAAGAGAGGGGGTTGAGGTAGCTCAAGAACCCGCCCTCCTCTCGCTTGCTCCGCCTCGACGCGGAGGCCAAGAGAGAGTCCACGGTCCCCTCTTTCGTCTCCTCCGGGCGGAAGACAACTCCCGGAAGCTTGACATCCACCCGGTGGTTTTTTCTCAGGTCGGTTTTGAGCCACTTTTGATAACGCTCTTCCAGGGCGGTGGCATACAACTCCTCGCGGATTTTTCCACGAACCTCGGAGAGGGGGAGAAGCCGCCCCGGATCCTTTTCCTCCAGTTTGATGAGATGAATCCCGAGGCTGGTTTGCAGCGGCTCACTCACTTCGCCGACGGACAATTTCTGGAAGGCCACCTCCTCGATCTCTTTGAGCAAGCTACCTCGCTTCACCCAACCGATATCCCCACCCTCCGCGGCGCCCGCACCTTCGGAATAGGCGCGGGCCAGCTTCGTAAACTCTTCTCCGGCCAGGGTCCGCTCGCGGATCTGCCGGGCCTGGAGCGAGACCTCCTTGTGCCGCTCGGAGGGAGCGGCTTGCGCCAGCGAAAGGAGGATATGGCGCAGCCGGACCCGCTCCTCAGTGGTGAACTTTTTTGAATTTAACCGATAGTAGCGTTCGATGTCTTCCGGCGTGATGTTGACCCGCTTGCGCACCTGTCGGTTGATGATCTCGCTCTTTTCAATTTCAGCCCGTATCGACGCCCGGTATTTCTCCGTGCTCACGCCCTCCCGGCTGAGTGCCGCCTTCAGCTCCTCGTCGCCGATCCGGTTCCTTTCCTTAATCTGCTCGACGTACTGGTCGACATCCTGCTCGCTCACTCTTATCCCCCCCACCTTCACCTCCTCCGCGAGGAGCTTCTCCGTGATGAACTGCTCCAGCACCTCCCGATCCTGATCCTTAATGGAGTCTAAATCTCCGGCAGGAAACTCGCGGCCCATCCTGGTCTTGGCATACTCTTTGAGGTCCGTAAGGGTATAGGGCTCTCGGTCAACCACCACGACCACCTGCTCAATGACGTTAGCGCTCAGCGAGAGCGGAAGCAGAAAGCAGAGCAGCGCGATGAACAGCGAGGCCAGATAGATCGTTTGCCTTGACATCGGCGGGGCCAACCTAAACCCTTCTTTGTCCGAACTCCGCGACGATAGCTACCACATCCGTGGGAAAAAACCAACCATCCGTAGCTTTTTTAAGGGCCCTGCCGAGGCTGCAGCGGCCGGTGTTTCCTCAGACCTGCCAGCCAATGGCCCAAACCCTGCCCCGGCTCCTTTTTCCTTTTTACTTTCACCTCGCCTGACTTTTTACGGTTCGAAAAGGCCAAGTTGAGAGCCGGGAGGGCGGCGGAAGTGTTCAGTGGAAAGAGGAGGGCGCTGGTCCTGAATTCCCGCTTTCTTACACGCCAGCCGGAAAAGCTCCGCCATCTGTTCGGCAAAAATCCCCTCCCCTCTCATCCGGCTGTGAAAATTGGGGTCGTTGAGCTTTCCGCCGCGAACCGCGCGAATGCGATTGAGGATCTTATCTTTTTTCTCCGGATAGTGGCGTTCGAGCCATCTTTCGAAAAGCTCCTTCACGCCGTAGGGAAGACGCAGCGGAGCGTATCCGCCAAAGCGCGCCCCGGCTCGGGCTGCGGCTTGCGCAATCTGAGGCGCCTCCGCGTCGGTCAGGGCCGGGATCATCGGCGCGAGCAGGAATCCCACGGGAACGCCCGCTTGCGAGAGGGCCTCGATGGCGGCAAGACGCCGGGCCGGCCGCGAGGCGCGCGGCTCCATCGCGGCCGAAAGCTTGGGATCCAGAGTGGTGAGCGAGATGAGCACTGCGGCGCACCGGTAGCGGGCCATCTCAGATAACAGATCGACATCCCGGGTGACGAGAAAGTTTTTCGTCACGATCACGACCGGATTGAGAAACTCTCGCAACACCTCCAGGCAGCGGCGCGTTAGCTCGAGCCTTTTTTCCACCGGCTGATAGCAGTCGGTAACGCCGCTCATCGCGAGAACTCTCGGCTCCCATCCGGGACCGGATAATTCCCGGCGCAGAAGCTCCGGTGCCTCCTCTTTAACCATGATCTTGGTCTCGAAATCGAGCCCCGCCGAAAAGCCCAGATACTCGTGCGTCGGGCGCGCGTAGCAGTACACACACCCATGCTCGCAGCCGCGATAGGGGTTGACGCTCGCGTCAAAGCCGACATCGGGGCTGTCGTTGAAGGCGATGACCGTTTTCGACGCGTCGGGGAGAAACCGGGTCACCGGAGACGAGACCTCATCGTCCCGGGCCGGCTCCAGAACCCGCTCGATACTCTCAAAGCGATTCTTCGGATTGAAGGCGGAGCCGCGGCCGCGCATGGCAGACGAGCTTTTCATAGCGGAGTTTACCCGGAGGTGGCCGGAGCGCTCGCCTGCGGCGCCTCCTTGGGACTCGCCTTGTGCGCCAGCTGCCGAGTGCGACGCTTCAGTTTCTTGATTTTTCTTCGTATCCTGTGAACTTTAGCGTGATCTTTAGACGAG